>NZ_NIXO01000003.1 GCF_002204795.1 Pseudomonas sp. K2I15
GTAGCGACTGGATGGGGTTGGGGGAGGCAGGAATTGGGCCAAGTCCTGGGGGCGAACAGCCTCGGCATTCCTGGCCAGGGGTGAAATGATTTGAATCCGGCGCGCGCCTTCTAGACCCCGCCGGCTACATCTGTCACTTCATTAGGCCGAACTGGAAACTGCTGAAACACGGTTAAAAATGTGGGAGCGGGCTTGCTCGCGAAGTCGGTGTGTCAGTCAGCAAATTCTTCACTGATCCACCGCCTTCGCGAGCAAGCCAGCGGCCCCAGCCGGTGCATTGTCGGGTAACTATGCGCGCCCAAGCATTCGACAGGATTGCGTTAGAGAACGGGGCGACTGGTGACTTTCCCACAGGTTTTTCCGGATGGCGCGTCTGACGATTCGTTTTTTGTCGAACCTAGCTGAACGGACAGTTGTCAGGTTTTGGGCAGTCCAGCAGCATCTCTTGCGCGCCATTCAGGCGCAATCCCGACCCTTATGCAGCAACACCCTTGCGGTGTTCCAGCCCGCTTGGGCGCCAGAAAAGGACAGCACAATGGAACAAGCAGCGCCCCGGTTATATACCAATGAAGTGTCCCCAGAATTTCTCCAGACCCTCGACAAGTCGCACTTTACCGAGCAACGGCTTGCCGACTTCCATGAAGACGCCTTGGCGATCGTTAATCAACGACAGGCTTACATCAAAGCTCACCCTCCAGTTGCTATTTACCGCGTGGCAGCCGAGGGCAGCCAAACCCGTAACGGCGGTGTGATTCAACAAGCGACTACTGCCAGGGAGTTCAAGTTGGATAACGGCCAGCAAGTGCGCGCTGCGCAGAAAGGCGATTACGCCGTATATGCCGATGGCAGCAAGGCCCAAATCGTGACGGGTGCAGGGGAAGGCAATAGCCATGTTGCGCTGGTCGGCAGTCGTCTGAGCAACGGCGACGAAATTATCAATACGCCCCAAGGTGGCTGTGTGTTCATCGCCCGTGAAGGCGTGCTGCTGGCCGAGGATTTTCTGCCCGCTATCGAGCGCGTGGAGAAACACCAATGAACGAAGGTTTTTTCATTGGCAAAGGTGACAAAACCACCTGCGGCGGGGAGGTTCTGGATGGTGATCCCAGAGTCAACATAATGGGCCTGCTTCATGCCTGCGCAGGTGATCGGGTTACGTGTGGGGTGGACGGGAAAACGTATCGGATCGTCGGTGGCATTTCGCACATGGAAAGCCATGGCAGGCTGATGGCGGGCACGCTGGACAGCCGCAGTGACTGTCCCTGTAACGCTCGGTTGATTCCCACGGAGTTAACAGCCGGATACCAGAACGAAAGCGCTGCACCGCAAGTGGGCCGGCGAATGGCGGAACCTGCCCATCCAACGCTAACCAGCTCTTCCGTAGCGCCACGTCAATCGGCGTTTTCGGGTAATTCAGTCCCGCCAGTATTCAATAGCGCGGAGCTTCAGGAGCCTGGCTTCTATGTCGCGCCCCAAAGCATGACCCGCCAAGCACTGGAAGCTCTACTTTTCCCCGAGCGCGATTTGGCGGTGCTGAGCAAGTTTTGGGCGCTCAACCCTGACCTGAACGATGTTAAAGCCGGCTCGATGATCGTGCTGAGCGATCCGAAAAACACGTCCTGTACTTATCAGGAAGCGCAGTTGATGGAGGCTGCTCAGCAGGTCAAGGCGTCTTTGGATAGCTTGACGCCGGAAGAGGCGGATTTTCGATTTCGCTACGGTGCTGAAATTGCCAGCTATATCGGGTCCACCTCCACCTGGCTGGGCGTCAGCGCGGTGGTGATGGAAACGCATCTGAGCAATTTACGGGACACGCTCCAGGCCATGGAGCGTCTGCATCAGGAGAGCTATCGTCAGCATGGGCATCTTAAATCGCCGCAATTTTTCGCTGATCGTAAGCGGCTGATGGCCCAGTTGGATGCACATTTGCTTAACTCCACACGTTTGCGGGGCCAAACGAGCTTGGGCGATCATCCCAAGCTCAAAACTGCGCTCGGGATATCCAGCCGAAGCCTGGTGCACCATTGGGATAAGGCAGGTGGGCCGGGGCAGATTCCGGGGTATACCACGCATGTGGCGGCGACGAGTCGGGCGGCGAAGTATATGAAGGCGGGTGGTTATATCGGCATTGGTATTGGTGGGGTGTCTTCGTTGTTGGCGATTCAGGAGGTGTGTAGCGCAGAGTCAGGAGCCGCTTGCGAGAAGATCAAGTTTATTGAAGGTGGGAAGTTTGGATTGTCCACCGCTGGTGGTGGCGTGCTGGGAGGGGTAGCCGGTTCTGTCGGTGGTTCGGTCTGCACTGCACTTGGCTTTGCTACAGGTATTGGTGGTGTTGTCTGCGTTGCGGCCATAGTAGGGACCAGCGCATGGGTGGGTACGAAGTACGGTGGTATGGGGGGCGAATACATGGGGGAGAAGATTTACGAAGCTACACAACCATGACGAGTATCGACAATTGGAGTCCGTGGGTTGCGATATTTGCTACTGGCGGCCCAGGTCTGCTCGCGATTGTAAGTTTGGCTCACAGTCTTTACCTGAGTCACCGTCATCTGGACGCTATAAAGGAGGCCTTGAGAAACAGCCGTTATATTTACCTTTGGGGGCCGAGTTTGGGAAGGCGGGGGTTGATTTGGTCTGTCTACGAGATATCAAAAATCTCCGGGATGGTGGTGTGGCCGAAGGCGTATATCCGCATGGGCGATTTAAACCCTGTAGACCTTGAAAACTTCCCCCCGTACCTGAAGCGTCGGTTGTTCATCAATCTAACGATGATGAGTATTTCCTCAGTCGGGATCTTAGCTGCAGGCCTGTTAGTGCAGTACAGGTAGCGAGAAGAAGGACTAACTCGGGTAATCCGAACAATGGAAAGTTTCAAGAAATGAAGTCTAAAGCAAAAATCTGCAAAAGTTGTAAGGTGGTAAATAGTTCTTCATTAGTTAACGTAAAAAATGGACGCTGCTATACGTGCAGAAAAATAGCTCATGAGAAAATCCCCGATAATAAAATATCATTTTTAGTGCCGGTAACACTTGTCGCTATTTCTTTATATTTCATGATGTTATCAATCAACTCGATTTATTTTCAACACGCTATTATTTCCTATAGGGGGCGGGGGTACAGCGCATCATATGAATTTACAGGCATGGCAATTATCCTTCCTGTATTGTCATTTATAATGACCTTCATGGTTTCTTTAGCATTGGCTTTAGCCTGCTATGATAAGCGTCGTGAAAAAACAACATACATTAATGTAATAGCGGGAAGTCTTCTTTCTTGCTTTGCTTTTCAAATGGCTGCTATTTTTTTTGGCGAGAAAATAAATTAACGATCCTGAAAAAAATATGGAGTCAGACCACGATAGAAAATAGTGGAGCGTGATCGCACCCCAATCCACCTACACTGGCCATCCCAGGACGGTACGCAGAGCGCAACCTATGCCGATCAAACCCAATCAACGCTCCCCGGTGACGTTAGTCCGCGCTCAACAAGGCGACCTGGACGATCTTGTCGCCATCCGAATCGAAGCCATGCGCGAAAGTTTGGAACGTGTCGGGCGATTTGATCCGGTACGGGCGCGCGAGCGGTTTGTTAGCGGTTTTGAAGCCCACAACACCCATCACATCGAGGTGTCTGGAGAGAGGGTTGGCTTTGTAGTAGTCAGGCACCACACCACCGAGCTCGTGCTCGACCACTTCTACGTGAGACCGAGCGCGCAAGGTTCGGGGATCGGCTCTGCTGTGCTCGCTCAGATTTTCAAAGCTGCTGACGCGGTCGCACTCCCTATCAAAGTGGGAGCCCTCAAAGAAAGCGCTTCGAACCGTTTCTACACCCGCCATGGCTTCCAGTTCGTCGAAAGCACTGAGTTCGACAATTATTATGTCCGTCAGCACCTTACGGCGGGCAACACATCTTGCTCGCCAGGTGAAATGATTTGAATCCTGCGCGCTGCTTGTAGAGAATCCCCGCCTTTGGCTCGAAAGGATGCGTGCGATGAAGTTCGAAGGGACTTTCCAATACATAGGCAATCACGGGATCGTTTTCAACGTCTCGCAGATCACCCTCACCGACAGCGAACGCGGACGCCTGAGCGAGCTGCATTTTGGCGAGGCGAAAAGCGCCCACTATGAGGTCAACCGCAAGGTCGTCGAGGTGTACGACAAGATGCTGGCCAAGAACCTGCCGTGTCTGATGATGATCGGCATCTCCAAACCGCTGACCCGGCAACAGGGCGATACCCTCAATGCCCAACGCACCAAGATCGCTAACCTTGCGGCCTCGGCCTTCGCTGGCGCCACCGCTTATGTAGCCTCCCCCTACGTGGGTGTTCCTGTCGGGGCCGGTGTGCGCATGTATGTGAATGAAACCCTGCCCACCTATCATGCAGGCGACGTACTGGTCAGCATCGAGGCACAGGTCAACGGCGGTATCGGCCCGCAACGCAGCGCCTCGACGCTGATCATCAAGACCTGACTGGAGAAGCCCATGTCCGAAATTACCCAGTTGGTCATTGCCCTGGTGCTGTACTTTCTGTTGGATCGGTTTTTAAAGCCGTATCTGCTTCGCAAGTGGCTGGGGGTGTTGCTGGTAGCGGGTGGTGCGGTCGGCTGCGTTGCTGCAAGTCAGATCCACTTATTGGGGGTTGATCTGGGGTTGATGTCGATCTTTGCCGTTGCGCTGGGGGTGGGCTTGTTCCTGAAGCGGCGGCGGTTCGAGCCGATTGACTGACGAGAGGCAGGGTTTTCCGATCATTAGCCCCCCATTCACCTTGGTATTGCTCAACCCGGCCCCATAACTACCCCTGTATCCATCCAGGGGAAGAACACGCCATGACCAACCAAACTGAAACCGCCATCCTCGCCGGCGGCTGCTTCTGGGGCATGCAAGACCTGTTGCGACGCTACCCCGGCGTGCTGCAAACGCGCGTCGGCTACAGCGGCGGCGATGTGCCGAATGCCACCTACCGCAACCACGGCAACCATGCCGAAGCCATCGAGATCGTCTTCGACCCGGCGGTGATCAGCTACCGGCAGATCCTCGAGTTCTTTTTCCAGATCCACGACCCCAGCACGCCCAACCGCCAGGGCAACGACCTTGGCCCCGGCTACCGTTCGGCGATTTACTACCTCAGCGAACAGCAACGCGACGTGGCGCAAGACACCGCCGCGGATGTGGATGCCTCGGGGCTGTGGCCAGGCCGTGTAGTGACTGAAATCGAACCGGCGGGGCCGTTCTGGGAAGCAGAGCCGGAGCATCAGGATTACCTGGAGCGGATTCCCAACGGCTACACCTGCCACTTCATCCGGCCAAACTGGAAGCTGCCGAAACGCGGTTAAAAATGTGGGAGCGGGCTTGCTCGCGAAAGCAGTGTGTCAGTCAGCAAATTTTTTACTGACCCACCGCATTCGCGAGCAAGCCCGCTCCCACACTGTCCCCTCAACGCATCTGCAGAATAATCGGGCTGCTACTCGCCGGGCCCGTGTGCTCACGCAACTTGCCCACCGCCTTCGCATCCACCGCCCCGCCCTGATTGCCCCACGTACCGCGCACAAACGTCAGCACCTCGGCGATTTCCTGGTCCGACAACTGCTCGCGAAACGCCGGCATGCGATAAGCGTCCGCCACATTGGCCGCCACCACGCGCTGTGAGCCATTCAGCGTGATGTTGATCGCCGAGGCACTTTCCTTGATCAGCGCGGAGGTGGCGCCAGCCAGCGGCGGCATCCAGTCCGGTTGCCCTTTGCCTTCCAACCCGTGGCACGAGGCACAGCGGGTCACATAGGTATGGGCGCCCGGCGCATCCAGGCGTTCAGCGGCCGACACCGCCTGATACTGCCAGGCCGCACCATCACGCTGCTCGTCGCCCGGCAGCGACCTCAAGTACCGCGCAATCGCCGCCAGGTCAGCGTCATTCATAAACTGCGTGGAGTTGTTGAACGCCTCGGTCATCGACCCATAAACCACCGCATGTTTATTGCGACCGGTCTTCAGGAATTGCACCACCTCCGGCTCGCTCCAGCGCCCCAGGCCCGTGTTGTGATCGTCCCGCAGGCTCGGCGCGTACCAGCCATCCAGCAAGCCACCGGCCAGATACGGCTTGCCACTTTCATCCAGCGCCTTCTCGTTAAACGCCAAACCCCGAGGCGTGTGGCAACTGCCGCAATGCCCCGGCCCCTGCACGATGTAAGCGCCCCGGTTCCACAGCTCATCCTTCCCGGCCTTCGCGGTATAAGGCTTGCTGTCGGTAAACACGCCATTCCACAGCGCGATCGGCCAACGCATATTCAGCGGCCACGGGATCGAACTCGGCACATTGGCCTGCCGCACCGGCGCCACGCCCTTCATGAAGAACGCATACAGCGCCTTCACATCATCGTCGCTGAGCTTGGCATAAGACGGATACGGCATCGCCGGATACAGGCGACGCCCACCCGGCGCGACGCCGTGGCGAACCGCGCGGTCGAAGTCTGCGAGGCTGTAGCGGCCGATACCGGTTTCCGGGTCTGGCGTGACATTGGTCGCGTGGATCGAGCCCAGCGGCGTGGCCATCTCCAGGCCACCGGAAAAGGGCGCGCCGTTGGGCACGCTGTGGCACGCCACACAGTCGCTGAGCCGGGCGACGTACTCGCCTCGGGCGACCAGCGCCGGCTGCGTGGCGACAGGCTCGGCACCCAGCGACGAAGCAGGCTCGCGGGTGACATACCAGGCCAGCAGGCCTGCCGCGACCAGGCACGGCAGCGCCAGCCAGCCAGCGGTTCTTGCGAATCGACGGTTGTTCATAAGTGCTCAGGCCCCGGTCAGGTAAAGGAGTAGCGGCTTAACGGCATGCTGCGAATGCGCTGCCCCGTCAAGGCCGCCACGGCGTTGGCCACGGCGGGCGCCACGGCGGGCAGCGGTGGTTCACCAATGCCGCCCATTTTTTCCCCGCTCTCGATCACGCGCACATGCACCCGGGCCATCCGCGACGGTGGCAGCACCGGGTACAAATCGTAGTTACGCGCCCGAGGCAAGCCGTCCACATACACCGCTTCCTCCAACAGCACCTGGGACAAACCCAGCGACACCGCCCCATTCACCTGCGCCTCGACAATCGCCGGGTTGACGATGCTGCCCGGGTCGATCGCCTGCCAGATGTCATGCACCTTGACCTGCCCGTTCTCGATCGACACCTCGGCAATCACCGCCGTTTGCGTGCCGAACGGCGACGCCATCGCCACCCCACGCGCGCGTTTGCTGCCGTCTTCGGCAACAAACGGGCCGCGCTTCCAGCCACCCGACAACTCGCCCACCGCGTTCAGCAGCGTGGTCAGCCGCTGGTTATCCCGCAACAGATGCAGGCGCAACTCGAACGGATCTTTGCCGCCCTTGTCAGCGAGTTCATCCAGAAAGGCTTCATAGAAAAAGTCATTCAGCGAATTACCCACCGAACGCCAATAACCCAGCATCACCGGGCCCTTCACATAAATCTGCGCGATGCGCTT
This sequence comes from Pseudomonas sp. K2I15, assembly GCF_002204795.1. GTDB lineage: Bacteria > Pseudomonadota > Gammaproteobacteria > Pseudomonadales > Pseudomonadaceae > Aquipseudomonas. The sequence goes on from NZ_NIXO01000003.1 coordinate 7,476, forward strand.
GTTGGGGATCGCATACGACTTCCCGGACAACCCCTCCAGCGCCGTAGGGTCGAGCTTCTCGCCCTGTTTGCCTGCCAGAGCCTCGGTCGGCCCCTCCGTGGCACTCACCGCTTCAATCGCCACCGGCCAGCCGTCACCGTCCAGCGCCCCACGGAACTTCACCGCAGCCACGGGCCGCAGCACGTCCCGCAGAAACTCTTCTTCACGGCTCCAGATCAACTTCACCGGGCGCCCGACCGCCTTGGCCAACTCAATGGCCTGCGGGTAAGGGCTGGCCGAGTCATACAGGAAATGCCGCCCGAAAAACCCACCCAACAACGGCGAATGCAGCGTGATCCGCTCCGGGGCCAAACCGGTGCGCTTGGCGATATCGGCCAGGAACATGTCCTGCGCCTGATTGGGCAACCAGATCTCCAGCGAACCGTCAGCATTGAACCGCGCCAGCGCCGAAGGCGGCTCCAGCTGGGCATGGTGCAGATACTGGTTGTGGTAAGTGGCCTCGATCTTGGTCTTGGCATTCGCCAGCGTACCGGCCACATCACCCTCGTTCTCATCATCCCGGGCCGGGCCGGTTTCAGCGGCCAGGCGCTTGAAATGCTCGTCGCTGGAAAAGTCCTTCGGCATCCCGCGCACTTTCGAATCCGCCGTCGGCTCCAGCCAGTCGACCTGAATCGACTCCACCGCACGCTTGGCATGCCACCACCGCTCAGCCACCACCGCCACCGCACCGGGCAGGCGATGCACCGAATGCACCCCCGGCATGGCCTTGACCTGGTCCTCATTGCGCAGGCTGTCCACCGTCATGCCCAACCGGGGCGCATGCTGCACTGCGGCGTGCAGCATGCCGTCCACCTTCATATCAATGCTGTACAGCGCCTTGCCGGTGGACTTGTCATACGCATCCAGACGCTTCACCGGCTTGCCGATCCAACGGAACTGGCTCGGGTCCCGCAGCTTCACACTGGCCACATCCGGCACCGGCAAATCCATCGCCCGCCCGGCCAACTCGCCATACGTGAGGGAGCGCCCGGACGCCGCGTGCACCACCTTGCCCGGCTCCGTCGACAACTCACCCACCGGCACCTTCAGCGCCTGCGCCCCGGCCTCCAGCAACATCGCCCGGGCCAGCGCGCCCAGCCGGCGCATCGTCGGGTAACTCATGCGCACCGACATACTGCCGCCGGTGATACGCATACCGTTCTCCATCACCACAAAGGCTTCGCCGGGCGGGGCGCACTCAACCAGGAACGTGGCCGGGTCGGCGTCCAACTCTTCGCCGACAATCTGCGCCATCGCCGTGAACGTGCCCTGGCCGCCTTCGATAAAGGGGCTGAGCAGGCGAATCGTGTTGTCCGGGCGAATTTCCAGAAAGGCCGGCACCTGCGTACCGCGCTCGCCAGCGGCAGCCGCAGTGGCCGCCTGCACCCGACCAGAACCCAGCGGCAGACCAAAGCCGATCACCAACGCACCCACGGCCGTACTGGCCAGGAAACGACGGCGGGACAGGTTCACGGGATCGGTCAAGCCCGCGACCAAGGGCAGGGCAGTAAGATCAATGCGAACGTTCATCAGGCCTCTCCCTTCGCAAGGTCATGCATCGCCGCATGAATGGCGTTATAGGTGCCACAGCGGCACAGATTGACCATCGCCGCGTCGATCTGCGCATCGCTCGGCTTGGGCGTGTGCTTGAGCAACGCCGTGGCCGCCATCACCTGGCCGGACTGGCAGTAACCGCATTGGGCGACCTGGAATTCGACCCAGGTGGCGACGACCCGTTTGCCGACATCATCCGACTCGATGGCCTCGATGGTGGTGATCTCCCGACCTACCACACCGGAGACGGGCGTGACGCACGAGCGCACCACGTTGCCGTCCACCAGCACCGAACACGCACCGCATTGCGCCAGGCCGCAGCCGTATTTGGTACCGGTCATGCCCAGGTTGTCGCGGATGACCCAGAGCAGGGGCGTGTCGGGTTCGGCGTCGACTTGGTGGGTCTGCTGGTTAATTCGTAATTCCATGGCTCACCCGCTGATCATCGGTTGGTGTTGCAATTTTTTTAGTATTTTTGGGCGGTGAAGTGGGGCTTCGCCGCTGGGCATCGTTGGCCCGTAGGGTTCGCGCGCGCGTGGTTTGAGTAGTGTAGCGGGCGCTTGGATTGACTCTAGACCGTAGGTCAGGGGGGCGCTATGCGGGGGGCGAAAGGTCGGAGGATTAGGCAAGTATTCGACAGGAATGCGTTAGGGGAGGGGGAGCGGTTGGTGGTTTTCGTTGGTTACTTTCCAGGCGCATGGTTTTTTACGAGACGAAGGGGATAGCGGATTTTGTCGGATAGCTATCTTTCACTAGCGGCTGGTTTAGAGCCAAAGCTGCCCTTCGCGAAAGACAGCAATCGGCCAAAAGCGGTCTGCAGCGATCATAAACGTTGCAAAGGTCAGGGCAAGCCGAGTGCGGCATCCGCAACCCCGCCCCTGACCATGGACGTTTACTTCCCATAAAGCCGCTGGGCAGAGTGAAGTGCTTTAGAAGCGTCCGCGTAGAAAGCTGCTTGCATCTCGTCCAAAGGATTTCCCAACCAAACTGGATTCAAGCCCCGTTTTCTTGCTTCATCCAACAGGGGCGAATACTGCTCAGTCATCAGATGGTAAAAAAGCATTGCACGTTCGACCCTCATTTCCATCCGGACGACAATTTCGCGTTCGTCCCTAATCCTTTGAGTCAGGTCTCGGAGTTTGTCCCATACCTCTTTGTCAGAGATAAAAGTATCCATCAGAATGTTTTCGACAAAAGTCAGGTCAGCGATTAACGCTCGCACGACATGGCCACCCAGCCGGCTCGCATAATAACCGCTGTTTAGGTCGGCTTTGCCATGCGATTTAGTGTGTATAAATCTTAGCTCGGTCAGGTCGGTCAGGACTTTCAGAGTATCGTCTTCCGAGAATCCGATAGATCGAATGTTGTCACGAATATCCGGCCCATCAATGTGCCCCCCTTCAGCATTGCTCTGTTTAACCAGTGCTGAAAGGATAAACATCCTAAGCAATCCGCCATTGGATTTGCCTAGCCGTGAGTCAAAAGGATTGCCAATTACGGAGAATTCTTCGCTGTATACAGACTGGTTGCCCAGCAGGATAGAGCGGAACGCCTCCTGTTTCGGCAGCACATATGTGTTTTTATTTTTATGGCTTTGAAGAGCCTTTGCTGGATCCGTATATCCTTTTGCTAGGAATTCCCTGGTCATCCGAAGGGCTAGGCGCACATCGTGGTTGGCAAGAACGTCAATACGCTCGCCAATTTCAGTTCCCAGCACTGAAGATTTGACGATATCAATGAAGACCGACAAGTCCTCGACTTTGAAATTCACGCCCCCGTGGGTAGTAAAGCTCCCGCTTTTTCCAGTCAGCATTTGGCCGGTCATGAAAAAGCGACGACTTAATACTGCTGGTATTTCAGGCGGCTCAATATGCAAAGGGTCAAAATCAAAAGCATCAAAGGTCGAAGATCCCCTATGCGCTACGTAGGTAGATTCGCGCATGGAGATAATAAGGTTGAGGGACAATCGTCCTGCGATGGCCATGGCATCGGAAAAAATTCTTGACTGCGTACTGTCATCTTCGAACTGGTCGACGTTGTCAATCACCAGGAAGATTGGCGCATGCTTCGCGCCATGCTCAATCATCTTGTCCACGTAGGGCTGTTTGGCGCTGTAATCGTTGAGAATCAGCTCCGTTATTTTTTTATCGAACTCAGTTTGGTTTTGAGCGATAAGAAACATAGGCCCTGATTGGAGCGCTTCAATCTCTTCGCGATAGGCGGGTCTGATGGCGCGCTGAAAATCCTTGAAATATGTGTCATTACTCAGATAGGTGAACAGATGCGCGTAAATGAATTCCAGCGGATTCTCACTGCGCGAAAAATTTCGGAAATCGATATCAATCCAGTGTGGGTAGGGCGCCGCCTGATTTTTTTCAAAGTATGCTGCGGAAGCAACCTTGCGCGTGTATTGGAGAAAGGTTGTTTTGCCTGTGCCCACTGTACCCAAAATCAAAATCGCCAACGGCCGTCGCGACGCAGAAGCGGAGCTTATCGAGTCTGCCAGAGAGGAGGAATCCTTCTTTCGCATCGGCTTTTTGGGCTGAGTCGAGAAGAGGGGCTCTCTGCGCTGCAAGTGCATCCTGATACGGCTATCGAATTTTTGCCGGTCGGCATTTTTCACATAGCACTTTTCGAGGAGTGAGCTCTCAGCACCTACGATTGAGTCTGAGAATGCGCTAATGACCTCGTTTTCAATCAACGGATAAATGGGGTTATGTCGTTTTACGGTTGAGCCTTTGAAGAACTTGTTGAGGCGCCGTTCTTCAAACTGGTCAGTAGTTCGACCTATAAGCTCGATGGCGAGATTGCCTTCAACCACAGCCGTTCGTGATAGCAGGTCTACGAAATGCTCCAATTCTTCCCCAAGGATTCGACTCAGTGAGTCGAATACGATTGCATAAGAATCTGAGAAAGAAACGGCATCTGTACGGACTGCCGGGAAAATGATCCATTGCGCACCATTGGTGACAACGGCGAAAGGAATAGACTTTTTCCTACAGTAGTCCCGAGCTTGGACGATTGCTGCGCCGGTATCTCCTTCCATGATGCGGCCCGTGAGCTTGACTCGCTTCTGGGTGGGCACAACGTCGAAGCTGCGCCCGATACGCTTAGCTTCTATGAGCAACGCCACATCTGCGGTTCGAATGATGTAGTCGGCATACGTCGTACCGCCATCTTCGGAGACCCTCTCCTCGTAAGAGATGTCGGTGTCGTCCCACTCCAACACGTCTTCCACGATTCTATCGATCAGCTTTTTGCGTGTTTCCGCTTCGTTGGCGTTGTGCAGTACCAACTTTGCATGTGTGGTCAACAATTCGCTGGCAATGCTTTCGATCCCGTTCACCATCCCACTCTCCTTTACTGCCGATCCGTCGACGGCTGAGTAGCCTCATCACAGTTCTTGCGGGAGCATCGCCATCACACTAATGACGAGTCATCCTAGTCCTCACTTGCTTTGCGGTAAAGGCGGCGTGTGTTGGTTCGCCTCTAGTTCTCAAGACAAAGAAATGACTGCTTCGGGTCGGTTCCGGTCTTTCGCGACCGTCTACAATCGACCCATAGCGATCGTTCGCGGTAGATCGCATGGAACTAAAGAGCCTAGGGCGAGACGAGCGGTAACCACAGGTGAGGCGGCAGTGGTAGCGCTGCAAACGCCGGAGCAACCGGCGTGCGTATTCGGCACGAATGCGTGCTTTTTGATGTAGAGTTTGGTATTGCTTCGGCATTTGCCATGCGATCACGGCAATTTGTAATTTAGAGGATAGTTGGATGGCTTCGGAACAGTTGGCTCAATTTATGAGTTTTGTGAGTGGTGGTGCAATACTTTTGCTCGCACAGTATTACTTAACTAGCTACTCAAGAGAGAAAGGGAGAAATCTAGCCACCAAGGAAGACATTGAAGCAATTACCGAGAAGATCGAATCAGTCAAAGGTGAACATGCCAAGCAGTTTGAGAATTACAAACTTACAATATGGCAAGAGCAACAAGCGCACCTTTGGGCACGTGAAGAATCAAAATTAAAAATTGAAACATTCAAAAAATCTGTAACAGACGTAGCGAAGGTTATAAATTTAGTTAAAAAATATCAAATGCTGATTTCTGAGCGGGAGTTAGCGCTTGCTGCGGCCGGCATCACGAAAGATGAAGAAAATAGGGTCGAGCACGAAATGTATTGGGATAAGCACCAAGAGTATATGGAACAAGCACACTCAGCTTACGCAGACTTCCGAGAAGTTACGGCTGAAATGAGCGGACTTTTTGCGCTATTTTCGATTTACTTTAACTTTGAACTTACAAACTCATTAACCACAATTGTGCGTCTCGCCTACAGCGAGGTGGAAATGAAAATGAGTCGCGCAAAGTTTTCCGAACTTTTAAAAAATGAATACGCAAAGTCTTCCAGCCTGGAAACGGCACGTGAGGCCGTCGGTGTTTGTTATGATGGAATTTGTGCGCAGTCGTCGTTACCCACCGAATCTCAGCGTTTTTTTGATCTATTGAAAATGTATGTCAATTCAGAGTCCGGCGGTGCCCCTGCACGCGAGGAAACTAGCAACAGTTAAAGGTGTGCGGCTTAGCATCTTGGCGCCATAAGGTCGACGCCAAAATGTATAGACTTATGATTTTTAGGCAAATTACTACCAAAATACTGGCATAGAATTTGACGTAACCACTGTTATTCCACTTTTTTCACCATTGCACTTTCCGCAAAGTATTTGCAAATTGGTAGGGTCATTCACCCCTTTAAGTGCGATAGGAACGATATGGTCAATAGCCAGTTTTCCATAGGTATGAAACAAAGATGTTAAATCCGCCTTACAAATTGCACATAGACCTTTTTCTCTACAAAATAACGCCCGTTCTAGCCATTTCGGCCAGTACTTGCATCGAGGCGTTCGCTCTTCCAGGCTATCAGCTATCCTGAGATTAAAAGCCTTCATTGCTTCACGATCAGCAAAAAGCAATGTAAATACCTCTGTCACCAATAGAGAAGAGAGGCCGTTCATAGCGATATCTTCTAAATAAGCACTAAGGTACTGAAATTTCACCTTATCCATAAGATCATTTGTGACTGCTACCGTTTCTCCCGTCTCATCGTCGCGATATTGTTCCGCTACATATTCCTCTAATGTCATATAGTGAATGCCATGCGAATCCAGCATGGCAAATACAGGAGTTACATCTTCATACTCCCATCCACCGCTGCCAAAATAAAAACTCAGGTCTTCACGAATTACATAATCAATGTAATCGTGTAAAATGGTTCTCTGTTGAGGTTTCGCAGCTTGCACTTCCAAATCATTGGCAACATCTAACGGATCAACCGGAAAGTCATTTTCAAAAATTGCTTTTCGCACCTTGTCAGCATATGCGTACGACTCAGAAAAATTAAAAGCATGACAAACTGTTAAATATCCACTCATGTACTTACCATTTTGTAGTAGATGCTTATTTTGCACGTACAATAGTTTCTTATTTGCAGTATGTCTACACTATCAATCTGAATCGCCCCGGGTTTCTTAGATAGCGAGCGGCTGCTTTTGGCCGAAACCAGCCCTTTAATTCCCATACCGGTCTACCATGCCACCCCCGGCAGTGGTTCCACGCGCTACCGACCTCAATCTCAGGGTATCGCCCATGACCTCGTTCACCCGCTCCACCCCATCCCGCACCCCATCCGAGGCATCCCAATGAGCATCGACCAAATCAGCCTCCCAAAAGGCGTAGGCCCTCAGGCTATCAAACTGCTCGACGCCATCACTGGTGCTGATACAAAAGAAGACCTCAACCGCGCAGGCGGCAAGGCGGAAGGTTTTGTATTGGGGCTTGAAAGTGCCAAGGCCATCAAAAGCCAAATCGCCGAGTCGTTGTATGTGGCATACGACGACGCGGCGAGTTATCGGTTGGGTGAGTTGAAGGGCTAGTCCCGCAGGACCGCGTTCGGCTTTATGCCCGAGGTGTTTCGCGATCCATCAGTTTGCCGATCAGCAGCACGCTCAATTCGCTCAGTTGGTGAATGGCCAATGCCACGTCGCGGTCTTTGCCGGTCAGTTCGTCGGACAGGTCGAGCAGCAGGGCGCTGACGGAGGAAACGGTTTCGTAGCTGTTGGTGATCAGGATTTCGTTGCTGACGCCGGAGGTGACGCTGAAAAGGGCGGTCGTCTCTGGGACGGTATCGGTGTCGGTGGCGGGATTCAGGTAGTGATCAAGCGCGCGCTGGGCGGCCTGTTGGAGTTTTAGATCCGGTTTTTTCGGAGGATTCGGGGTTACTTTGAACATTCACGCAATTCCTGACTTGGGGCTGACCCCCTTTCGCTACTAAACGAAAAGGGTGGCAGCTGCACGCAGGTTAGTAGACCGGGGAATTACGCAAAGCCGGCGCGCCCGAAGGCGCCCTACGCACAGCCACCATCAAGCACAGACAGGAACGTCTGACAGATGAAGCTCATGCACTAAGCGCAATTCAACTAAGGGCTACTAAACCCGATCACTGAGTTTTCAGCGACCGAGCAACCTTAGAGATGACCACCCAGGTGCACAAGCCGGCGGATTCTGACGCAAGCGTAGGCAATGGAGCAAGGTGCTGCGGTCAATGCAACGGCTCCTTTACCTCACAAAAGGAACCACCAGCCGATACGCCCTCAACCCCAAATCACTCAAACCCTCCAGGCTCTCTCCCTGGCCAGGCATGAGCAGGCTGATCCCCAAATAATGCTCCAGGTGCAGGGTGAGGGTCTGGCCTTCAACGAGCAAATCCCAATAGCGCTGATCAAGCCCGTCAGCCTTTACGGCCCATTCACCGTTCAAACCGTGCTCCAGCGTTTCGGCGATGGCCGCGAACAATTGCCAGTCGGACGTTTCCGAAATCTGTATTTCCATAAGGGATCATCGAGAGGGTGAAAGGGCGTGTTTCGCCGTGAGATGCTTGTCGTAGAATGTGACAGAACCTGCGCAGCTTTCAAAGGAATGAACCCCTCGCAAGCCACGCCCCGCCGCAAGGAAGCCTGTTTATGAATATTCACCGCTGGATGCCTCTGTTCCTGGGCTGCCTGTTGCCGCAACTGTGCATGGCCAACACCCCGCACATCGACCCCCACGCAGAGAGCCTCTATCAGCAGGCGGTGCCGTATCTACAACAAGCAGACGCCAAGCTGGAAGCGGTGCCTGCTAACTTTCCCACCGCCAGCGCAGACGAGAAAAAGCGTTCCCAAGTGCTGGTGGAGGAAGCGGGCGAGTTGCTCAAGCCGGCGATCAAGCTGCTTGAACAAGCTGCCGCGCTGGACCACCCGGTGGCCCAGCATCGCCTCGCGATGATCTACGTGATGTTCTACCCGGTCGACCAGATCAAGGAAAAGGCCTGCCCGTTGCTCCAAAGCAGCTTCCTACAAGGCTTTGCACCACCAGCACTGCAGCTTTCCTCCTTTTGCTATGAATTTACGGACACGCCTGAATTCCAGAAAACGCTGAAGGCCATTGCCACCAGCGCGCCCGCGTATGAGCAGTATTTCCCGCAGCCCGCGGTGAAGCTTGAGTGCAGGGCCGAGATGCCCCAGGGCATGGCGTTGCAGTGGGGCAGCAGTCGGGATTTTCAGGCTGAAATGTACCGGCTGCTGGGGGACAGTAACCGTGCGCAGCGTACGGAGTATTACCAGCAGGCGATCGCGATCAATGATTGCTACAAGGCGAAAAAGCGCTTGGGGTTAAGCCAGTAACCGGGTGGGTATGAATAACGGTTAAGGAGAAAGGCATGGCGGGTGGCGAGATTGGGTGTGGTTCGTTTCAGGGCAGCGACAAGTCGGGGTCGGCCTTTGAGGCGGTGTTGGACGCGCTTCCGTTGCAGGCACGGGACTGGGTCGAGGCGGCCAGGCAGCAACTCGATTCGGCTGACTTTGTGCTGTTGGAGGTTGATCATGCGCAGGGCCTGCTTCCCTTTTTGAAGGACTACCAAACACGCTTGATCGCCGAGATCGGGCACGATGATTGGGAGCGGGCCGCGCGGGATGAAGCGGCGTCGCTTGATGATGTGGCTGCCAAGTGGGGAGCGGGCAAGGGCTGGCGACTTTATTGCGTGCGGGATCTGGTCCGTGCTTGTGAGCAGTCGGCGGTGGAGCAGCAGCCTGTTTATATCGCGTTCAGCTAGCGCATCTGTGCCGGAGCACGGAGGAAAGAAAAATACACTTTTTGCTTCGCAGGCCGTCCAACCCTGAAACCGCCGTCATGGCTTTCATCTCCAGGCAGCTGCTCTCAGCTAAGGATCGATTATGGTGACGTTGTTTATTTTTCTTCTGGCCTGCGGTGCTGCTGCGAGCACCGGCATCCTTTTCCAACCGGGCGCCTGGTACGAGTCCCTCGTCAAACCCAGTTTCACCCCTCCCAACTGGCTGTTCCCGGTCGCCTGGTCGATCATCTACCTGCTGCTGGCTTGGGCTGGCTATCGCTTGACGCTGATCCCTGGCAGCGAAATCGTGCTGGCTTTGTGGGCCGCGCAGATCGCGCTCAATACGCTATGGACGCCCGTATTTTTCGGCGCCCACCGGATTTTCGCCGGGATGGTGATCCTCACGCTGCTGTGGCTGGTGGTCGCGGCCATGGTGCTGCTGACTGTGCGGCTGGACCTGATCACCGGGCTCATTCTGTTCCCCTACCTGGTGTGGCTAAGCATTGCGGCTGCGTTGAATTTCTCCATCCTGCGCAATAACCGCTGAGCCTGGCGACGTAGGGAGAGGGCGGAAACATCATTGCCATGATGCCCACGCACACTGGCCAAGGTGAACACGCTTAGTGCTGATTTCAGAAGGGTGCCATCTCTTTTAGAGATAGAGGAAATATAGGTTGGGAACTCATACGCTGTGGCCTGCTGAAGAACATGAACTGGCGCAAATGCAGCGCTTCAACCAAAGGCTCGCCTGGTTGCCGCGCTTTCGCATCCGCAACCGCGTGACGCCCCGGGTGATCCAGGCACTGTTGCGCTCCAGCCAGATGGTGGTGGGGAATAAGTTGCTCAAGCATGGCCTTCAGGCAGAAAGCCTGCGGGTGGGGTCGGTGCCGCTGCGCATCATCCGCCCGAAGGGCAAGGTCAAGGGCGTGGTGCTGGACATTCATGGCGGCGGCTGGGTGATCGGCAATGCGCAGATGAATGACGACCTCAACGTGGCCATGGTGAACGCGTGCGACGTGGCGGTGGTGTCGGTGGATTACCGGCTGGCGGTTAACACGCCGGTTGAAGGGATTCTGGAAGACTGCCTGGCGGCGGCGCGCTGGTTGCTGGAGGATTGTGAGGAGTTTGCCGGCCTGCCGGTGATCGTCGTGGGTGAGTCTGCCGGTGGGCATCTGGCGGCGGCGACGTTGCTGGCGCTGAAGCAATCGCCCGAGTTGCTGGCGCGGGTGAGCGGGGCGGTGCTGTATTACGGCGTTTACGATTTGACCGGCACCCCAAGCGTGCGCGCGGCGGGGCCGGAAACGCTGTTGCTGGATGGGCCCGGGATGGTTGAGGCGCTACGCTTGCTGACGCCGGGGTTGAGCGATGAGCAGCGTCGGCAGCCGTCGTTGTCACCGCTGTATGGCGACCTTGCGGGGCTGCCGCCAGCGCTGATGTTTGTGGGGGAGTTGGACCCGTTGCTGGACGACACGCTGCACATGGCTGAGCGGTGGGCGGGGTCTGAGGTGTTTCTGTTACCGCAGGCGGCCCATGGGTTTATTCATTTCCCTACGGCGATGTCCAGTCGCGTGCTGGCTTACAGCCGCGAGTGGATAACGGCTCGTGTCGAGGTTTAGAGGGGGGACACCGAGGGGCAAACCTTTGCCTGGTTGCTTTTAACAGGCTCATGACTTACTTCGCCTGTGGTTCCATGCTTGACGATCTTGTAAATCGCGACAGTGCACAGCTCTGAGGTTGCCTCATAGTCGGCGCCGGCTTCCGGCACAAAGTAAACGCTGTAGAAGCACTGATGCCTTCTGTCAGCACCTGAGTACACCACCGTCAGTGGCGTGTCCGGTTGCACATACACTTCGGCGCTGTTTTTTACACCCTCGCCACCCGCAATTCCCAGGCGTTTGTCATTGTGGGTTTGATCATTCAACGGGCCAGTGCCCCTTGAGTTAACCATGCCAGTACCCGGTAAATCCCAGTTGATGCAAGTGCTGCCAGGTACTAACCGGACCATCTGGTCAGTGATCACCCGGAGTCTGCTGGTGGTCGGGTTTTGCGGCTCGTGATACGCCGTGGTGAAGGATTTGAGGGCGTCCATGGTAGAGCACCCGCAAAACAGTGGCAGTGCTAAAAGGGCCAGGAATTTAACGGCTTTCAATCGACTCGCTCCATGCTGAGTGTTCGTTGGTCTCTCTGGGATCCTTGCAAGCAAGAGCGTCCCGAAGGAAAATCATCCGGTTTATATAACAAGGTCACATGGAACAGTGAACATAAAAATAGTAGTCATCGCTTCGCTGGGGCTGTTATCGCTCCTTCAACCATCACTGTCCGTTGCGGAAAATGTGAATGGGAAAAACATCTACTTGCAGAGATGTGGCATGTGTCATGGGGCCGATATCAAAGGCACGGGGCCATTGGCGAATAAAAGCGATCCGCCTACGCCTGACCTTACAACGCCCGCTTTCAAGAAACGCCTGAATGAGTATCCGGGCGTTATTGTGTCGTCCGTCATTCTTCGTCCAAATGGCGACCTGATTCCAAGAACGTTGCGGGAGAACGGTGTGAAGTTGTCGCCGTTCACCTGGAAAGTTCAGGACTTCCGCGACTTGAATCAGTACATGAGTGGTGTGATTTCAAAAAGTCGATGATGTTGCTCGTTCCCACGCGGAGTGAACGAGCAAATCACCACAGCAACGCTTCAACTTCTTCGTATCTCGAAGCCACTCTGAGGAAAGCTTCCCCCCAGCCGCTGCTAAGGCTGACTTCTTGCAGCGGCCCAGTTGGCGCAAACAGCACACTCACACTCATCTTTTCGGGTAACGCACCTGCGTTGAGCATGTTGATCATGCCGAATAACTCTCCTTTTGCATGGGCTTCGTCGTCCCACCTCGACCAACAGAAGTCATTGTCTGGAAGCGAAATCAGCTCAATAGCGGCTTCCAGCACAAGGATGAGGCCGTCAACCGGGAAGTTATGATCTACCCCTTCATGAATCAGTTTCCGCGCACGTTCCAATTCCATTGGGCGGTTTCCTTCTAGTTGGATGGACGCGGGAGCGACGCGATCATCTGGTCAAAGGCGCTCAACGCATAGCGCCTCGGCGGCATTCCCACGCGGAGCGTGGGAACGATCAGTCAGCAACCACTCAACGCCACCTGCGGACGCTCACCTGCAAAGAAGAACGGCCGCAAACGCACGCCCACGCTGTTGCCGATAAACGCCGCCACCAACCACACCCAGCCATGCAGGCTGCCCGAGGCAATCCCACTGAAGTACGCGCCGATATTGCAGCCGTACGCCAGGCGCGAGCCGTAACCCAACAGCAACCCACCGATCACCGCGGCGAACAGCGAGCGCGCCGGAATCTTCAGGCTTGGGGCAAAACGTCCTGCGAGGCCCGCCGCCAACAGCGCACCAAGGATGATGCCAATGTCCATCACGCTGGTGATGTCTTCCCACACCGGCGCTGCCAGGGCTTTGGCATTGCCCGGCATTTGCCAGAACACCCAGCTGCCCACGTCCACGCCCAGCCCGCTGGCGACCTTGGCACCCCACAGGGCGAACGCCGAAGTAATGCCCCACGGCCGCCCGGCCAGTGCCAGGGTGGCGTAGTTGAGCAGGGCCAGGCCAATCGCGCCCCACACCAATGGCCACGGCCCGCGCAGGAAGCGGCGCAGGCCCTGGTGTTCGCTGGTGACGCCGGCTTCGAGTTGCCCGTGACGGCCTTTTTCGAGGCGCACGGTGACTGCCGCGATGATCGCGAACACCGCCAGGCTCAACAGCAACGCCGGCACGACGCCGAAGCTTTTGACGATGGAAACCGCCGGGAACGAAGGAAGGGCAAACCACCAGTCGACGTGGTGAGTCGCGATCAACGAACCGCAGATAAAGAAGAACAAGGTCACCAGCATGCGCGCGTTACCACCGCCCACCGTGAACAGGGTGCCGGACGCGCAGCCGCCGCCCAATTGCATGCCGATGCCGAAGATGAATGCACCGAACACCACCGAAACCCCGGCCGGTGCCACCAGCCCGACCACGGGCTGGCCGAACAACGTGCCTGCCCCCAGCGCGGGGAAGAACAGCACCACGGCAATCGCCAGCATCACCATCTGCGCACGCAAACCCGCGCCACGCCGATCGGTGATAAATACCCGCCAGGCCGAGGTAAAGCCGAAAGCCGCGTGGTACAGCGTCAAGCCCAGCGCCGCGCCGACCACCAGCAACAGCACCTGGCGACCGCCGACGCTGTTTTGCAGGAAGGCGGCGCCCAGCAGCAGGATGACAAATGCCAGGAGTGGCGCGACCGGCTTGCGCGTAGGGGTTGTCGAGAGGGAAAGGCTCATCGGGAATCTCGTTTCGTGTGCTGTGGGTTAGAGGCGAGGGGCCGAGTATAAACCTCGCGCTCACCCACGGGGCCTTGAAAAGCGACGCCAGCTTCAACCATTTTTATCTACCGTGGCTGGTTTGGAGGGCGCGTGGGCCCGTCCTGCGATTGAATTTCGTCGCAAGAATCGGATAGCGAAGAGTGCCCGGTTTCTCTCTTATGGAAGCTCCTATCAAGAGGTGTTCATCATGGATTTTCGCATCACGGGTCTTTCACCCGACTCATTCCGTACGCTGTTTGGATTGTCCGACGAGGCGCTGGCATCACGTGGGGTAAAACGTTATCTCGTCGACAGTAAGCCGGGATTTCCTGATCGGATAGAGATGAAAGACGCCGAGCTGGGGCAAAGCATGCTGTTACTGAACCACGTCTGTCAGCCGGCCAGCACGCCTTACCGCGCCTCACACGCGATTTTCATACGAGAGGGCGCCGTGCACACTTACGATGCCGTTAACCAGGTGCCTGAGGTGATGCGAATCAGGCTACTGTCGCTTCGGGCTTATTCCGAGGATGGGATGATGCTTGATGCCGATGTGGCTGAAGGGCAGGCGATAGAGCCTTTGATCAGCCGGATGTTGGCCAATCCGCAGGTGAGTTACATTCACGTTCACAACGCGAAGCGGGGTTGTTACTCGGGCCGGATAGATCGGGCCTGAGGATGTGTCAGGTACACCTCCAGCGGCATGCCACGTCGTCGGTAATGACGACGCGGCGTGCCATGGCCTGGCTTACTTACGGTTCAGCCACACCGTCTGCGCATTGCAGAATTCCCGCACACCGAAGTGCGACAACTCCCGCCCAAACCCACTCTTTTTCACACCACCAAACGACACCCGAGGGTCGGACACGCTGTAGGCGTTGATGAAGATGCCGCCGGTTTCCAGTTGGTTGGCGATGTGGCGTGCCTTCTCCGGGTCGGTGGTGAACACGCTGGCAGTCAGGCCGAACTCACTGTCGTTGGCCAGGGCCACGGCATGGTCCGCATCGCGGGCGGTGATGATGGAGGCGACTGGCCCGAACAGTTCCTGTTTGAACGAGGTCATCTGGTCGGTGACGTTGGCCAGCACGGTGGGTGCGTAGTAGTTGCCTGCGCCTTCGACTTTATTGCCGCCCAGCAGCAAGGTGGCGCCTTCGGCCAGGGTGGCTTGCACCTGGCCGTCGAGTTCGTCTCGCAGGTCGAAGCGGGCCATTGGGCCTATGTAGGTCTCGGTGGCGGTCGGGTCGCCCATCACCAGGTTGCGGCTGGCTTCGAGGAATTTGGCGGTGAAGGCTTCCACCACGCCTTCCTCGATGATCAGGCGCTTGGCGGCGGCGCACACCTGGCCGGAGTTCTGGAAGCGGCCGATCAGGGCGGCTTGCACGGCTTCGTCGAGGTTGGCGTCGTTGAGCACGATGAACGGGTCGGAGCCGCCCAGTTCCAGTACACATTTCTTCAGCGCGGCACCGGCCTGGGAGCCGATGGCCATGCCGGCGCGTACGCTGCCGGTGAGGGTCACGGCGGCGATGCGCGGGTCGGCGATGGCTTTGGACACGCCGTCGGGGGTGACGTTGATCACTTCGAACAGGCCGTCGGCGAAGCCTGCGCGCTGGAAGGCTTGTTTCATCAGGTATGCGCTGCCCATCACGTTAGGCGCGTGTTTGAGCACGTAGGTGTTGCCGCTGAGCATGGTCGGCACGGCACCGCGCAGTACTTGCCACACCGGGAAGTTCCACGGCATCACGGCGAGGATCGGGCCCAGCGGGCGGTATTCGATTTGCGCGGTGCCGTTGTCCACCAAGGTGGCTTCCGGGGCGAGCATGGCCGGGCCGTGGGCGGCGTACCATTCGGCGAGTTGCGCACATTTTTCGATTTCGCCACGGGCCTGGGCGATGGGTTTGCCCATTTCCTGGGTGATCATCTGGGCCATTTCTTCAGCCTGGTCGCGCAGGGTGCTGGCCAGGGCCAGCAGCAATTCGGCGCGCTGGGCAACCGGGGTGTTGCGCCCGTTGCGGAAGGCAGTGATGGAGCGGGTGAGGGCGGCATCCAGCTGCGCCTCGGTTTCGTACGGGTAGCTGGCGACCGTTTCACCGTTGGCGGGGTTGATCGACAAGGCGTGGGTCTGGGAAGAAATGGGGTTCATGGCACCGTCCTGCGCAGTGAATGGGATGGAGGCCAGCGTACGGGGCTGTATCTTTTTCGGAAACTGAATAATATTAAGCAATACATTCACGTTTGGAGAATGACTTGGATCTGGTCCAGCTGGAAATTTTCAAAGCCGTTGCCGAGCAAGGCAGCATCAGCGCCGCTGCGCAGTTGATCCATCGGGTGCCATCGAACCTGACCACGCGGATCAAGCAGTTGGAGCAGGACCTGGGCGTGGATTTGTTTATTCGCGAGAAGAGCCGGCTGAGGTTGTCGCCGGCGGGGTGGAATTTTCTCGGTTATGCGCGGCGCATTCTCGACCTGGTGCAGGAAGCCCGGGCGACGGTGGCGGGGGAGGAGCCGCAGGGCGCGTTTGCCCTGGGTTCGCTGGAGAGTACGGCGGCGGTGCGTATTCCCGCGGTGCTGGCGGCGTACAACCAGAAGCACGCCAAGGTGGAGCTGGACCTGACGACCGGGCCTTCAGGGGCGATGATCGAGGGTGTGTTGTCGGGGCGGCTGGCGGCGGCGTTTGTCGATGGCCCGGTGTTGCATGCGACGCTGGAAGGCGTGGCAGTCTTTGAGGAGGAGATGGTGGTGATTGCGCCGCTGCACCATGCGCCGATCACCCGGGGGCAGGATGTGAGCGGGGAGAGCATCTATACCTTTCGCTCGAACTGTTCGTACCGGCATCACTTCGAGCGTTGGTTTTCACAGGATGGCGCGGTGCCGGGGAAGATCTTCGAGATGGAGTCGTATCACGGAATGCTCGCTTGCATCAGCGCGGGTGCGGGGTTGGCGCTGATGCCGCGCAGCATGCTGGAGAGCATGCCGGGGTTTACGGCCGTGAGTGTGTGGCCGTTGACCGATAGCTTTCGAATTTTGAATACCTGGCTGATCTGGCGCCGGGGCACGGTGTCGCAGAGCTTGAACAGCTTTGTGCGGTTGCTGGAAGAGCGCGGCCTGAAGGCGCACTAGGTGTTGTGTGGGAGCTGTCGAGCTTTAGCGAGGCTGCGATGATGTCGGCACAGTCGACATTGATGGTGCCTGACCCACCGCTATCGCGGCCTCGCTAAAGCTCGACGGCTCCCACATTTGGTCTTTGTCAGCCGCCAAATTGCAGGGTGCCCATGGCCAGTTTGGCCATCAGGGCGCCGGCGCCGAGTTGCACCAGCCACAGCGCCAAACCGCCGAGGAACACGCCGAGGGCCACTTGCAGCACCAGGCTTTTCTGGCGCTTGATGGGGGGTGGGCGCGGGGTGAAGTGGTCCAGGTCGTCGCGGTCGGCACGCAGGTGCAGGTCGTCGTTTTTCATAGGGTACTCATGGGGAAGGGACTGTCTTGGTGTCAGTCTAGGGGTAGCGGACTGAAAGCAGCGAATTTTTAGGGGCCGTGCACTCATCTATTGAAGCAATCCACTTACCCTGTGGCGAGGGGGCTTGTCCCCCGTTGGGCTGCGCAGCGGCCCTAATTCAGGCACCGCACTTATTCAGAAAGTTCACGGTGGCAGGTTTTGGGGCCGCTGCGCAGCCCAGCGGGAGCAAGCTCCCTCGCCACATTGAGCGCGGTCCTCAGAATGAAAAAGGGGAAGCCACTGGCTTCCCCTTTTTTTGCATCACAACAGGCTTACAGCACCTGAACGATGGCTTTGGTCACCGCATCAATGTTCGCCTGGTTCAACGCCGCCACACAGATGCGGCCCGTGTCCAGGGCGTAGATACCAAACTCGCTGCGCAGGCGCGTCACTTGTTCAACGCTCAGGCCGGAGTAGGAGAACATCCCACGCTGGCGACCGACGAAGCTGAAGTCGTGGCCGGGAGCCGCCTTGGCCAGTTCAGCCACCATCTGCTCACGCATGCCGCGAATGCGCAGGCGCATTTCCGCCAGTTCCGCTTCCCACTGGGCACGCAGCTCAGGGTTGTTCAGCACCGCCGCCACAATCGCCGCGCCGTGGGTCGGCGGGTTGGAGTAGTTGGTGCGGATCACACGCTTGACCTGGGACAGGATGCGCGCGCTTTCTTCTTTGGAGTCGGTGACGATGGACAGGGCGCCCACGCGCTCGCCGTACAGCGAGAACGATTTGGAGAACGAGCTGGACACAAAGAAGGTCAGGCCCGATTCAGCGAACAGGCGCACCGCAGCGGCGTCTTCGTCGATGCCGTCGCCAAAGCCCTGGTAGGCCATGTCGAGGAACGGTACGAGGTTTTTCGCCTTGACCACGTCCAGCACTTGTTGCCAGTCGGCCGGGCTCAGGTCGACGCCGGTCGGGTTGTGGCAGCAGGCGTGCAGCACCACGATGGACTGTGGCGGCAGGGCGTTGAGGTCTTCCAGCAGGCCGGCGCGGTTTACGTCGTGGGTGGCGGCGTCGTAGTAGCGATAGGTCTGTACCGGGAAACCGGCTTTTTCAAACAGCGCCTGGTGGTTTTCCCAGCTCGGGTCGCTGATGGCGACGACGGCGTTGGGCAGCAGTTGCTTGAGGAAGTCTGCGCCGATTTTCAGGGCGCCGGTGCCGCCAACAGCCTGGGCGGTGATGACGCGGCCGGAGCTGATCAGTGGCGACTGCGCACCAAACAGCAGCTTCTGCACGGCCTGGTCGTAGGCCACAATACCGTCGATTGGCAAGTAGCCACGGGCGGCGTGTTGCGCCACTCGAATGGCTTCCGCTTCGGCAACGGCACGCAAGAGTGGAATCTTCCCCTCCTCGTTGCAGTAAACGCCCACGCCAAGGTTGACCTTGGTGGTTCGGGTATCGGCGTTGAATGCTTCGTTGAGGCCCAGGATTGGATCGCGTGGTGCCATTTCGACAGCGGAGAACAGGCTCATTTTTGCGGCAGCTCTATAGAGAGTGGAGGGACGTGTCGCGCTCCAGCCGAATGCACTAGAGCGGTGCACAAACGGGGAGCTAGTATAGAGGCCATCACTGCTCACGGCGACAGCCGAAACGGCTTTTCGGCCAAGTTTTTCGGTTTATTTACCGACCGTTAGTCTTATTGCAACATTGACGGCCCAGGGCATGTAGGACGATTGCCTTGAAACCCGTCACATTCGCCTCCACTTCTACAGCTATCATGGTTTTTTCCTGCAACCTGCGCCGAACAGTCGCGGGTCGCGGTCTTTTTCGTCCCCGCTGCTTTTTCCGGCCCCGGGGTGACTCAAGAGGTACGTTATGTCGGATTTCCAGCTAGTCACCCGCTTCGAGCCCGCCGGCGATCAACCGGAAGCCATCCGCCTGATGGTCGAGGGCATCGAGGCCGGCCTGGCGCACCAGACCTTGCTCGGGGTGACCGGCTCCGGCAAGACCTTCAGCATCGCCAACGTGATCGCCCAGGTGAACCGCCCGACCTTGGTGCTGGCGCCGAACAAGACCCTGGCCGCGCAGTTGTATGGCGAGTTCAAGGCGTTCTTCCCGAACAACGCGGTTGAGTACTTCGTTTCCTACTACGACTACTACCAGCCGGAAGCCTACGTACCATCGTCCGACACCTTTATCGAGAAAGACGCCTCGATCAACGACCACATCGAGCAGATGCGCCTGTCGGCGACCAAGGCGCTGTTGGAGCGCAAGGACGCGATCATCGTCACCACGGTGTCGTGCATCTACGGTTTGGGCAGCCCCGAAACCTATTTGAAGATGGTGCTGCACGTCGACCGCGGCGACAAACTCGACCAGCGCGAACTGCTGCGTCGCCTGACGAGCCTGCAATACACCCGCAACGACATGGACTTCGCCCGGGCGACCTTCCGCGTGCGCGGCGATGTGATCGACATTTACCCGGCGGAATCCGACCTGGAAGCGATCCGCATCGAGTTGTTCGACGATGAAGTCGAGAGCCTGTCGGCCTTCGACCCATTGACCGGCGAGGTGATCCGCAAGCTGCCACGCTTCACCTTCTACCCGAAAAGCCACTACGTAACCCCGCGTGAAACCCTGATGGGCGCCATCGAGGGCATCAAGGGCGAATTGGTGGAGCGCCTGGAATACCTGCGCGCCAACAACAAGCTGGTGGAAGCCCAGCGTCTGGAACAGCGCACCCGTTTCGACCTGGAGATGATCCTGGAGCTGGGCTACTGCAACGGCATCGAAAACTACTCGCGCTACCTCTCGGGCCGCGAGTCCGGGCAGGCGCCGCCCACCCTGTTTGACTACCTGCCGGACGACGCCTTGCTGGTGATCGACGAATCCCACGTCAGCGTGCCGCAGGTGGGTGCGATGTACAAAGGCGACCGCTCGCGTAAAGAGACGTTGGTGGAATACGGCTTCCGCCTGCCGTCAGCGCTGGATAACCGGCCGATGCGCTTTGACGAGTTCGAAGGCATCAGCCCGCAGACGATTTTTGTCTCGGCCACGCCGGGTAACTACGAGGCCGAACATGCCGGGCGTGTGGTTGAACAACTGGTGCGCCCGACCGGCCTGGTAGACCCGCAAATCGAAATCCGCCCGGCGCTGACCCAGGTCGACGACCTGCTGTCGGAGATCGGCAAACGCGTAGCGCTGGAAGAGCGGGTGCTGGTCACCACGCTGACCAAGCGCATGTCCGAAGACTTGACCGATTACCTGGCCGACCATGGCGTGCGCGTGCGTTATCTGCACTCGGACATCGACACCGTGGAGCGCGTGGAAATCATTCGTGACCTGCGCTTGGGCGCCTTTGATGTGCTGGTGGGGATCAACCTGCTGCGTGAAGGTTTGGATATGCCGGAAGTGTCGCTGGTGGCGATTCTGGATGCGGACAAGGAAGGCTTCCTGCGTTCCGAGCGCTCGTTGATCCAGACGATTGGCCGGGCAGCGCGGAACCTCAATGGCCGGGCGATTCTGTATGCGGACCGGATTACCGGCTCTATGGAGCGCGCGATTGGCGAGACTGAGCGTCGTCGCGACAAGCAGATTGCCTACAACCTGGAACATGGCATCACGCCCAAGGGCGTGTTCAAGGACGTGGCCGATATCATGGAAGGCGCTACCGTACCGGGCTCGCGCAGCAAGAAGCGCAAGGGCATGGCCAAGGCTGCCGAGGAGAACGCCAAGTACGAAGCGGAACTGCGTTCGCCGAGCGAGATCACCAAGCGTATTCGTCAGTTGGAAGAGAAGATGTACCAGTTGGCGCGGGACCTGGAGTTTGAAGCGGCGGCGCAGATGCGCGATGAGATTGGCAAGTTGCGCGAGCGTCTGTTGGCTGTCTGATGCGCAGCGATGCAGCTTCTGTGGCGAGGGGGCTTGTTGTGGCGAGGGAGCTTGCTCCCGCTGGAGTGCGAAGCGCTCCCAGGATTTTGGGGCCGCTTCGCAGCCCAGCGGGAGCAAGCTCCCTCGCCACAGGTTATTTCAGTGGGCTTCCCCAGCCTTGAGCCCCGCCGGCAACGCCTTGGTCAACAAAATCGCCACCATGCTGATCCCCAGCGCCAACCCCACAAAGTGAAACGCATCGTTGTAGGCCATGATCTGCGCCTGCTGATGCGCTATCTCGCTCAACTTGCCCAACGCCGCCGTCTCACTCCCAAACTTCTCGGTCAACGTCGCCATCCGCTCCGCCACCTGCGGATTGGTCGGCACAATCGCCTCGCGTAAGTAATCAAAATACGTCTTGGTGCGCGCATCCAGCAGCGTCGCCAGCAACGCAATCCCGATCGCCCCGCCGAGGTTGCGCAGGATATTGAACAAGCTCGACGCCGACCCCGCGTCCTTCGGCATGATGTACGCGGTGGCAATCAACGAAATCGTGACCATGATCAATGGCTGCCCCAGTGCGCGGATGATCTGGATCCGGTTGAACTGGTCGCCGGCAAAGTCCGGGTTCAGCACCCCCGACGAAAAACTCGCCAACCCAAACAGCCCGAACCCCAGCGTGCACAGCCATTTGGGCGACACGTATTTCATCAGCTTGGGCACCAGCGGAATCAGAAACAGCTGCGGCACGCCCATCCACATGATCACTTCGCCGATTTGCAGGGCGTTGTAGTTCTGGATCTGCGCCAGGTAAAGCGGCAGCAGATAAATCGAGCCATACAACCCCACGCCCATCCCCAGGCTCGAAATACTCGACAGCCCGAAATTGCGATTGCCGAGGATGCGCAGGTTGATCAGCGGGTTGGGCTTGGACATCTGCACGATCACAAAGGTGATCAGGCTCAGCAGGGCGACGGTGCCCAGGCTGACGATCAGGCTCGATTCCAGCCAGTCCTTGCGATGGCCTTCCTCCAGGAACACCTGCAAACACCCAAGGCCCACGGCCATGGTGACGATGCCGAGATAATCGGTGCTTTTGAGCAGGTCCCAGTTGGACTCCTTTTTCTCCAGCCCGTACAGCAGCCCGGCGATCATGATCAGGCCCGGCGGGATGTTGATGTAGAAGATGTATTCCCAGCCCCAGTTCTCGGTCAACCAGCCGCCAATGGTGGGGCCAATGGACGGGGCGAAGGTGGCGGTCATGGCGAACATGGCCATGCCTTTGGCGCGGTGGTGTTCGGGCAGCTTGATCAGCGTGAGGGTGAATGCCAGCGGGATCAGCGCACCGCCGGTAAAGCCCTGCAAGGCGCGGAACACGATCATGCTTTCCAGGCTCCAGGCCATGGAGCACATCAACGAGGCGATCAGGAACCCGCCGGACACCCACACCGCCAACCGGCGCGCCGACAACAGCTGCACCAGCCAGGCAGTGAGGGGGATCATGATGATTTCGGCGACAAGGTAGGAGGTGGAAATCCACGAGCCCTCTTCCAGGGTGGCCGACAGTGCGCCCTGGATGTCCTTGAGGGAGGAGTTGGTGATCTGGATGTCGAGCACCGCCATAAAGGCGCCGAGCATCACGCTCATCACCGCAATCCAGTCGCGCCGGCTCGGTTCGCCGACTGGGGCCAGCAGTTGATCACCGGCCATCTTGCGGGTCTTTGATGTTCACTTTGACCGTCACCGACATGCCCGGGCGGATTTTGCCCTTCAGCGGGTTGTCGGCGGCGAAGGTCAGTTTTACCGGAATCCGTTGTACGACTTTGGTGAAGTTACCCGTGGCATTGTCCGGCGGCAGCAGGCTGAACTGCGCGCCGGAGGCCCCGAACAGATTGGCGACGCGGCCTTCGATCGGCGTATCGCCGTAGGCGTCAAACGTCAGCTCGGCCTTTTGCCCGGGCTGCATATGGCCGATCTGGGTTTCCTTGAAGTTGGCCTGCACCCAGATGTCCTGGTCCGGGACGATCGACAGCAGGTAGGCGCCGGCCTGCACGTATTGGCCGTTGCGCGCGGCACGCTGGCCGATCAGGCCGCTGATGGGCGCGTGGATTTCGCTGCGGGTCAGGTTCAGTTCGGCCTGGGCCAGGTCGGTCTTGGCGTTGGCGATCATCGCGTCGAGGCGCTTGATTTCGGCGTTCAGGGCGTTGACCTGCTGGCGCTGGCCCTGCAGGTCGGCCTGGGCCATGGTCACCTGGGAGCGGGCGATATGGTTGTCGGCGTCCAGGGTGGTCACCCGTTCTTCGGAGACGTAGCCGGGTTTGCGCAGGGTTTGCGCGCGGTTCAGGTCGATCTGCGAGCGGCCGAGGGTGGCCTGGCTGGAGGAGACCTTGGCTGCACCGGCGGCGATCAGGCTGGCTTGCTGGGTCAGTTTGCTCTGGGCCTGCACGCGCTCGGCTTCGCGCATGGCCAGGGCGGCGTTGGCGCGGTCGACGGCGAGGTGGAAGTCGTCGCCTTCGAGCTTGACCAGCAACTGGCCTTTTTCCACGTGTTCATTGTCACCGACCATGACCTCGACGATTCGCGCGCCAAGCTGGCTGGAGACGCGGGTGATCTCGCCCTGCACGTAGGCGTTGTCGGTGCTTTCATAAAAGCGGCCCTTGAAGAACCACTGGGCGAAAAAGCCCGCGGCAATCAAGACCACGATAAACAGGAAGATAAACAGGCGGCGTTTGAGCGGGGCAGGCATGGCGATAATGTCGGCAACAAAAGGTAATGGAATATAGCCAGCGAATGATCTGGCAAATAGCCATGGCGAGTCTTGAGACCGGAGCTTGTCTCATATGCCCTTTGTTCGCCTCCCCACGCTGGAGCCCAAGGGCTTGGGGCTGTTACCATTCGCCCCTTGTTTCATTTTCAGTTTTATCGCCAATTCGAGACCCGCCATGACCACCGTCCGCACGCGCATCGCGCCATCGCCTACTGGGGATCCCCACGTAGGTACTGCTTACATCGCCTTGTTCAACTACTGCTTTGCCAAGCAGCACGGCGGTGAATTCATCCTGCGGATCGAAGACACCGATCAACTGCGTTCCACCCGTGAGTCGGAACAGCAGATTTTCGATGCCCTGCGCTGGTTGGGCATCACCTGGGCTGAAGGCCCGGATGTCGGCGGCCCGCACGGCCCGTATCGCCAGAGCGAGCGCAGCGACATCTACAAAAAGTACACCCAGCAGTTGGTTGACATGGGCCACGCCTTCCCGTGCTTCTGCACGGCCGAAGAGCTGGACCAGATGCGCGCCGAGCAAATGGCCCGTGGTGAAACCCCGCGCTATGACGGCCGCGCGCTGCTGCTGTCGAAAGAAGAAGTGGCCCAGCGCCTGGCCGCCGGGGAGCCGCACGTTATCCGCATGAAGGTGCCAAGCGAAGGCGTGTGCGTGGTGCCGGACATGCTGCGCGGCGACGTCGAGATCCCGTGGGACCGCATGGACATGCAAGTGCTGATGAAGACCGACGGCCTGCCGACGTACTTCCTGGCCAACGTGGTGGACGACCACCTGATGGGCATCACCCACGTGCTGCGTGGCGAAGAGTGGCTGCCATCGGCGCCGAAGCTGATCCTGCTCTACGAATACTTCGGCTGGGAACAGCCGCAGTTGTGCTACATGCCGCTGCTGCGTAACCCGGACAAGAGCAAGCTGTCCAAGCGCAAGAACCCGACCTCGGTGACCTTCTACGAGCGCATGGGCTTCATGCCGGAAGCGATGCTCAACTACCTGGGCCGCATGGGCTGGTCGATGCCGGACGAGCGCGAGAAGTTCTCGCTGCAGGAAATGGTCGATAACTTCGACCTGTCCCGCGTGTCCCTCGGCGGGCCGATTTTCGACGTCGAGAAGCTGTCGTGGCTCAACGGCCAGTGGCTGCGTGACCTGCCGGTGGAAGAGTTCGCCAGCCGCGTGCAGCAGTGGGCGTTGAACCCCGAGTACATGATGAAGATCGCGCCGCTGGTGCAGGGCAGGGTGGAGACGTTCAGCCAGGTCGCACCGTTGGCGAGTTTCTTCTTTGCCGGTGGCGTGAACCCCGACGTGAAGCTGTTTGAGTCGAAAAAGCTCTCGGGTGACCAGGTTCGCCAGTTGATGCAGCTGATTTTGTGGAAGCTCGAAAGCCTGCGCCAGTGGGAGAAGGATGCAATCACCGCGACCATCCAGGCGGTGGTTGAATCCCTGGAATTGAAACTGCGCGATGCCATGCCGCTCATGTTTGCCGCGATCACCGGGCAGGCCAGTTCGGTGTCGGTACTCGACGCGATGGAAATCCTCGGCCCGGACCTGACCCGTTTCCGCCTGCGCCAAGCCCTTGATTTGCTTGGTGGTGTGTCGAAGAAAGAAAACAAGGAATGGGAAAAGCTGCTGGGCGCTATCGCTTAAGCCCGCTGTTGTAACGGCCAAACCCCGGTTTTCCGGGGTTTAGTCGGTAAGTGATTGTTATCTCGGCAAAAAATTTTGAAATTTGTTAAAAATAAATTTGACACGTTTCCAATACGCCATTAAGATTCGCCCCGTCCTCACCGACGAGGGGCTATAGCTCAGCTGGGAGAGCGCTTGCATGGCATGCAAGAGGTCAACGGTTCGATCCCGTTTAGCTCCACCAATTTACAGGTTCAAGGTCTGGCCACACCGTCTTTGAATCGATCAGGTCTCAGCTCTGATCACGTTGTATAGAAGGTTTGTGTCCCCTTCGTCTAGTGGCCTAGGACACCGCCCTTTCACGGCGGTAACAGGGGTTCGAGTCCCCTAGGGGACGCCAGTTTCAACAAGCAGCTCGCAAGGTCTGCTGCGCCGCGAGGCGAAAAATCCGGGGCTATAGCTCAGCTGGGAGAGCGCTTGCATGGCATGCAAGAGGTCAACGGTTCGATCCCGTTTAGCTCCACCAATTTACAGGTTCAAGGTCTGGCCACACCGTCCTTGAATCGATCAGGTCTCAGCTCTGATCAGTGTATAGAAGGTTTGTGTCCCCTTCGTCTAGTGGCCTAGGACACCGCCCTTTCACGGCGGTAACAGGGGTTCGAGTCCCCTAGGGGACGCCACGATTACCCGCTCTGCGGGATTTTTAAGGGTCATTCAATTATTGAATGGCCCTTTTGTTTGTCTGGCGTTTGGCCAATCCTCCTTCCTTTTCCCAAAATGTTCTTCTGACCAATGGTCATGCCGGTGGCTTGCGAAATATTATTATGGTAATAATATTCGAAGCATGAGATTCGGAGGCAACGATGAACGATAAAAAAGCGCAAACCCGCGAACGTATTCTGCAAGCTGCCGGCGCCGCCCTGGTGCAGCGCGGCCCGGCCGAGCCGAGTGTGGGCGAAGTGATGGGCGCGGCGGGGCTGACCGTCGGTGGTTTCTACGCGCACTTTGAAAGTAAAGATGCACTGATGCTGGAGGCCTTCACCGAGTTGCTGGCCCGGCGTCGCGCAGCCGTTGATGACATGGACTCATCGCTGACCGGTGAAGAGCGTCGCGCGCTGGTCGCAGCGTTCTACCTGTCGCGTAAACACCGTGACTCCACCACCCAGGCGTGCCCGATTCCGTCCACGGTGGGCGAGATGAGCCGCTTGCCGGATGAGTTCCGCCAGGCCTTGAACGAACACTGCGAGCTGATGGCTGCGCAACTGGCCGCCAGCCCTGAAGACACCGACAAGGCCCTGGCCGACATGGCGCTGATGATCGGCGGCTTGTCGCTGGCCCGCGCCTTGGGCCCGGGTGAGTTGTCGGACCGTGTGTTGCGTGCGGCCAAGTCCGCAGTGCGTTAAGAACGGCTTCTGGCCTGGGGAATAAGCGATGGGCACGTTGAAATGGATTCGTGGCGTCAATGGCACCTTGGGCCGGCTGGCGCCGCGTACTGTTGCCAGCAAGATGCGTCGGGCGTTCATGACGCCTCGCGATTTGCCGCCCCGTGACTGGGAGCTGCCGCTGCTGGCGCAATCGGAGCGCATCACCTTGCGTTTCGGCCTGTCGGCGCTGAAGTGGGGCCAAGGGCCTGCGGTGCTGTTGATGCACGGTTGGGAAGGACGGCCAACGCAGTTCGCCAGCTTGATCACGGCGCTGGTGGAGGCGGGTTATTCGGTGGTTGCCCTGGACGGTCCGGCCCACGGGCGTTCGCCGGGGCGCGAAGCCCATGTGCTGCTGTTCGCTCGCGCCATGCTGGAGGCGGCGGCCGAACTGCCACCATTGCATGCGGTGGTCGGCCACTCCATGGGCGGCGCCAGCGCGATGTTGGCGGTGCAGTTGGGGTTGCGCACCGAGGCATTGGTCAGCATCGCCGCACCCTCGCGGTTTCTCGACGTACTGCGCGGCTTCGCCGGCATGGTCGGTTTGCCGGCACGAGCGCGTTCGGCGTTTATCCAGGAGGTCGAGTTGACGATGGGCATGCCGCTCAAGCACCTCGACGTGGCCCACTATCAAATGAATATCCCGGGCCTGATCGTGCATGCCGAGGACGACACCTTCGTCTCGGTCAAAGCCTGTCAGGTCATCCATGACGCCTGGTTCGACAGCCGCCTGCTGCGCCTGGAGCAGGGCGGGCACCAGAAGGTGCTGGCAGACCCGCGCGTGATCGAAGCCGTACTGGCGCTGCTGGCCGGCCGCCACGTAGCGGAGCGCCAAACCGCCTGAACCATGGGTTACACTGCTCGCCGCCGACATTAATCGACCGGGAGCAGCGCATGGGCTGGGATTTGGCAACGCCGTTTATCATCGATCTTCAGGTCGGTACCGAAGACATCGACGGGCTGGGGCACGCCAACAACGCCGTGTACGTGTCCTGGCTGGAACGCTGCGCCTGGCGTCACTCCCAGCGCCTGGGGCTGGACCTCACCGAGTACCGCAGGCTCGATCGCGCCATGGCCGTGGTGCGCCACGAGATCGATTACCTCGCGGCAGGCTACGAAGGCGACGAGCTGCAGTTGGCGACCTGGATCGTCGACTGGGACCAGCGCCTTAAAATGACCCGACGCTTCCAACTGGTACGCCCGCGTGACGGCGCCACCTTGCTGCGGGCGCAAACCACTTTTGTCTGCATTGAGCTGTCCAGCGGCAAGCCCAAGCGCATGCCGTCGGAATTTCTCGAGGGTTATGGCCCGGCGCTGCAAGGCGAGTTACCCGCCGGCGTCTGAAACCCGTAAACTGCGCCACGTTTTTCGTTGAGTGTTTTCCATGCAAATTGCTTTGGCGCCCATGGAGGGGTTGGTCGACAACATCCTGCGGGACGTGCTGACCCAGGTCGGCGGTATTGATTGGTGCGTGACCGAGTTCATCCGGGTCAACGACCGCCTGCTGACGCCTGCCTACTTCCACAAACTCGCCCCCGAGTTGCTGCACGGTGCCAAAACCGCTGCCGGCGTGCCGCTGCGCGTGCAATTGCTGGGTTCAGACCCGGTGTGCCTGGCGGAAAACGCGGCTCTTGCCTGTGAGCTGGGTTCGCAGGTGATTGACCTCAACTTCGGTTGCCCGGCCAAGACCGTCAACAAGTCTCGTGGCGGTGCGGTGCTGCTCAAGGAGCCGGAGCTGCTCAACCAGATCGTCGAACACGTGCGGCGTGCAGTGCCGGCGCATATTCCGGTCACTGCCAAGATGCGCCTGGGCTTCGATAGCCCGGACGGCGCCCTGGTGTGCGCCACGGCCCTGGCCGAAGGCGGCGCGGCGCATATCGTGGTGCACGCCCGCACCAAAACCGACGGCTACAAGCCGCCGGCGCATTGGGAGTGGATCCCGCGAGTGCAGGAGGTGGTCAAGGTGCCGGTGTTCGCCAACGGCGATATCTGGAGCGTTGAAGACTGGCGACGCTGCCGCGAGATCAGCGGCGTCGAAGACATCATGCTCGGTCGCGGCCTGGTGGCCCGTCCGGATCTTGCCCGGCAGATTGCCGCTGCGCGTGCTGGCGAAGAGGTAGAGGAGATGACCTGGGCGCAGATGCAGCCGATGCTCCAGGAGTTCTGGCGGCAGTCGGTGGAGCAGTTGACTGAGCGCCAGGCGCCGGGTCGTTTGAAGCAGTGGTTGGCGATGCTCACTCGCAACTATCCCGAGGCGGTGGAATTGTTCACCCTGATGCGTAGGGAGACAGACCTGGAGCAGGTCGGACGTTTGTTGGGTATGCCCGATCCGTCGGCGCAAGCGAGCCTTGAAAAATCCGGATCATATATATAGACGTTTCATCCCGTTATTGAAGGGCGCCAAGGGCGCCCTTTTTTATGTCCGAAAAGTGGTGCGTGCGATGGAACGCGGCAGTTTTTGGTTGGCTAGTTATATGTCTAAAATTTTTACGATGCAGTGTGGTGTCTTGGTATGTGTAAGTAAGTTGGTTAATTGCATTTATTTAATACCGGATTTATAGCGATTTGGTTGCGCAGTACGCCGTGGGTTACTTGCGCGTGCGCCAACTAACATAAGTGCGGACTATTAACGCCTGGCAGTGATTTCACCACGTTTCGCAGAACGCTGTCTGTTGCCTTATGTGTCTAGGGTGTTCTCGCTTGAGGCGAGGTGGAATACCACTTTCTCTTGAAAGTCCATAGGAGAATGTCTCGTTTTTCCTAATGGTTTCCTTGTATGAGGGCCGATTATCGGAACTCAATGGCCTCGCGCCCCACGAAAGTAGGGAGTGTGAGGCAGTCATGATTGTTTCCAACTCTAAATGACGACAATCGCACCCAGGGCACGCCAAAGGCTTGTGGGTCGCTGAATAAGGATAACTGTATGTCTAACGTATCGATTAATAACACTGTCCCTATGAGCAATGACTATCGTCCGCTGGAGCGGGAAGCACCGGTGCTGAACAAGACACGTGATACACCGTTGTCGCCCAGTGTTGCTCATACAGTCTTGCGTGATAACGGCGTCGTGCTAAAAGATGGAAATGTTACGCTGAACAAGGACGCCGTGGAGCGGTTATTACAGCTATTTGAATATGTCTTCAAAGCGATACGAAGCCTGTTAACAACCCAAGGCACAATGCCTAAGGTGACACCCGATCCCGCTCCGTTGCCTAAAGCCGGGCAAGACGCCGGCACGCAGTCGAAGGTAACGCCAGAGGCCAACCCTCAAGCAAAACCGATCCCAACTCCAGCACCCGTTGTGGGTACAGATACCACAGTGAAGCCGAAAGTGACCCTTGAGACCACATCGCCGAAAGTAATCCCAGGTGTTGTGCCTGGAGTAAAGCCGGAAAGGGCGCCGGAGAACAGGCACACGCCGGAAGTGAATGTGACGGTTCAGGTTAACTGCCACTGTCCTCATCCAGAAGCCGAAGTTGCACCGCGCCCCCCGGTTAAACCTCAGGCTGATGGCAATATTCTGGTCGGTCCCAAGCCACCCTTAGACGCAGAAGCCAAGCCGGTAGTGGTTCCGCGGCCAGCGGTAAAGTCTGAAACAGACACAAAAGCCCCACACGTTCCCAAGCCAGCAACGCCTCAGGTAATACCCGATAAACCAACGCCAGCGCCAGATTTGACATCCCCGGGACCGGCTGACGACCGTTTGGTTGATAGCGCCAATAAGCGTAACCGCCCCCGCCCCGACACCCATTGGAATACTGATGCTGGTCGCCGCACACGGGCGTAAGTTAGAAACGTTTTTTACAGCGTCTTAATAATTGCAACGGCTCCCCGGCGACTAAAAGTCTGGGGAGCACTTGATAGTGGGTGAATATATGTCTTATCTATCGATTAATAATGCAGTTGCGGTAAGGGATGAGTATCGTCAAGTAGCGTCGAATCCTGCGCAGGCGGTGAGCAACGCCCCTGCAACAGTTAGTGTTGGCGCACATCATCATGTGTCACGCACTGATGAGGGGCGAAGTGGTTACCGTGATACGGCAGACAGTTCGCTGTTACTCACGAAGTTGCTTGATATGTTTACGCAGTTTTTTACCCAACTGCAAAGCCTGCTGTCGGACACGCGCAGTAAAGTAACGCCCGATGTAGCGCCGACGCCCCAGCCCCGCGTGATGCCCAAGCCCGAACTACCACTCCCGCAATCCAGGGTAAGTCATCTTCCTGACTTATCCACCAAGCGTAACGGGGCTAAACCAGATGATATCTGGGGCGGCTTTCGCCAAGGGCCTGATGGTAATTGCGTGACCATTTCGGCGATCAAGGCGGCAATGGCGAAATTCGGTCAAAGCCCCACTGATATTTTCAAATCGGTTGAAACCGTCGGGGACGGTTATCAAGTCGTGATGCGCGATGGATACAAGCTGAACTTGAAGAAATCGGAGTTAACCCACGCCATACGCGGTTCAAAGTTTGTCTTGATGCGCGATCCGGGGATGCTCAAGGACGCACACTTTCTATTCGCCGTCAGTGCCAAGCGGGCGCAACTTGAAAACAATGATGGACGTGCGTCGCGAAGCTTTGATGCAGCCGTACGAAGCCTTAATGATGGTGAAGATGAAAGGGGGGCTGGGGAAGGGTTCTTGCGATTGGGCTTAAAGAGCCACATGAAGAAAGTCCCGGTCAGTGCATTTAGTGATAAGTCGCTGATTGGCATGGTCAACCGGAGCGCCCATTCGGTGGCGATCATTGATGGCTGTGAAGAACTATATGGAAGAAAAAGCGGTAGGCCGCGTTTCGGTGATGCCATCGCATTGGTCTGATCTCCGTTGACTGCTTGCAATTTATTTTGGAAACCTGCAATGAATATCTCTACATCTGCTTTTTCTATTGGTGATTTTGTCGCGCTTAGGGTGCACGATTTTTCTGGCTTGGTGCCGATGGCTACACCGTTAGTTGGCGGTGGGGCGGGCGAGGATGTGCTCGCCCAGATTTTAAATGGATTTAATGCGAGTGAGCGAAAGTTTGCCGAGTACTTTGATACCAGCACCCATGCCGCCGTTATTAAAATGCTGATGATGAAGTTCGGCCAGGCGCCAACGAATATGTTCAGGGCAGTAAATCGCGTCGGTGAAGGTTACGATGTCATCATGAAAGACGGTTATGCGCTGCATCTCTCTGACCGCGAGTTACAGCGCACAGGTGCTGCGTCGAGGTTTACCGGTCATGACGGTGAAATGATAAAAGACGCAAACTTCGCGCTGGCGGTGTTTGTGAAACGCAAGCAACTTTCCAGTGCAGACGGCGGCGTTACCCCAAGTTTTGATGCCGTACTGAGCCATTCCCTGGAGGGGGAAACGACATTCAATATGTTGAAGGGCATGGGCATGGCGGCTTTTATGCACAGGGTGTCCTTGGAGGATGCCAAGCTCGCGGCGTTTGCTGTGATGGAGACTAATAGTTTCGGAAGTGCCTTGGTGCACAATGAGGTTGCGCATGGTTTTGGTCGCAAGCTACGCGTTGATCGCTCGCACCTGTATGTATTGTCCGATCCGGACAAACCCGATGTTAAACCTCGTCCGGTAGTTGATTCTGCTGCCGGCAGGTCCATCCAAAGAAACGCCCAGAAGCCGACCGTTGTTTTAACGGGGTTTGATGCGGTTGAGAGAAAGTTTGGCGAGTTTTTTGACCTCAG
Source organism: Pseudomonas sp. K2I15 (assembly GCF_002204795.1). GTDB lineage: Bacteria > Pseudomonadota > Gammaproteobacteria > Pseudomonadales > Pseudomonadaceae > Aquipseudomonas. Next base: position 40,405 of record NZ_NIXO01000003.1, read on the forward strand.
CAGTCATGCCTCGGTTATCAAAATGATGATGATGCGTTTTGGCCAAAGCCCAGCGGATATGTTTGAAAAACTGGTCGCGGCGGGGGACGGGTATGACATTACGATGAGGGATGGTTTTGAACTGCATCTTTCAGCGCAGGAGCTAACGCAGACGACTGAGGCATCCCGCTTTGCTGGCAGTGAAAAGGGCATCATGCAGGACGCTAACTTCATGTTGGCGGCGTATGCAAAGCGCAAGCAAATCATGAGTACCGACCCCGCGATTAACAGACGATTTGATAGCGCCCTGGCAAAGACCCTCAACGGAGATTCCGTTTACAACGTGTTGAAGGGCATGGGCATGATCGGCTTCCTGCGGATTGTTCCACCCAGCAAGATTCAGGAAAAGGGGGCTGTTTCGGTAGTGGATGGTTATCACGGGTCAGGTGCATTTGTGCTGGATGGGGTAAAGCACCGCCATGGGAACAAAGAGGCAGTAGGCCGAGTGTGGGGCTACATGCTTGCCCAGGGCATACCTGCCGAGTCGACCATTGACTCAGCGGGCAAAACGGCAAAGATCTCTGACGTGCCAATAGGTGTGCAGCCTGCCAACATCTGGTCCGGGTTTTATCAAGGGTTCGAGGGTAATTGCGTGACGGTGTCTGCGATCAAGGCGGCAATGATGAAGTATGGCCAAAACCCACTAGGCATCTATAAAAGCATCACTGAGACGACTGAAGGTTACTCCGTGACCATGCGTGATTCCTGCACCGTACGCTTGACCCATGCGGAGCTTGAGCAAGCCAAAAAAAGTGCGCGATTCGCAGGCGACGACAAAGGCATGTTAAGGGACGCGATTTTTTTGTATGCGGTCAGCGCGAAGCGCGCGCAGATGGAAAATCATGAGTTTCGTGCCGCAGAGGGTTTTGAGACCGCCATGGAAACGCTTAATGACGGTGAGAGCCCCGGCGATGCGCTCCGTCGTCTGGGGCTATTTGCCTTCACGCGTGGGAGTAGCGTTCAGGAGCTGGCCGAAGGGGTGACAGGCACCCTGGCGAACTTTCAGCACTCTGTGGTCGTGGTCGGTGGGGTTTTTGATGATTACGGGTTTAAACGCCAACTGAAGACCTCTGAATGGATGCGCAATGACGGCCAGGCCTTAAAGCTGGTGTAGGTTCAAAGGTGCAGAGTTTGAAGAAAGAGAGAAGTCCGATGGTGGTGGGCTGCAGATGCCCTGCAATCTGCGCCCGCGCAGTTGGCCTCGTCTACTCTCATCGATTCCGGAAGCTCTTTCTCATGGATGAAATTCAACAGCATTGGCTGTACGCCCTGTCTGCTCCCATGGTTTCAATCAACCCTGGCGCCGGTTATCTCGAGTCGGGCTTCTATGCCGATCCTTCCCCTATTGATCTCGATTGCAGTTGGGGAATCAACGACCGCGACCAGTTGCTCGGCATGCTGTGCATGGCGGACAAGGGCCATGCAGTTCACCTCAACGAGGCCTACCATCAATGGGCGCGCTGTTTGCCGAGTGAGTGGAGCAACCTCCAGCAGAGCTTGGGGACACGCGAGTTCGCATTGTACGAATTTGCCAGCCGGACTTTTGGAGCCTGCGGAGTAGGTGGCATACGCGCCTGGGACCTGGGGCGAATGGGTTTTCTGTTGCGTTGTGGTTTGCGCAACCAGTGGGTCGACTTGTCGGAAAGCCTCTGGCTGCAGAGCCGGCTGGCGTCGCGAGCGCGGCACTATTACGGCAATTGGGACACTTACCTGAATGGGTTCCTGGCGGGATATAGCTTCTGGAAGTGTGAGCGATTACCCGCAGAGCAACTCCATCGCGAACTGGCCCTTCAAACTGCCTGTGAAAGTACCCAGGTTATTGTCCGGACCCTGGCCGGAGCCGCAGCATCATTGCTTGAACCATTACCCTGGGACCTGCCCCTTGACGCACTGCCGCGTCCCGACAGCCTGGGGGTATTCGAATGGTCATGACTTGCTGGAAGACCCTGGGGATAGAGCCCACCCAGGATATTGATCTGATTCGGGCCGCCTACCGTGCCCGATTGCCCAAGCATCACCCGGAAAGCAATCCTTGCGGCTTCCAGGCCTTGCGCAGCGGCTACGAGGCGGCCCTGGAAGCTGCTCGCGCGGAGCCGGCGGATCGCGTTCTGCTGGTGGATACGCCGCCAGATGCCGGTACTCAACTATTGTCGGATTTCGAGGACTTACTCGAAGATCCAGCCCGGCGCTTCAACGTGCACGCCTGGCAAGTCTTTATCCGGCAACTGGATAGCCTGCCGCTGGACAGGCTCGAAGACCTCGGTTGGGGATTACTCAATGAACTGATGCAATCGGGGCCGTTATCGTCGCGATGCGCGCTGTTGCTCGTGCAACGTTTGGGGTGGTCGGATCAGTTGCTCAATGTGGATTTCGACAGCGCTCGCCGGATCGACGAGTTTCTGCACGACCTCAAGCGCCCCGACCCTTTTGACGTCGGGTTGATGGGGGAGTGGTCGCCTCCCGCACAAATGGAGACCCTCTGGTACATAAACAGCCTGGACCAGCTCTATCAACACCGGCCTTTACACGAGTATGTGCACTTTGCCAGTCAAGCTACCTGCGTAGCGCTCCCGGCAGATCCTGCGTTGATGCGCCGCATGCTGGTGCAACACACGCTCGCCGGGATGGCGGGCAAAGGCCTGCGTGAAGCGTGTGTCGAGTTGCATCATCAGGCGCCCGAAGATCTTGACGCGTTGTTCCTGTTGACGCGTCAGAACACGCTGTTGGGGCTGGAAGAACATGCGCTGCAAGGTTGGCTCAAGCTCTGGCATGAGCATCGGCACCCGAAAGCCGCTGATTACTTGCTGGAGCTTTGCGAGCGGCATCATCCGCAGCGGTTGCCGTTGTTGATTCAAGCATTTGATCGTAGAGAAGAGGCTCGGGAGCTGGATATCCGCCCGGACCCGGAGACGCCAGCGATGCACCCGGAAACGCTGGCGCGTTGGTTCAATGCGCTGAGGGCGGATTTGGATGGTTTTGCCGGCGCCTACGCCCAGTGGCAGGTCGGCGGTGATACGCGGCCCCTTCAGGCGTTCTTCAACGATGACGAGCAGGATGCTGATCTGCACCGTCTTTATCGTCATGCGTGGGCATTGCGTGAAGGTGCTTATGAGGATTTGCAGCAGGTGCTTGATGAACCGCCATCCGGTGATGTTCTGGAGGAGCTGATTCTTGAAGGGTTTCGGTATCGGGCAGGGCAGAAGATACGCGCGCAATCTGCGCCGCCAGCGGCAGAAGGCTCGCCCGCTTGCCGTATGCCTGAGCCGGTTTCGCCTTGGGCATTCTGGCGATTGGGCACGCGTCTGGGGCGCGCCGCCTTTTTCGGGCAGAGCCTGGGGCTTACGGTGTTTGGCCTTCTTTCGGCATTGATGATGAGCGTGACACCTGGCGCTGCATTGACGTTGCTGGCGCTTACCCTGCTGTTGCTGGCAGGCGCCAGCGTGCGGCGCCTACACGACATGGGGCGTGGCACTCCCACACTGTTGCTGGGCGTTGCGTTGGCGTTTGTGTTGCCGGTTATCCCGCTGGCGTTGTTTGTCTGGCCGGGTGACCGCTTGCCAAACCGCTACGGCCTCCCTCCAGGTGCACAGCCTCACCTGGATGAGGCCAGTGGTTAAAGCTGCAGTTGGTCCAGTGCCCCGTTCAGTTGCTGCTGGCAGGCGGTGATCTCGGTGGGGCGCTGGCTGGCGAGTACTTGATTGAAGGTGTCCAGCCAGTCGCTGATCTGTGCTCGATCATCCCCCAGGCTTTTTGCCCAGGCGCGTTCAAGGCGTGCGATAAGCGTGCGGTTGGGCAGCGTGTCTCGGGGATGGATTTTCAAGGCGTTGAGGCGCTGGTGGCTGGCTTTTCGAGCCTCCTCGCCCAGCCCGGTCGGTGTGTGGTCGATGCTGTGACTGTGGCGTTCGCCGTTATGCTGCAATGTCACGTCGACTTCCAGCAGCCCGTTGATGTCGTAGCTGAAACGGATGTCCAGCGCCTGGATCTCACCGGTTTGCGGCAGCGGGACTTCAAACGCATCGATAAAAATATTGTCCTGCACCCACGGTCGTTCTCCCTGGTAGATGTCGACCCGTATGAGTGCCTGCTGCGCGTGGGAACTGTAGAAACGCTGCACTCGCGAGACAGGAATCACCGTGTTGCGCTCAATGATCGGCGAGAACGCGCCGCTGTCATCTTCCCCGCGCAGGCATGAAACGCCCAGTGTATAGGGGCAGACATCCGTCAGGATCAGTTCCTCGATGGCGTGGTCTCGTGCCTTGCACGCCGCCTGCGCCGCTGCACCCAAGGCGACGAGCGTGTCGGGGTCAAGATGGCGGTAGGGGAGGCGGCCAAACAATGTGGCAACCATCTGTTGCACCGCTGGCATACGCGTCGCGCCGCCCACCAGTACCAGGTTGTCGAGGTCTTGAGGGCGTAACCGGCTGTCGCGCAATGCTTGTTCAATCGGTGTGCGCAACCGGTTTAGTAAAGGCGCCCATATTTTCAGTGCGCCAGGCTCATCCAGTTGCCACTCACGGGTGATGCCTGCGTGGTTCCAGGCCAGGGTTTGTGCCCCGCTGGACAGTTTGCATTTGAGCCCTTCAAGGCTGTCGCGCAGATTGGCCTGCGCCTGTACGTCGAGCGTTGCCGGCAGTAATTGCCAGTCCCTGAGGCACGCCTTGAGCAGGGCTTCGGTGAAGTCTTCCCCTCCCAGGAAGTTGTCGCCGGTAGAGGCGTGCACTTCGATCAGTGGCAGCGCGTACTCCAGCACGGTTACATCAAAGGTCCCGCCGCCCAGGTCGAAAATGAGTGTGCGTTCGAACTTTTGCTCGTGCAGCCCATACGCCATGGCCGCTGCGGTGGGTTCGTTAATCAGGCGTGTCACCGAAAGCCCCGCCAGCTCAGCGGCAAACAAGGTGCGTTTACGTTGTTCATCGCTGAAATAGGCCGGAACCGAAATGACCGCTTCATGCACGGGGTGCCCAAGCCATGCCTCGGCATCCGCCTTGAGTGCGCCAAGTACCAGCGCCGATAACTCTTCGGGGCTGAACGATTGGTCGCCCAGCTCAAAGCGTTTATCGCTGCCCATAAAGCGTTTGAAGGCAGCAACACTTCGTTGCGGGTGAGTCGCCAGGCGAGCCCGGGCGGCCTTGCCGACCAGAATCCTGCCGTCCTCGTCGAGGCTGATGACTGAGGGCGTCAGCACATCGCCGAGCGCGTTCGGGATTAGCCGGGTTTTGCCCTCGTGCCAGAGGGCGATAACGCTATGGGTCGTACCCAGGTCTATCCCCAGCAGCGCTGGGGCGTTCGTTGCATCCTGCATGGTAGGTGAGTCCGAAAATGGAAAGCACCTGAACCTACAGGCTCAAAAAGCAGCTGCCCATCAGGAAAATCCGGTGCAACTTATTCCGATGAAGTGGCCTGAGGGATCTGCTTCAGGACCTGCCTGAACCCCTCCACCGGCAACGGCCGACTGTGCAAATACCCCTGATACAAATGACACCCAAGCCCCTGCAAAAACGCCAGTTGCTCAGGGGTTTCCACACCCTCGGCAATCACCTCCAGGTTCAAGCTGCGCGCCATGGCCACGATCGCCCGGATGATTTCCGCGTCGTTCGGGTCATGGGTCGCATCGCGAACAAACGACTGGTCGATCTTCAGCGCATCCACCGGTAGGCGCTTGAGGTAGGTCAGTGATGAATAGCCTGTGCCGAAATCATCCATGGCAAAACTCACGCCGAGCTTTTTCAGGCGGCGCATTTTGCTGATGGTGTCGTCCAGGTTTTGAATCACGATGCCTTCGGTGATTTCCAGCTTTAGCAGGCTAAAGGGCAGGTGGTGCGTGCGCAGGCTGCGCTCCACCCGTTCGACAAAGTCGTTCTGGCGAAACTGCCGGGGGCTGATGTTCACGCACAGGCTGAAATTCAGCGGGTCCACCAGGCCCTCGCTGATCAATTGCGCGAAGGTCCCGCAAGCTTCGTCGAGGATCCAGGTGCCCACCTCCAGAATCAGCCCGCTGTCTTCCAGCACCTTGATAAATTCGGTCGGCGATTGCGCGCCCAACTGCGGGTGTTGCCAGCGCACCAGGGCTTCGGCGCCGACAATCCGATTGCCCCGGGCATCCACTTGCGGCTGGTAGTGCACGCTGAATTCACCGCGGGACAAGGCCAGGCGCAGGTCGGTCTCCATGCGCAGCCGCTCGCTGGCGGTCTTCTGCATGCTGTTGTGGAACATCTGGATGGTGTTGCGGCCCGAATCCTTGGCTCGATACAGGGCGATATCGGCACGCTTGAGCAAATCCGCCGGGGTTGAGCCGTGATCAGGTATCAGCGCCACGCCGATGCTCGGGGTGACTTGCAAGCGGTGGCCGTCCAGGAACATCGGCTCTGACAACAGTTCGCGCAGGGTATCGGCCAGTTCCTGAACCTGGGTGCTGACTTGCTGGCGCGAACCTTCCAGCCCGCTGAGCAGCACCACAAATTCATCGCCTCCCAGGCGCGCCACGGTGTCTTCCATGCGCACGCTGGCTTCGAGGCGCGCGGTGACGATTTTCAGCACGGTGTCGCCCACCGGGTGGCCGAGGGAATCGTTGATGTGCTTGAAGTGGTCCAGGTCGAGGAACAGCAGGGCGCCCCGCAGGTTATGGCGCTTGAGCAGGGCGATCTGCTGGCTCAGGCGGTCCATCAATAGGGCACGGTTGGGCAGGTTGGTGAGCGGGTCGTGATAGGCCAGGTGACGAATCTGCGCCTGGGCATTTTTCAGCAGGCTGACGTCCCGGGCGGTCAGCAGCAGGCACGGGGTTTCATTGAGGGTGATGGGCTCCACCGACACTTCAACCGCCAGCACGTCGCCGCGCTTGTTGTGCCAGAGCATTTCCAGGTGATGAATCCGGCCCTTGATCTGCAACTCGGCCAGCAACGCGGCACGCTGGTTTTCATCGGCCCAGATGCCGATCTGGTAGAGCGTCAGGCCTATCGCCTCTTCGGCGCGGTAGCCGGTCAGGCGGCAAAAACCGTCATTCACTTCCACGTAGCGCCCGGTATCGCGCTCGGTGATTGACACTGCGTCGGGGCTGGAATGAAAGGCCTTGGCGAACTTCTCTTCGCTGGCCTTGAGCGCCGCTTCCGAGCGTTGCTGCTGGGTGATGTCCCGCAGGGTGGTGACGATGCAGGGTTGGTCGCCGACCTTGATCAGGCGGCTGGAAATCACGCACGTCAGCGTCTGGCCGTTTTTGTGGTGGACGATGATTGCCACATTGCTCAGGGCTTGCTCGCGAATCACTTGCTCGATGCGTTGCAGGCGCTGGGTGGAATCGTCCCACAGGCCGATGTGTTCGGCGTTGTTGTTGATCACCTCGGCGGCGGTCCAGCCGAAGGTCAGGGTGAAGGCCGGGTTGATCTCGATGAACTGGCCGGTTTCCAGGCGCGTCACGCAAATCGGGTCGGGGCTGGCGAGGAACAGGCTGGCGAACTTTTCTTCCGAGGCGGTCAGGCGTTGTTCGCGCTCGACCTGGTCGGTGATGTCGAGCAACGTGCCGGCCATGCGCAGTGGCACGCCCAGCTCGTCGCGATACAGGCGGGCGCGGCTTTCCAGGTAGCGCGAACTGCCGTCCTCCAGTTGCACGCGATAGGTCAGTTGGTAATTGCCCGCCGGGCCTTCGCGCAGGGTGCGGTAGGCGTTGCGCATGTTCTCGCGCTCTTCATTGGGCATGCCTTCAAAAAACGCCTCGAAGGATTCGTGAAACGGCTGGGATTCCAGGCCATGCAATTGGGCGGCGCGGGCCGAGCCGTAGAGCATGCCGCTGGGAATGTGCCAGTCCCAGGTGCCCAGTTGGGCCGAGTCGAGGGCGAGGTCCAGGCGCTCCTGGCTGTCCTTGAGGGCTTGCTCGGCATTTTTGCGTTCAGTGGTGTCGACGAAGGTGCTGATCAGGTAAGCCTCGCCCTCCAGCTCGACTTTTTGCGCGCTGAGTGTGCCGTCATGGACCTGGCCGTTGCTGGCGCGAAACTGCACCTCCATGCTGATCGGCTTGCCCGTGCGCTGGGTGGCCTTGACCAGCAGCGCCCGTTGCTCGGGGTTGACCCACAGGCCGAGGTCGAGGGTACTGCGGCCGATGGCGTCGGCCAGCGGCCAGCCGAACAGGCTTTCAAAATACTGGTTGGCTTCGCTGATCAGGCCGTCGGCCTGGCGGGTCAGCAGGACCATGTTGGGGCACAGGTGAAACAGGGTGGCGAAGCGTTTTTCCGAATGGCTGAGGGCGTGTTCGCGCTCGCGCTGCTGGGTGATCTCGCGGATCACCCCGATCATGCGGCGCCGCCCGGCCTTGTCCGGCAGCAGGCTGCCGTTGATTTCCAGCCAGTGCAGGCTGCCGTCCGGCCACTGGATGCGGTGATGCATGGCCTGGGCGAACGGTTCGCCCGCCAGCACCGCGTGAAACGCCCGCACCACTTTGGCCCGGTCGTCGGTGGGCAGCAGGTCGAGGTATTCCAGGTCCTTGGGCAGCGGTTGGCGCGGGTCGAAGCCGAACAATGCCTGGGTGCCCCGGGACCAGCTTATGCGGCCGGTGTCGATTTCCCAGCTCCAGGCGCCCAGCCGGGCAGCGTTGAGCGCCGCCAGCAGTTGCGGCGCGCTGTCCCAGCTTTGCTCCGCCTCCTGTGGGTCCAGGGCGTAGATGCGGGGCAGAGGTGGCACGGTATCGACGGGGTTGCGCATTATCAAAGGGCCTTGGCTCAATGGGCGTTCGGCGCGGGTTCACGGTCTATGGGCCACGGCGATTCAAGCCTGATTCCCTGGCAGATCGACCTGTGCATCCAGTAGGCTCATGAAAGCCCGCGCAGCGTTCGACAGCGTCCTTTCGGTGTGCACGATATAGCCTAGCTGGCGACTGAGCTGTATGCCCGGCAAAGCGATGCGTGCCACTTGATCATCGAGCATGGTGCGCGGCAACACGCTCCAGGCAAGACCAATGGAGACCATCATCTTGATGGTTTCCAGGTAGTTGGTGCTCATGGCGATGTTCGGCGTCAGGCCCTGGGCCTCGAACAGCCGCTGCACGATATGGTGGGTAAAGGTGTTGCCGCCGGGAAACACCGCCGGGTGCCGGGCGATGTCCGCCAGGCTGACGTTGCCGTTGCTGATCAGGCTGTGTTCCGGCGCCACCACGAAATCCAGCGGGTCGTCCCACACCGAGGTGGCCCGCACCAGCGTATGGGGCTCGGGCGCCAGGGTAATCACGGCCACTTCGGCGCGCCCATGGAGGATTTCTTCGTAGGCCACTTCCGAATCGAGAAACTGAATATCCAGCGCGACGTTCGGGTATTCCCGGGTAAACGTGCGCAATACCGGTGGCAGGCGGTGCAGGCCGATGTGATGGCTGGTGGCCAGAGTGAGGCGCCCGCTGACCTCGCCGGTCAGGTTGGTCAGGGCGCGGCGGGTGTCGTCCAGCACATTGAGAATCTGATAAGCACGCGGTAATAACGCGCGCCCGGCTTCGGTGAGGCCGACTTCGCGCCCCAGCCGGTCGAACAAGCGCACCTTTAATTGCTGCTCCAAACCGGCGATGCGCTTGCTGATGGCCGGTTGGGTCAGGTGCAGGCGTTCACCGGCACCGGAGAAGCTGCCTGTCTCGGCGATGGCGATAAAAGCGTTGAGGTTGGCCAGATCCATTGTGCTATTCCAGTTGGTAATCCAAAGCATAAAAAATATGAATTTGAGTTATTTAATGTAGCGCCATACCATCAGCCTCACAAGCCAAAGGGTTATTGAATCGTTCAAGGCCCGGGGCATAGAAACACCTGATGAGGACCGCGTGATGGCCGGCAAAACGCTTTACGACAAGCTTTGGGATTCCCATGAAGTGAAACGGCGCGATGATGGGTCGTCGCTGATCTACATCGACCGTCACATCATCCATGAAGTGACCTCGCCCCAAGCGTTCGAAGGCCTGCGACTGGCCGGGCGCAAGCCTTGGCGCGTCGACTCGATCATCGCCACCCCGGACCACAACGTGCCGACCACGCCTGAGCGTAAAGGCGGGATCGACGCCATCGTCGACACCGTGTCGCGCCTTCAGGTGCAGACTCTCGATGATTACTGCGACGAATATGGCATCACCGAATTCAAGATGAATGACGTGCGTCAAGGGATCGTCCACGTGATCGGCCCGGAGCAGGGCGCCACTTTGCCCGGCATGACCGTGGTCTGCGGCGACTCCCACACCTCCACCCACGGTGCCTTCGGCGCCCTGGCCCACGGTATTGGTACGTCCGAGGTGGAGCACGTATTCGCCACCCAATGCCTCGTCGCCAAGAAAATGAAGAACATGCTGGTGTCGGTGGAAGGTCAATTGCCTTTCGGCGTCACCGCCAAAGACATCGTGCTGGCCGTGATCGGCAAGATCGGCACCGCCGGCGGTAACGGCCATGCCATCGAATTCGCCGGCAGCGCGATTCGCGACCTGTCCATCGAAGGCCGCATGACCATCTGCAACATGTCCATCGAAGCCGGTGCCCGTGTGGGCATGGTGGCGGCGGACGAAAAGACCATTGCCTACGTCAAGGGTCGCCCGTTCGCACCCAGCGGTGCCGATTGGGACGCGGCTGTCGAAGCCTGGAAAGATCTGGTTTCCGATGCCGACGCGGTGTTCGACACCGTGGTTGAACTCGACGCTACCCAGATCAAGCCGCAAGTCAGCTGGGGCACTTCGCCGGAAATGGTCTTGGCCGTTGATCAGAACGTGCCGGACCCGGCCAAGGAAACCGACCTGGTCAAGCGCGGCTCCATCGAGCGTGCCTTGAAGTACATGGGCTTGAAAGCCAACCAGGCGATCACCGACATCCAGTTGGACCGCGTATTCATCGGTTCCTGCACCAACTCGCGGATCGAAGACTTGCGCGCTGCGGCTGTCATCGCCAAGGGCCGCAAGGTTGCCTCAACCATCAAGCAAGCGATTGTGGTGCCAGGTTCGGGTTTGGTTAAAGCCCAGGCTGAAGCCGAAGGCCTGGACAAGATCTTCCTCGAAGCCGGTTTTGAATGGCGCGAGCCGGGCTGCTCGATGTGCCTGGCGATGAACCCGGACCGTTTGGAGTCGGGCGAGCATTGCGCGTCCACCTCCAACCGTAACTTCGAAGGGCGTCAGGGCGCCGGTGGTCGTACTCACCTCGTTAGCCCGGCCATGGCCGCCGCCGCTGCCGTCAACGGTCGTTTCATCGACGTTCGCGAATTGATCTGAGGAATACCCGATGAGAGCTTTTACCCAACACACCGGTTTAGTCGCGCCGTTGGACCGTGCCAACGTGGACACCGACCAGATCATTCCGAAGCAGTTCTTGAAGTCGATCAAACGCACCGGTTTTGGCCCGAACCTGTTCGATGAGTGGCGCTACCTGGACGTGGGCTACGCCTACCAGGACAACTCCAAGCGCCCGTTGAACAAGGATTTCGTACTCAACGCCGAGCGTTACCAGGGCGCCAGTGTCTTGCTGGCCCGGGAAAACTTCGGTTGCGGCTCCAGCCGTGAACACGCGCCGTGGGCCCTGGAAGAATATGGCTTTCGCAGCATCATCGCGCCGAGCTACGCCGACATCTTCTTCAACAACAGCTTCAAGAACGGCTTGCTGCCGATCATCTTGAGCGATGCCGAAGTGGATGAGTTGTTCCAGCAAGTGGAAGCCGATGTGGGCTACCAGTTGACCGTCGACCTGGCCGCGCAAACCGTGACCCGTCCGGACGGCAAGGTGTATCACTTTGAAGTGGACGCCTTCCGCAAGCACTGCCTGATCAACGGCCTGGACGACATCGGCCTGACCTTGCAGGACGGCGATGCGATTGCAGCGTTTGAAACCAAACACCGGGCCAGCCAGCCGTGGTTGTTTCGCGACGCTTGATTCTATGTAGACCGGACCGGCCCCTTCGCGAGCAAGCCCGCTCCCACATTTGATTGCATTTCAACTGAAGGAACTCGGTCGAATGTGGGAGCGGGCTTGCTCGCGAAAAGGCCAGCAGCAACACAATAACCAAGGACATCATCATGACCAGCACCGCCCACACCCAAGTCGTGCAAAAACAATTCGGCGAACAGGCCTCGGCCTACCTGAGCAGCGCAGTTCACGCTCAAGGCACCGAATTCGCGCTGCTGCAGGCCGAACTGGCCGGGCAGGGCGCAGCACGACTGCTGGACCTGGGTTGCGGCGCCGGCCATGTGAGCTTCAACGTTGCACCGCTGGTTAAAGAAGTGGTGGCCTACGACCTGTCCCAGCAAATGCTCGACGTGGTCGCCGCGGCTGCTGTGGATCGTGGCCTGGACAACATCCGCACCGTGCACGGCGCCGCTGAGCGCCTGCCGTTTGCCGACGGTGAGTTCGACTTCGTGTTCAGCCGCTACTCGGCCCACCACTGGAGCGACCTCGGCCTGGCCCTGCGTGAAGTGCGCCGGGTGCTGAAGCCTGGCGGCGTGGCGGCGTTTGTTGACGTCTTGTCACCGGGCAGCCCGCTGTTGGACACTTACCTGCAAACCGTCGAAGTGCTGCGCGACACCAGCCACGTGCGCGATTACTCCGCCGGTGAGTGGATGCGCCAGCTCAGCGAAGCCGGTTTGCAGGTGCGCAACAGCAGCCGTCAGCGCCTGCGCCTGGAGTACACCTCGTGGGTTGAGCGCATGCGCACGCCAGAGGTATTGCGCGCTGCGATCCTGGCGCTGCAAAAGGCGATGGGCCAGGAAGTGCGCGATTATTTCGAGATTCAAGCCGACGGCACCTTTAGCACCGACGTGCTGGTGGTGTGGGCCGAACGCTAATAATTTTTCCCGACCTGCCCACGGGCGGGTCGCTTGATGAAATGAGGAACGCATGAGCAAGCAGATTCTGATTCTCCCTGGCGACGGCATTGGTCCGGAAATCATGGCCGAAGCGGTCAAGGTCCTGGAAGTGGCCAACACCAAGTACAGCCTGGGCTTCGAATTGAGCCACGACGTGATCGGCGGCGCGGCTATCGACAAGCACGGCGTGCCCCTGGCCGACGAAACCCTGGACCGTGCCCGTGCAGCCGACGCCGTGCTGCTGGGCGCCGTGGGTGGCCCGAAATGGGACAAGATTGAACGTAACATCCGCCCTGAGCGCGGCCTGCTGAAGATCCGTGCGCAACTGGGCCTGTTCGGCAACCTGCGCCCGGCGATCCTGTACCCGCAACTGGCTGACGCTTCGAGCCTCAAGCCTGAAATCGTCGCCGGTCTGGACATCCTGATCGTGCGCGAACTGACCGGCGGTATCTACTTCGGCTCGCCACGGGGCGTGCGTGAGTTGGAAAATGGTGAGCGTCAGGCCTACGACACCCTGCCGTACAGCGAGAGCGAAATCCGCCGTATTGCCCGTGTCGGTTTCGACATGGCCCGTGTGCGTGGCAAGAAGGTCTGCTCGGTGGACAAGGCCAACGTATTGGCTTCCAGCCAGCTGTGGCGCGAAATCGTCGAAGAAGTCGCCAAGGACTACCCGGACGTTGAACTGAGCCACATGTACGTCGACAACGCCGCCATGCAGCTGGTGCGTGCACCCAAGCAGTTCGACGTGATCGTCACCGACAACCTGTTCGGCGACATCCTGTCCGACCAGGCCTCGATGCTCACCGGCTCCATCGGCATGCTGCCGTCGGCGTCCCTGGATGCCAACAACAAGGGCATGTACGAGCCGTGCCACGGTTCGGCGCCAGACATCGCAGGGCAGGGCATTGCTAACCCGTTGGCGACCATTTTGTCGGTGTCGATGATGCTGCGTTACAGCTTCAACCTGACCGACGCCGCGGATGCCATCGAGAAGGCTGTGAGCCTGGTGCTGGACCAAGGCCTGCGCACCGGCGACATCTGGTCGCAGGGTTGCACCAAGGTGGGTACGCAAGAAATGGGCGACGCAGTAGTCGCCGCGCTGCGGAATCTGTAATCTCTCGGGCCCGCTGGCAGATTGTTGCTGCAAGGCGGCCCACTTTTGAACAAGGTGTAGTTGCGATGAAACGTGTAGGTCTGATCGGTTGGCGCGGTATGGTCGGTTCCGTGCTCATGCAGCGGATGCTGGAAGAGCAGGATTTCGATCTTATTGAGCCGGTGTTTTTCACCACTTCCAATGTGGGTGGTCAAGGGCCGTCTGTGGGCAAGGACATTGCTCCGCTCAAGGACGCCTACAACATTGAAGAACTGAAGACCCTCGACGTCATTCTGACCTGCCAGGGCGGCGACTACACCAGCGAAGTCTTCCCCAAGCTGCGTGAAGCCGGCTGGCAGGGTTACTGGATCGACGCCGCTTCCAGCCTGCGCATGCAGGATGACGCGGTGATCGTCCTGGACCCGGTGAACCGCAAGGTGATCGACCAGCAACTGGACGCGGGCACCAAGAACTACATCGGTGGCAACTGCACCGTCAGCCTGATGCTGATGGGCCTGGGCGGCTTGTTCGAAGCCGGCCTGGTAGAGTGGATGAGCGCCATGACCTATCAGGCGGCCTCCGGTGCCGGCGCGCAGAACATGCGTGAACTGATCAAGCAAATGGGTGCGACCCACGCTGCGGTGGCCGATCAACTGGCCGACCCGGCCAGCGCGATCCTCGACATCGACCGCCGTGTGGCCGAAGCCATGCGCAGCGATGCCTACCCGACCGAGAACTTCGGTGTGCCATTGGCCGGTAGCCTGATCCCCTGGATCGACAAGGAACTGCCTAACGGCCAGAGCCGTGAAGAGTGGAAGGCCCAGGCCGAGACCAACAAGATCCTCGGTCGCTTCAAGAGCCCGATCCCGGTGGATGGTATCTGCGTGCGCATCGGCGCCATGCGTTGCCACAGCCAGGCGCTGACCATCAAGCTGAACAAAGACGTGCCGATCGCCGATATCGAAGGGCTGATCAGCCAGCACAACCCTTGGGTCAAGCTGGTGCCGAACAACCGCGATATCAGCATCCAGGAACTGAGCCCGAACAAAGTGACCGGTACCCTGAATGTGCCGGTTGGCCGTCTGCGCAAGCTGAACATGGGTACTCAGTACCTGGGCGCGTTCACTGTCGGCGACCAATTGCTGTGGGGCGCGGCTGAGCCGTTGCGTCGCATGCTGCGGATCTTGCTGGAACTTTAATCGCTGCTTGTAATAAAAAACCCGTGCTCTGGTGACAGGCGCGGGTTTTTTATTGCCCTTTGGGGCCTCTTCGCGAGCAAGCCCGCTCCCACAGTTGATCGCATTTCAACTGAAGGAACTCGGTCGAATGTGGGAGCGGGCTTGCTCGCGAAGAGGCGATCAGCCAAACCACAAGGCCCAGCCTAATTGCCTCACCCCCGGCCACCCGGTAAAGTGCCGCTCCCCCCGCAATGCCCGAGGCAGCCCCCATGACCCAGACCTTTGATATTGCCGTGATCGGCGCCACCGGCACCGTTGGCGAAACCCTGGTGCAGATCCTCGAAGAGCAGGACTTCCCGGTGGGCAACCTGCACCTGCTGGCCAGCAGCGAGTCGGCCGGGCATTCGGTGCCGTTTCGTGGCAAAAACGTGCGGGTGCGGGAAGTCGACGAATTTGATTTCAGCAAAGTCCAGCTGGTGTTCTTCGCTGCCGGCCCTGCGGTCACCTTGAGTTTCGCGCCGCGCGCCACTGCCGCCGGCTGCACGCTGATTGACCTCTCCGGCGCCTTGCCGGCCGATCAGGCGCCGCAAGTGGTTCCGGAAGCCAACGCCCAAGTACTGGATGGCCTGAAAAAACCGTATCAGGTCAGCAGCCCAAGCCCATCAGCCACCGCTCTGGCTGTGGTATTGGCGCCACTGCGCGGCTTGCTGGATATCCAGCGCGTCAACGTCACCGCCAACCTCGCTGTTTCCGCCCAGGGCCGTGAGGCCGTCAGCGAGCTGGCCCGGCAGACCGCCGAGTTGCTGAACGTGCGCCCGCTGGAGCCGAAGTTCTTCGACCGGCAGATGGCTTTTAACCTGCTGGCCCAGGTCGGCAAGCCTGACGCCCAGGGCCACACCGCCCTGGAAAAGCGCCTGGTGCACGAATTGCGCGCCGTGCTGGAAATGCCTTTGCTAAAGATTTCCGTCACTTGCGTTCAAGCCCCGGTGTTTTTTGGCGATAGCCTGACTGTGTCCCTGCAACTGGGTGCAGCGGTCGATCTCGCCGCCGTCAACCGTGCACTGGACGCCGCGACGGGTGTCGAGCTGGTGGAAGAGGGCGATTACCCTACTGCTGTTGGCGATGCGGTCGGTCAGGACGTGGTCTATGTGGGTCGGGTTCGCGCCGGGGTCGATGACCCGGCGGAACTAAATTTGTGGCTGGCGTCAGATAACGTACGCAAAGGGGCCGCATTGAACGCCGTACAACTGGCGCAGTTGTTGATAAAAGGCCTTGTGTAAAAGATACTTGGCCGCAATTTGTAGATTGATTCTAGCCAGGCGCTATGCTTGGCCCCAAGATGGAAAGATTGCGCGTCGGTGACCTATCGGCTCGCCATGCCTTATGGCAGCGGTTACCAACCTTCTCGCAGGCCGGGGAGTGTTCAAACAAAGGATGAGGCTATGGTTCAAGTTCGCAAACTGGTGTTAGCAATAGCGGCCGCCTCGGCGCTGTCCTCCGGTATGGCGCAAGCACTGCAACTTGGGGAGATGACCCTCAAGTCGACGCTGAACCAGCCGCTGTCGGTGGAAATCGAGTTGCTCGACGTCGGTGGCCTGACGGCCTCCGAGATCACGCCCAGCCTGGCTTCGTCCCAGGCCTTTGTGGATGCGGGCGTCGATCGCCAGGCTTTCCTGAATGACCTGACCTTTACCCCGGTGGTCAATCCCAACGGCCGCAGCGTGGTGCGTGTCACCTCCAGCAAGCCGCTGCCTGATTCCTATGTGCGTTTCCTGCTCCAGGTGCAATGGCCCAACGGCCGCCTGATGCGCGACTACAGCGTGTTGCTGGACCCGGCCAAGTTCGACCCGTCGGCCCCGGCAGCCAGTGCACCTGCACCCGCGCCCCGCTTGAACTCGCCTGCGACGGCTCCGGCAATCAGCAAGCCCAAGGAACACACCACGACTTCCCACGACACCTTGTGGGAAATCGCCGCGAAGAATCGCAATGGTGCCTCGGTGCAGCAGACCATGCTGGCCATCCAGGCGCTGAACCCGGGCGCCTTTATCGACGGCAACATCAACCGCATGAAAACCGGCCAGGTCCTGCGCCTGCCGGATTCGGGGCAGAGCACCAGCCTGCCGCAGCCCCAGGCGATTGCTGAAGTGACTGTGCAAAACGCTGCGTGGCGCGAGGGCCGTCGCGGTGGCAATCAGCTCGCCGGCAAGGCGCAACTCGACGCCACCAAGCGTACCCAGGCGGGTAACGCGCCGTCGCAGACCAGTACCAAGGACAACTTGAGCCTGGTCTCGGCCGAAGCCGCCAAGAAAGGCGTGAAGGGCGGGGCTGGCGACAGCCGCGCCTTGAACAACAAGCTGGCGGTGACCCAGGAAAGCCTGGATTCGACCCGTCGCGAAAATGAAGAACTGAAAAGCCGCATGGCTGACCTGCAAAGTCAGCTGGACAAGTTGCAGCGGCTGATCGAGCTCAAGAACAATCAACTGGCCAAGTTGCAGATCCCGGGCGGCGCTGCGGCGCAGCCTGCTGCCCCGGCTGCGATGCCGGCCGAGCTGGCTGCACAACCGGCCGCGCCGGTTGCGGCAACTCCGGCCGCGGCTCCGGTCGAGACGCCGGTCAAGGCTGACGCGGCGCCTGCTACCACTGAAGGCAAATTCAATGACCTGCTGACCAACCCGATCGTACTCGGTGTGATCGGCGGCGCAGCGGGTTTGCTGGTGCTGTTACTTCTGCTGCTGTGGGCTCGCCATCGCAACGCGCGCCTTGAAGAAGAAAAGCACCTGCGCATGGCGCGCGCGTTGGCTGAAGAGCCGGAGTTTGCACCGAACATTGATCACGACCTGCCGTCTGACAGTTTTGAAGGCCTTGATGTACCGCCGCCGAACGTCAAGCTGGCTCCAGCTCCAGCCCCGGCGGCAGTGGTTGCTCCGGTTATTGCACCGGTTGTCGCCCCTGTTGCTGCCGAGCGCCCAACCGACGCCCTGGCGCAAGCCCAGTCGCACATCGACCGTGGCCACCTGAACCAGGCCGCTGAAGTGCTGGAAGATGCGATCAAGCAAGAGCCTGCCCGTAGCGACCTTCGTCTCAAACTGATGGAAGTCCACGGTTTGCAGGGCAACAAGGACGGGTTTGTCACCCAGGAGCGCCAACTGGTCGCCAATGGCGAGAATCACGCCCAGGTTGAACAACTGAAAAGCCGCTTCCCGGCCATGGCCGTACTCGCGGCGGGCGTCAGCGCTGCCGTCGCTGCTGCTGCCCTGGATGCCCAGTACGTCAAGGACCTGCTCAAGGACGAACCCGCGCCACCTGCACCTGCACCGGAGCCGGAAGCGGAACCTGAGCTGGACGCATTTGACACCGACTTCGACCTGAGCCTGGACGATCTGGAAGCCGCTTCCCCTGCCGTGGTCAACCCGCAGGTGGACGACCTGAGCTTTGAATCGGTGCTGCAACAGCAGACCGAGGCCAAGGCCAGCGAGGAAGACCTCTCGGACTTCGACCTGGACCTGCAACTCGATCCGCCATCGTCGACCCAATCCGACGACGACTTCCTCTCCGGTCTTGAAGACCAGATGAAGGACCTGCCGCCGGTAGAGCCGCCGACCCTGACGCCGGCTGACCTGGACGACCTCGACCTGCCGGAAGATTTCGACCTGTCCCTGGCCGACGAGCCCGAGGCGCCTGCAGCGGCCAAGCCGGATGCGTTCGCCTCGGAGCTTGACGACGTCAACGCCGAACTGGGTCGCCTGTCGCAAAGCCTGGAGCATCCGCCGATCGAACCGTCCTTCACCGAAGAAGACGCGGCATTGGGTGGCGACGAGCCGGAATTCGACTTCCTCTCCGGTACCGACGAAGTGGCGACCAAACTCGACCTGGCCCAGGCCTACATCGACATGGGCGACGCCGACGGCGCGCGGGACATCCTTGCCGAAGTGCTCAGCGAAGGCGATGACGGTCAAAAAGGCGAAGCCAAGGAAATGCTCAGCCGACTGGCTTGATACACGCGGTAAACACAACGGCAGCCTTCGGGCTGCCGTTTTGCCATCCGGGCACCAAACCCATGGCGTCCCCGGCGCGCGGCCTTATAATGGCTGCCTTTGCGCAACTCATCAGGCTCTCAGTTCTTGGCAAATATAGATAACGCGGCCGCCGAAATGGCGGCCGCAGGCTTTTTCAGAATCGCCCTGGGCGTGGAATACAAAGGCTCACGCTATCGCGGCTGGCAGCGCCAGGCCTCCGGCGTGCCGACGGTGCAGGAAACCCTGGAGAAGGCCCTGTCGAAAGTCGCCGACTCGCCGGTGTCGCTGATGTGTGCCGGGCGTACCGACGCCGGTGTGCATGCCTGTGGGCAAGTGGTGCACTTCGACACCCAGGCCGAGCGCTCGATGAAGGCGTGGGTGATGGGCGCCAATATCAACTTGCCCCACGACGTCAGCGTCAGTTGGGCCAAGGTGATGCCGGCGGACTTTCATGCGCGCTTCAAGGCGATCGCCCGGCGTTATCGCTATGTGATCTACAACGATCAGATCCGCCCGGCTCATCTCAACGAAGAAATCACCTGGAACCACCGCCCGCTGGACGCCGAGCGCATGGCCGAGGCCGCGCAGCATTTGGTGGGTGTGCATGATTTCAGCGCGTTTCGTGCCGGCCAGTGCCAGGCCAAGTCGCCGATCAAGGAAGTCCATCACCTGCGGGTGACCCGCCACGGCAAGATGATCGTCCTGGATATCCGCGCCGGCGCCTTCCTGCACCATATGGTGCGCAATATCGCCGGGGTGCTGATGACCATCGGTACCGGCGAGCGCCCGGTGGAGTGGGCCAAGGAGGTGCTGGAAAGCCGGGTTCGCCGCACCGGCGGCGTTACGGCGCATCCGTTCGGCCTGTACCTGGTGGATGTGGAGTACCGCGACGAGTTCGAACTGCCGCAGCGGTTCATCGGGCCACACTTCCTCACAGGTTTCAGCGAACTTGGCGGCTGACGCCCTCAAAAGCATTTGTTACCATCCGGGACTTTCCCGGATAAGCCCTGAGGTTTCATCGACATGCCTGCCGTTCGCAGCAAGATTTGCGGGATTACCCGCATAGAAGACGCGTTGGCGGCGGTCGAGGCGGGGGCCGATGCCATCGGTTTCGTGTTTTATGCCAAAAGCCCGCGGGCGGTGAATGTGTTGCAGGCGCGGGCAATCATTGCCGCGTTGCCGCCGTTCGTGACCACCGTTGGGTTGTTCGTCAACGCCAGCCGTTGCGAACTCAATGAAACCTTGGATGCCGTGCAACTGGACATGCTGCAGTTCCATGGCGATGAAAGCCCCGATGAATGCGAAAGCTACCAGCGCCCTTACATCAAGGCGCTGCGGGTCAAGGCCGGCGACGATATCGCGTCGGCGTGCGCTGCCTATGCCGGAGCTCGCGGGATTCTTCTCGACACTTACGTCGAAGGCGTTCCCGGCGGTACCGGCGAAGCGTTTGACTGGTCGCTGATTCCGGAGGGCTTGAGCAAGCCGATCATCCTCGCGGGCGGTCTGAACCCGGGCAACGTGGCCAGCGCCATCGGGCAGGTTCGGCCGTATGCCGTGGACGTCAGCGGCGGGGTAGAGCAGGGCAAGGGCATCAAGGATCACGCAAAGATTCGCGCATTCATGCAGGCCGTGCGCGACAGCAGTGGGACGATGTGACGGCTGGCAGTCTGCCGCCGTCCATAACTACCACTGTGTAAAACAGGCCGGCGCCGCCTGTGGGAGGCCCGGAAATAAAGTGGCAACCCTGCATCGCAGGTTGTCTGGAAGGCTGAGGGCGCAGGCAGGAAATGGCAGGTCGAACGTCTGACCCCGTCCAGCGTGTGTCATCGCCACATATGAATTTAGCTCAAGGGCATACGCGGGGCTGTGTTCAAGCCACCGGTACTGGAGAAAGAAAGCATGAGCAACTGGTTAGTAGACAAACTGATCCCCTCGATCATGCGTTCCGAGGTGAAAAAAAGCTCGGTTCCTGAAGGTCTTTGGCACAAGTGCCCTTCCTGCGACGCGGTGTTGTACCGCCCGGAGCTGGAAAAGACCCTGGACGTTTGCCCCAAGTGCAACCACCACATGCGTATCGGCGCCCGCGCCCGCATTGATATCTTCCTCGACGCCGATGGTCGCTCCGAACTGGGCGCTGACCTGGAGCCGGTTGACCGTCTGAAATTCCGCGACGGCAAGAAGTACAAGGACCGCCTGACCGCGGCCCAAAAGCAGACCGGTGAGAAGGACGCGCTGATTTCCATCAGCGGCAAGCTGCTGGGCATGCCGGTGGTAGTTTCCGCCTTCGAATTCTCCTTCATGGGTGGTTCCATGGGCGCCATCGTGGGCGAGCGTTTCGTACGTGCCGCCAACTACGCCCTGGAAAACCGCTGCCCGATGATCTGCTTTGCGGCCTCCGGCGGTGCGCGGATGCAGGAAGCGCTGATCTCTCTGATGCAAATGGCCAAGACCTCCGCGGTGCTGGCGCGTCTGCGTGAAGAAGGCATTCCGTTCATCTCCGTACTGACCGACCCGGTCTACGGCGGCGTTTCTGCCAGCCTGGCGATGTTGGGTGACGTGATCGTGGGGGAGCCAAAAGCCCTGATCGGTTTCGCCGGCCCGCGTGTTATCGAGCAAACCGTTCGCGAAAAACTGCCGGAAGGCTTCCAGCGCAGCGAGTTCCTGCTGGAACACGGCGCGATCGACATGATCATCGCCCGTTCCGAGCTGCGTCCACGCCTGGGCAACCTGCTGGCACAAATGATGGGCCTGCCGACACCTGTGTACGTGGCGCCTAAAATCGAGCCGATCGTCGTGCCGCCGGTGCCTGCAAACATATGACCCAACGTACCCTGGGCGAATGGCTCGCCTACCTTGAGCAGTTGCATCCGTCAGCCATCGACATGGGCCTGGAGCGCTCGCAACAGGTAGCGGCCCGCCTCGGGTTGGGCAGGCCGGCGCCGCGAGTCATCACGGTGACCGGCACCAACGGCAAGGGCTCTACCTGCGCCTTTGTCGCCGCCTTGCTGCAAGCCCAGGGCCTGAAGGTCGGCGTTTACAACTCGCCGCACCTTTTGCGCTACAACGAGCGGGTGCAACTCAATGGCGTCGAAGCCACTGACGAGCAGCTCTGTGAAGCCTTCGCCGCACTCGATGCCGGGCGTGGCGAGATTTCCCTGACCTATTTCGAGATGGGCACGCTGGCGGCGTTTTGGCTGTTTGAGCGTGCGCAATTGGATGTAGTTGTGCTGGAAGTCGGCCTGGGCGGGCGTCTGGACACGGTCAACGTGGTGGATGCCGACCTGGCGCTGATCACCAGCATTGGTGTCGACCACGCCGACTACCTGGGTAACACCCGTGAATCCGTGGCCTATGAAAAGGCCGGGATCTTCCGTCAGGGCAAGCCTGCACTGTGCGGCGACCTGGATCCGCCGCATACCCTGCTGGACAAGGTGCGTGAGCTGGATTGTCCATTCTTCCTGCGTGGGCGCGATTTCAACCTTGAAGTTGGCGACCAGCATTGGCAATGGCGCGGGCTTGATGCGCGCGGCCAAACCGTTGAATTGCGCGACCTGCCGCTGCTGAACCTGCCGATGGAAAACGCCGCGCTCGCGCTGCAAGCCTACCTGCTGCTGGATTTGCCCTGGCATGCCGAGCAAATTGCCGCTACGTTGCAGGCTACTCGCGTGGTGGGGCGCCTTGATCGGCGCAACTTCGACTGGAATGGCAAGCGCCTGAACCTGCTGCTGGATGTAGGGCATAACCCTCATGCCGCTGAATACCTGGCCAAGCGCCTGGCGCGCACGCCACCCGCCGGTCGCCGCCTGGCGGTGTTCGGGCTGTTGTCCGACAAGGACCTGGAAGGCGTGGTTGCGCCATTGCTGGGCAACGTTCAAGCCTGGGCAGTGGCGCCGCTGGATACGCCGCGCAGTCGTCCTGCTGTCGAGTTGCTGGTTGCGTTGCAGAACCTTGGTGCGTCGGTGACGTCCCATGCAAGCGTGACAGCCGCCCTGGAAGCCCAGTGCGCGATTGCAACGCCTGACGATGAGATTCTGTTGTTCGGATCATTTTATTGTGTTGCCGAGGCACTCGAGTGGTTGGCCCGGCGCTCCACGGAGGAAGCTGCACATGGCATTACTGGATAGCGCATACAAGCAGCGAATGGTTGGAGCCCTGGTTCTGGTGGCGTTGGCGGTGATTTTTCTGCCGATGCTGTTTTCCCGTCAGGACGAGCAGCGCCAGGTAACCGTTGAAGCCCCGGCTGCGCCCCAGGCGCCGGCGGTGCCTCAGGTTCAGATTGAGCCGGTGGTGGTTCCCGAGCCGCAAGCGCTGCCGGAAGAAGAGCCGGTGCCAACCGATGATGAAGTGGCTGCGCAGCAGGCGCCGTCGATGCCGGTTCAGCCGAGCGTACCGGTGGTGAAGCCCTCGCCTGCTGCTCCGGCAGTTGCGGCCAAGCCTGCGACGCCAGCGCCGGCGCCAAAGCCTGTGGCACCGCAGCCGGCAGCTCCAGGTAAGCCGGACGTGGGCCAGAGCCGCATTGATCCGAATGGTTTGCCGATCAGTTGGTCGATCCAACTGGCTAGCCTGGCTAACCGCGAAAGCGCCGAAGCCTTGCAGAAAACCCTGCGCAGCCAGGGTTACAACGCCTATATCCGCACTGCCGATGGCAAGAACCGGGTATTTGTCGGGCCGCTGATCGAGCGTGCCGAGGCGGATCGCCTGCGTGACTCGCTGGATCGCCAGCAAAAGCTCAAGGGCTTTGTGGTTCGCTTCCAGCCAGAGAAGGGCTGAGCGCGCACGGATTAAAGCTGGAATGCAGGAAATGTGGGGGCGGGCTTGCTCGCGAAGGCGGTGTATCAGTCAGCCATCTATTGGCTGGCCCACCGCTTTCGCGAGCGAGCCCGCTCCCACCTGTGTTTTGGGTGTGTCGCGACAGGCGGGTTCTCGCTTTAACCCATTGATTTCAAATGCACTGCCAATCACAGCTTACCGATAGCCCGGCGCTCTGCTAAAATGCGCCGCCTTATCCGTCTGTAGGCTGAACTGTGCCATTTACCTGGGTTGATTGGGCGATCGTTGCAATCGTCGCCATCTCCGCTTTGATCAGTCTAAGCCGCGGCTTCGTTAAAGAAGCATTGTCGCTGCTGACATGGATCATCGCAGGGGTTGTAGCCTGGATGTTCGGCGGTTCATTGTCCGTCTACTTGGCCGGATACATCGAAACACCTTCGGCTCGCGTCATCGCGGGCTGCGCCATCATGTTCATCGCCACGTTGTTGGTGGGGGCAATGGTCAATTATCTTATCGGCGAATTGATACGCGTCACCGGCCTCTCCGGGACCGATCGATTTCTCGGCATGGCCTTCGGCGCCGCGCGTGGCGGCTTGCTGGTGGTCGTGGCGGTCGGGCTGTTGAGCCTGGGGCCGGTACAGCAGGATTCGTGGTGGCAGGAGTCTGTACTCGTGCCAAAATTTCTATTGGTTGCAGATTGGTCCAAAAACCTCATTTTGGGGTGGAGCAGTCAGTGGCTGGCCAGCGGGATCAGCATACCCGCTGATCTTCCGTTCAAGGAACACCTCTTACCGGCCAAAACGCCTCAGTAAGTTGTGTTCAGTCAAGATTCATTAAGTAGGGGTTGCGTCGCATGTGTGGCATCGTCGGTATCGTCGGTAAGTCGAACGTGAATCAGGCGCTGTATGACGCGCTAACCGTCCTCCAGCACCGCGGCCAGGATGCTGCCGGTATTGTGACCAGCCACGACGGCCGGTTATTCCTGCGCAAGGACAATGGTCTGGTGCGTGACGTGTTCCATCAGCGCCACATGCAGCGCCTGGTCGGGCACATGGGCATTGGCCACGTGCGCTACCCGACTGCGGGCAGCTCGACGTCGGCCGAAGCCCAGCCGTTTTACGTCAACTCGCCGTATGGCATCACCCTGGCGCACAACGGCAACCTGACCAACGTTGAACAGCTGGCCAAGGAGATTTACGAATCTGACCTGCGCCACGTCAACACCAACTCGGACTCCGAAGTGCTGCTGAACGTGTTCGCCCACGAGCTGGCCCAGCGTGGCAAGCTGCAGCCGACCGAAGAAGACGTGTTCGCTGCCGTGACTGACGTGCACAACCGTTGCGTGGGTGGTTATGCCGTCGTGGCGATGGTGACCGGCTACGGCATCGTCGGCTTCCGCGACCCGCATGGCATCCGTCCGATCGTGTTCGGCCAGCGTCATACCGACGAAGGCGTCGAGTACATGATCGCTTCCGAAAGCGTTTCCCTGGACGTGCTGGGCTTCACCCTGATCCGCGACCTGGCGCCGGGCGAGGCGGTCTACATCACTGAAGACGGCAAGCTGCACACTCGTCAGTGCGCGCTGAACCCGAAACTCACCCCGTGCATTTTCGAACACGTCTACCTGGCGCGTCCGGATTCGATCATCGACGGTGTTTCGGTGTACAAGGCGCGTCTGCGCATGGGTGAGAAGCTGGCGGACAAGATCCTGCGCGAGCGTCCGGATCACGACATCGACGTGGTTATCCCGATTCCGGACACCAGCCGCACCGCAGCGCTGGAACTGGCGAACCACCTGGGCGTGAAATTCCGCGAAGGCTTCGTCAAGAACCGTTACATCGGCCGTACGTTCATCATGCCCGGCCAGGCAGCACGCAAGAAGTCGGTACGCCAGAAGCTCAACGCGATCGAGCTGGAATTCCGCGGCAAGAACGTGATGCTGGTGGACGACTCCATCGTACGTGGCACCACTTGCAAGCAGATCATCCAGATGGCCCGTGAGGCCGGTGCGAAGAACGTTTACTTCTGCTCCGCCGCGCCAGCCGTGCGTTACCCGAACGTGTACGGCATCGACATGCCGAGCGCCCACGAACTGATCGCCCACAACCGTTCGACCCAGGACGTTGCGGACCTGATCGGCGCTGATTGGCTGATCTACCAGGACCTGCCGGACCTGATCGAAGCGGTTGGCGGTGGCAAGATCAAGATCGAGGAGTTCGACTGCGCAGTGTTCGACGGCAAGTACGTCACCGGCGATGTCGACGAGGCGTACCTGAACAAGATCGAGCAGGCGCGTAACGATTCCTCGAAGATCAAGACCCAGGCGGTCAGCGCGATCATCGACTTGTATAACAACTGAGTAGACACCGGCCCTGGTACCGGTGGCTGACAATGTAGGAGCGAGCTTGCTCGCGAAGGTCGTCAACGATAACGCGGGCATTCTGTATGAGCGCGCTGTTCTTGAGCCCTTCGCGAGCAAGCTCGCTCATACAGGTTATGCCTGGGGGCGTTTGGATTTTTAAAGCATTGAGTTGAGGAGTAGAGCATGAGTCAGGAATGGGATGCCGGTCGCCTGGATAGCGACCTCGATGGCGTAGCTTTCGATACCCTGGCTGTGCGCGCCGGCCAGCACCGCACCCCGGAAGGTGAGCACGGTGACCCGATGTTCTTTACCTCCAGCTACGTATTCCGCACCGCGGCCGACGCGGCTGCGCGTTTTGCCGGTGAAGTGCCGGGCAACGTTTATTCGCGCTACACCAACCCCACCGTGCGCGCGTTCGAAGAGCGTATCGCGGCGCTGGAAGGCGCCGAACAAGCCGTCGCCACCGCCACGGGCATGGCCGCGATTCTCGCGGTGGTCATGAGCCTGTGCAGCGCCGGCGATCACGTGCTGGTGTCGCGCAGCGTGTTTGGTTCGACCATCAGCCTGTTCGAAAAGTACTTCAAGCGCTTTGGCATTGAAGTCGACTACGTGCCGCTGGCGGACCTGTCCGGCTGGGACGCGGCCATCAAGGCCAACACCAAATTGCTGTTCGTCGAGTCACCGTCCAATCCTTTGGCCGAGCTGGTAGACATCGCCGCATTAGCCGAAGTGGCGCACGCCAAGGGCGCGATGCTGATCGTCGACAACTGCTTCTGTACCCCGGCGTTGCAACAGCCGCTGAAGCTGGGCGCGGACATCGTTGTGCACTCGGCCACCAAGTTCATCGACGGCCAGGGCCGTTGCATGGGCGGCGTGGTTGCCGGCCGCAGCGAGCAGATGAAGGAAGTGGTGGGCTTCTTGCGCACCGCCGGCCCGACCCTGAGCCCGTTCAATGCCTGGATTTTCCTCAAGGGCCTGGAAACCTTGAGCCTGCGGATGAAAGCTCATTGCGCCAACGCCCAGGCTCTGGCCGAGTGGCTGGAGCAGCAGGATGGCATTGAGAAGGTCCACTACGCCGGCCTCAAGAGCCACCCGCAACACGAGTTGGCCCAGCGCCAGCAGCGTGGTTTTGGCGCCGTGGTGAGTTTCGAGGTCAAGGGTGGCAAAGAGGGCGCCTGGCGCTTTATCGATGCAACCCGCCTGATCTCCATCACCGCCAACCTGGGTGACAGCAAGACCACCATCACTCACCCAAGCACCACCTCTCACGGTCGCCTGGCGCCGCAAGAGCGTGAAGCAGCGGGTATTCGTGACAGCCTGATCCGCGTTGCCGTGGGCCTGGAAGACGTTGCTGACTTGCAGGCCGATCTGGCCCGTGGGTTGGCTGCCCTGTGATCGAGTGGTCCATGGAGGCGGCAACCGCCAGTAACGGACGGGTCGCGCTGGTGACCGGCGCGGCGCGTGGCATCGGCCTGGGGATTGCTGCCTGGTTGATCAGCGAAGGCTGGCAGGTGGTGCTCACGGACCTGGACCGCGAGCGCGGTTCCAAGGTGTCCAAAGTGCTGGGTGACAACGCCTGGTTTATCACCATGGACGTGGCGGATGAGCGGCAGGTTGCCCTGGGCGTGGCCGAGGTGCTTGGCCAGTTCGGGCGCCTGGATGCGCTGGTGTGTAACGCGGCCGTGGCCGATCCACGCAATATCACTCTGGAAAGCCTCGACCTGGCTTACTGGAATCGGGTGCTGGCGGTGAACCTCAGTGGGCCGATGTTGCTGGCCAAACACTGTGCGCCGTATTTGCGGGCTCACGGTGGTGCCATCGTTAACCTGGCGTCGACCCGGGCCCGTCAGTCGGAGCCCGACACCGAAGCCTACGCAGCGAGCAAGGGTGGTTTGTTGGCCCTGACCCACGCGCTGGCCATCAGCCTTGGGCCAGAAGTGCGAGTCAATGCCGTGAGCCCGGGCTGGATTGATGCGCGTGACCCGGCTGCACGCCGCGCCGAGCCGCTGACGGACGCCGATCACGCTCAGCACCCGGCGGGCAGGGTAGGCACTGTGGAAGACGTGGCGGCGATGGTGGCGTGGTTGCTGTCGCGCAATGCGGGGTTTGTCACCGGCCAGGAGTTCGTCGTCGACGGTGGCATGAGCAAGAAGATGATTTACAGCGAGTAGGGCGCGTCACCGTCTTGAAGTGATTTTGTCTTTTTCAGAAAAACTTCAAGCGGGCTATTGACTTAGGTCCGCTACCTGCGTAAATTTCGCGGCCTCAACGAAGCAAAGGGTGATTAGCTCAGCTGGGAGAGCATCTGCCTTACAAGCAGAGGGTCGGCGGTTCGATCCCGTCATCACCCACCACTTCTTGAGAGTTTTGCCCTAGGGCAAGACGCAACGTTAAAGGTTGCACCGACGCGCAGCGGTAGTTCAGTCGGTTAGAATACCGGCCTGTCACGCCGGGGGTCGCGGGTTCGAGTCCCGTCCGCTGCGCCATATTTTCCAGGTCTGATGTTTCAGATTTGAGATTGAACAGCCAAGGCTGATCAGTCAGATGTTTGAAGGCGGTTGAAGGTGACACTTCAGCAGTCTGAGCGATACGCAGCGGTAGTTCAGTTGGTTAGAATACCGGCCTGTCACGCCGGGGGTCGCGGGTTCGAGTCCCGTCCGCTGCGCCATATCTGTTCCAGGGCCCACTGAACGCCCTGAGACGCCAAAGCAAGCCGCTGGCTTGGTTGGATCGATAGCAAAGACCCTGGTCGAAAGACCGGGGTTTTTTGTGTCTGCGATTTGGCTCGGTGCTTGATGTGCAGGGGCCGGCAAGCCAGCCCCTCGATCCGGAATTAGAACCCAAGCTTGTCCCGCAGCCCGTAATACCAGGCCCCCAACGCCGCAAACGGCGTACGCAACAGTTGCCCGCCCGGGAACGGGTAGTGCGGCAGGTCGGCAAACGCATCAAAACGCTCTGCCTGGCCTCTCAGTGCTTCCGCCAGCACCTTGCCTGCCAAGTGGGTGTACGTCACGCCATGGCCGCTGCAGCCCTGGGAATAGTAGATGTTATCGCCCAGGCGACCGACCTGCGGCAGGCGCGACAGGGTCAGCAGGAAATTGCCGGTCCAGGCGTAGTCGATCTTCACGTCCTTGAGCTGCGGGAACGCCTTGAGCATCTTCGGCCGGATGATCGCCTCGATATTTGCCGGGTCCCGCGCGCCATACACCACGCCACCGCCGAAGATCAGGCGCTTGTCGCTGGTCAGCCGGTAGTAATCCAGCAGATAGTTGCAGTCCTCCACGCAGTAATCCTGCGGTAGCAGCGTCTTCGCCAGCTCATCACCCAGCGGCGCGGTGGTGATGACCTGCGTGCCACACGGCATCGATTTGGCCGCCAGCTCCGGCACCAGGTTCCCGAGGTAAGCATTGCCCGCGACAATAATGAACTTGGCCCTGACCTTGCCGTGTGCCGTATGCACCACCGGATTGGCGCCACGCTCAATGCGAATCGCCGCCGACTGCTCGTAGATCGTGCCGCCGAGGGATTCAACTGCTGCGGCTTCGCCCAGCGCCAGGTTCAGCGGGTGAATGTGCCCGCCGCTCATGTCCAGCAGGCCGCCCACATAGTTGTCACAGGCGACCACTTCACGAATGCGGCGCTCGTCCATCAGTTCTAGCTGGGTGTGGCCGTAGCGCTCCCATAGGCGCTTCTGCGACTCCAGGTGGCCCATGTGCTTGCTGTTCAGCGCGGCGAACACACCGCCGTCCTTCAGGTCGCACTGGATCTGATACTTGGCCACACGCTCCCGAATGATCCTGCCGCCTTCAAACGCCATCTCTCCCAACAATTGCGCCTGCTTGGGGCCGACGCTGCGCTCGATCACATCGATATCACGGCTGTAGCTGTTGACGATCTGGCCGCCGTTGCGGCCCGACGCGCCAAAACCCACCTTGGCAGCTTCCAGCACCGTTACGCGAAAACCGTTCTCCAGCAGGAACAGCGCGCTGGACAGCCCGGTATAGCCGGCACCGATCACGCATACATCGGTTTCGACTTCACCTTGCAGCTCCGGGCGAGGAGGTACCGCATTCGCAGACGCGGCGTAATACGACTGGGGGTAGGGGGTGTTCGCCATCCTGGAACCTCTGTTTTATATTTTTTACGAGTGCGCCGATCCTACCTGAGTTGAAAATCCGCTGCCAGCCACCGGAAAAATACCGTTGTGCTGGCCACAAATAAAAAATTCGCATATTCATAGGCTTAGCTGCAAAAAAGGTATTGACACCCCTCGGGAATTCCGTAAAATGCCGCCTCACAGCAGGCACGTAGCTCAGTTGGTTAGAGCACCACCTTGACATGGTGGGGGTCGTTGGTTCGAGTCCAATCGCGCCTACCAAACAAAATCCGCTCTGCTGGGCGGTCTAGAAGGGCTCACCGAAAGGTGGGCCCTTTTTTGTTGCCTGTCGTTTGGGCAAACATTGGGAATACTTTGGGTAAGTGAAATTCAGACACGAACCAAGGTACTGAGCTCCTTTGTCGATCTTGGCTTACAGTCACCGCTGGGTAGCCTGGGAGGCTCTCGGCAGCAACCGGTGATGGGTATTATGTGTGTCGTTTACAACACAATAAGTACTATGTGACTACACGAAACAAATGACGAAATTCATTTTCTAGCTGTCATAAGTGGTGAGAATTATTTCTGAAAGAGAGTGTTGTTATGAATTTGAATCGAGTAGTCAAGGCGGTCGTTGTAGTCGCTTTTCTGTCTTCCTTGTCGGGATGCTGGATATTCATGCCTCCGGGTGGTGGCGGTGGCGGTGGCGGTGGCGGTCACGGTCATGGCCAGGAGGGCGGCCCAGGCGGTGGTCAGGGCGGTGGTCAGCGATAACGGATCAAGTCTGGGTGGTGGGCTAACAGGAAAAGGCGCGGTCCCAAGGTCCGCGTCATTCCCGACGGCCAGCATCGCTTTCCCGCGACAATACATCCCGGCATGATGCCATGCAGTGTTGGCGCCGGGATCCTCTCCCGGGCAGGCCTGTTCGCGCCTTGAGCCGGCCATGGCTAAAGGCGGGGCATGGGTTAGGGTCGAGTCGCGCCGGTACGACCTTTCCCGCCCGCCACGGCAAGGTTGCCCAACACCTCATCAATCACCCCAAGCTGCCAGTTGAAATACGGATTGAACGTCAACCGCGCATGCATCTTGCCCGCTTCACGATAACCCCAGTCCGAATACCACACCTCTGACCCCTGTTCGCAGGCGCGGGTGGCGTCTTCCGTCTGGCCGTTCCAGCAAAACCGCAGGCTGCCCTGTTCGCCGTAGAGCGCATTGTCGGGTGAAAACAACAACCCCATGTGCGAGAACTGGCTGATCCGCAACTCCGGCAGATAGTCGGTGCGCGCTTTTACACGCTGCGTGTCCCAGGCGCTCTCCGGCAGTGTGCCGTACCAGGCCAAGCGGCTGTGGGGGTTACTGAAGCGCTGCTGGAAGGTCTGCAGTATGTAGTTCGTATCCAGGACTGAGTCGTGGGCTGCAACGGCAATGAACACCGGCTTGTCGTAGGTTCGATGTTCGAGCTCCTGGCGGGCCACTCGGCTGCTGCGGTAGAACTGGGCGAAGCCATTGGTGGGGACGGTCATGTAGCGCACCAGGCTCTGCTGTGGCCGGCTTGCGTCTGGCGCCAACAGCCATGGGCGCGCCCAACTGATCAGGGGTGTCAGCCAGTCGTAGGTCATGCTGGACTGGAACGCCGGGGAGAACAGCAGCAGCCCGGCGACGTCGTCGTGCTTGTAGGCGTAGTCGACTACCAGGTTGGCGCCGGTGGAGAAGCCGCCGAGGTAAATTTCACCCACCTCTGCGCGCAGTATCGCGGCCTGTTCGTCCACTACCCGGCGCCAGTCTTCCATGCGCACTTGCAGCATGTCGGCCGGTTGGGTGCCGTGGCCGGGCAGCAGCACGGTCCTTACCAGGAAGCCGCGGGCGGCCAGTGCGCTGCCGATATCGTGAAACGACCATGGCGAGTCGCCCAGGCCATGCACCAGAATGATCCCGCGCTTGGGCGCGCCCGCCGGGCGCCATTCCTGTGGTGCATTCCAGTTGAGTTCAGCTTCCCTGTCGGTGCCCTGGAAGTCGCGATGGTCGCGCAGCCATTGCAAGGTATCGAGGCGATACGACCCGAACGACTTCTGGCCCAAGGGCATGGCTGTGTCGGCAATGGCGGCATTGGCAAATAGAAGGGCAATAATCGCGAAGGCGGCGCTTCGCAGCATCACAGGTATGGAAAAAGCGGGGATGTTGTTCAAGGCGGGATCTCGGCGTCGCGTAACCGTAAAGTCATGCACGATAATCACCGGGCAGGCACTGCCGATAGTGCAAAACAGTCGCAAGACATTTCGCTTTTAGCGATGGCCGGCGTAGAAAAAGGCGCCACCACCGCGTGCTTGCTTATTGCTGGGAAAGGATCGCCTGGACCAGCCCCGGAAACCGGCTGTCCATTACATCAGTGCGCAACGAGTTCATATGCGTCGTACCCACGCTGCGGGTATGTACAAGCCCCGCATCCCTTAACACCCGGAAGTGATGGGACATGCTGGATTTTGGTCGTCCGCCGTCCAGTTCGCCGCAGGTGGCTTCGGTCACTCCAGCCAGGCAACGTACGATTTCCAGTCGAACAGGGTCACTCAACGCGTATAGCACGCGTTCTAGAATCAGGTCTTCGGCATTGGGGTGTTTGAAGGCTCGCATGGGGCGAATGATAACAGGGCTATCGCTTGACACCATAGTTCGATTAACATCGAACTATCGAAAGTTAACCTTTCTCTTCAGGAGCCCTCTTATGTCTGCATTGTTCGAACCCTACACACTGAAAGACGTTACGTTGCGCAACCGGATCGCGATTCCGCCGATGTGCCAGTACATGGCTGACGACGGCATCGTCAACGACTGGCACCACGTGCACCTTGCCAGTATGGCCCGGGGCGGCGCGGGTCTGGTGGTGGTCGAGGCGACCGCTGTAGCGCCAGAAGGGCGCATCACGCCGGGCTGCGCGGGGATCTGGAGCGACGCACATGCGCAAGCCTTCGTGCCCATGGTCAAAGCCATCAAGGCCGCAGGTTCGGTGCCCGGTATCCAGATTGGCCACGCCGGCCGTAAGGCCAGCTCCAATCGCCCGTGGGAAGGGGATGACCATATCCCGGCTTCCGATGCCCGGTCATGGCAGACGATTGCACCGTCGGCCATCCCTTTTGGCGCGCACCTGCCGAATGTTCCCCGCGCCATGACCCTGGAAGACATCGCACGGGTTCGCCAGGACTTCGTCGATGCTGCTCGCCGTGCCCGTGACGCTGGTTTTGAATGGATTGAACTGCACTTTGCCCACGGTTACCTGGGCCAGAGCTTCTTCTCTGAGCATTCCAACCAACGTACCGATGCCTACGGCGGCAGCTTCGATAACCGCAGCCGTTTCCTGCTGGAAACCCTCGCTGCAGTGCGCGAGGTATGGCCGGAAAACCTGCCACTGACCGCACGTTTTGGCGTGATTGAATATGACGGCCGCGACGAGCAGACCCTGACGGAATCCATCGAGCTGGCCCGTCGTTTCAAGGCCGGTGGCCTGGACTTGCTGAGCGTCAGCGTTGGCTTTTCCACACCCGATGCGAACATTCCGTGGGGGCCGGCATTTATGGGGCCAATCGCCGAGCGCGTACGTCGCGAAGCCGGTTTGCCGGTGACGTCCGCCTGGGGCTTTGGTACGCCGCAACTGGCAGAAGGCGCGTTGCAGGCCGGGCAACTCGACCTGGTGTCGGTGGGGCGTGCACATTTGGCCGATCCACACTGGGCGTACTTTGCGGCCAAGGAACTGGGTGTTGAGAAGTCGTCCTGGACCTTGCCCGCGCCTTACGCTCACTGGCTGGAACGCTATCGCTAAGTAGCGGCGACAGAAGGGCGGCACCGTAGATAGGTGCCGCTGCGGTCAGAAACGACTCAGTCGATAGGGTTCCAGCGCCGGCAAGTCCTGGCTGAAAAACGCGGGCGACACCAATTGGCCAATCAACTGCGCCGTCACCGCCGCCTGCGTCAGCCCCAAGTGCTGATGCCCAAACGCAAGCAACACCTTGCCCTCGCACACCTTGTCGATAATCGGCAGCGAGTCCGGCAACGAAGGGCGAAACCCCATCCAGGGTGTCGCGTCCTCAGCATTCAAATCCCGACGAAACAGCCCCTGGCTCAGCCGATGCAGCTGCCACGCGCGCTCCATGTTCGGTGGGCGATCAAGGCCTGCGAATTCGACCGTGCCTGCCAACCGCAGCCCGTCGGTCATGGGCGTCATGATGAACTTGCGCTCCAATGACGTAACCGCAAAAGGTAGCCGCCCATGCTCATGCGCCAGCATCAGGTGATAGCCACGTTCAGTGTCCAGCGGGACCTTTTTACCGGTCAGTGCCGCGGTCAATTTGGCCGAATGCGCACCGCAGGCGATCAACACCTGACGCGCCGCCACTGCACCTTGGCCGGTCATCAGCGAGACACCGTGCTCGTCCAGCTTCCCGCCCACTACCTGGCGCTTGAGAAATTGCACCCCACTGGCCTTGGCCGCTTCCATCAGCTCGCACACCACCCGGTAGGGATCGAGGAAGTGCCCGGTACGTGGATAGAACAACGCGCCCTGAATCCCGTCGCTGAGTTGCGGCGCCACCTCCTGCACCGCGCTGGCCTGCCAGTAATCCACCGGCACTTCTTGCTGGCGCATGCGAGCCTGCAACGCGTCGATGGCTTGCCGCGAATCGGGGCGCTCGAAGATCAGCAGCGAGCCGTCTT
The DNA here is from genome assembly GCF_002204795.1 of Pseudomonas sp. K2I15. GTDB lineage: Bacteria > Pseudomonadota > Gammaproteobacteria > Pseudomonadales > Pseudomonadaceae > Aquipseudomonas. Next base: position 75,450 of record NZ_NIXO01000003.1, read on the forward strand.
CGCGCATCAGGTCGGGGCGATCGATACTGTCCAGCAGCCGGTGCCAGGCGCCCAGGCTGCTTTCATTAAGTGCACGGATGCCTGCGACCGTACGCTGGAATGCCGCCGGGCGCAGGTTCAACACCAGGCGGGTGAACCACGGCAGCGCGCGCGGCATGTATTTCCAGTCCAGGCGCAGCGGCCCCATCGGGTCCATCAGCATGGCCGGCAAGCGCGTAAGGATGGACGCATCCGCGATGGGAAACACTTGCTCGGTCGCCAGGTGACCGGCATTGCCGAACGAGGCGCCATGGCCGGGTTCCTGCTGGTCGATGATGACCACTCGCCGGCCTTGGCGTGCCAGTTGCAGCGCGCAGGCGACACCAATGATTCCGGCGCCGACCACAGCGATGTCTGGAATGACGTTATTGGTCATGGCCTAGGCTTCTCTCTGACCGTCGAGCAAGCGGCGCAGCAGCAATGGATTGCCGTGTTGAAGCGCGGTCGGCAGCAAGCCATCCGGGAAATCCTGGTAGCACACCGGCCGCAGGAATCGCAGGATGGCAGCGGTACCCACCGACGTCGTGCGCGAGTCTGAGGTGGCCGGGAAAGGCCCGCCGTGCACCATCGCATCACACACTTCAACACCGGTCGGCCAACCATTGACCAGCAGGCGGCCGGCCTTGCGTTCCAGGGTCGGCAGCAACGCGCGGGCGGTTTCCAGATCGTCGTCATCCAGATGCAGAGTGGCGGTCAATTGGCCTTCCAGGTGCTCGCTGACCTGGCGGACTTCATCGGCATCGGCACATTGCACGATCAAGGATGCGGCGCCGAATATCTCGGCCTGCAAGCTGTGATTGGCGAGAAAGTCCCGAGCCTGGGCAATAAACAAATGGGCCTGCCCTTGGTTCGGGCCTTGCGCCGCCAACCCGGTACCCGCGAGCCGAGCATGCTTGGCCATGGCGCTGACACCGTCTTCGTAAGCCTTGAAGATCCCCGGTGTGAGCATGGTCTGGGCAGCGCTGCGTTGAAGCATATGGGCAGCAGTTTCGGTGAAGTGGTCCAGCGCCGGCCCCGCAACAGCAATCACCAGTCCGGGGTTGGTGCAGAACTGGCCGGCCCCTTGGGTCAGGGACGCGACAAACCCTTGCGCCAACGCTTCACCTCGCGCGCTCAACGCGCCAGGAAACAGATAAACCGGATTGATCGAGCTCATCTCCGCATACACCGGGATCGGCTCAGGACGCGCCTGGGCCGCCTCGCACAACGCGATACCACCGCTGCGCGAACCGGTGAAACCCACGGCCTTGATACGCGGATCGCAGACCAGCGCGATGCCCACTTCACGTCCCGAGCCATATAACAGCGAAAACACACCTTCAGGCAGGCCACATTGCTGAGCGGCCTTGGCCACCGCGCGCCCGACCAGTTCACTGGTGCCAGGATGCGCGCTGTGCGCCTTCACGATCACCGTGCAACCGGCCGCCAGTGCTGATGCCGTATCACCGCCCGCCACCGAGAATGCCAGCGGGAAATTACTCGCGCCGAACACCGCCACCGGCCCCAACGGCACCTGGCGTTGACGCAGGTCTGAACGGGGCAAGGGCTGGCGATCCGGTTGCGCAGTATCTACCCGCACATCCAGCCATTCACCCGCGCGCACGGTGCGGGCAAAGGCGCGCAACTGCTGGCAGGTGCGCCCGCGTTCGCCCTGGATACGTGGGCGCGGCAGGCCGGTCTCAGCCATCGCCCGCTCAATCAACTCATCGCCCAGTGCTTCGATTTCGTTGGCGATGGTTTCCAGGAACTCGGCGCGAGCCGCCAACGGCGTTTCGCGATAGCTATCGACGGCACTCCATGCCAGCGCGCAGGCTTGTTCGACATGCTCGGCGGTGCCGCCAGCGTAGGCGGGTTCCAGTGCAATATTGGTGGCAGGATTGATCGCCCGGATTGCCTCGCGGCTGCCTGGAATGGAGTGCTGACCAATCAGCATGGTGCCCGTCAGAGTCATGGCGTAGTCCTGAAAGTAAAGATGGGCTTGGCAAAGAGAATCCACATTTGATCTTTTCTGCCTTGAATATTTTTAAGCGATGTTCTGCTCGGCCGACCAGTTGGCGTACCACTGGCGGAACAACGCGTACTGGTTCTCGGCATACCGACGCTGGGCATCGCTGAGGGCGTCGGTTTCGTTGAAGTGCAGGGTGTATTCCTTGTCGCCGTTCAGCACCATCAGGTGCTTGTAAAACAGCACCAGGTCGCAGCCTTCGTCGAAGGACGACAGCACCGCCAGCGCCGACTCCAGTTCCCGTGCCTGGCGACGTGCGGTGGCGTCACCCTTGGCGGCTTTCTTGCTCAGGGCCACCAGTTGCAGCACTTCCCGTGGCAGCGCGTTGCCGATGCCGGTGATCGCGCCGGTGGCGTTGCAGTTGACGAAACCGTGGACCACCTGGGTATCCACGCCGACCATCAAGGTCACGTCATCGTCCTTGGAGGTGATGTGCTCGGCCGCGTAACGCAGGTCTGCAGCGCCGCCGAATTCCTTGAAGCCGATCAGGTTCGGGTACTCGCGGCGCAGTTCAAAGAACAGGTCGGCACGGGTGGCGAAGCCATAGTAAGGGCTGTTGTAGATCACCGCCGGCAGGTTCGGCGCCGCCTTGAGGATGGCCGCAAAGTGGTCTTTTTGCGCAGTCGCCGAGGCGCCTCGGGACAGCACGCGCGGGATGACCATCAAGCCGTGGGCGCCGACCTTCGCCGCATGCGCCGCGTGGGCCACTGCTTCACGGCTGTTGACCGCGCCGGTGCCGACGATGGTTGGTACGCCGGCGGCTACCAGTCGCGCCACGCCTTCCTGACGCTCGGCTTCTGTCAGCAACGGCCAGTCACCCATGGAGCCGCAGTACACCACCGCGCTCATGCCGATATCGATCAGTTCGCGGCCCTTGGCGACCAGTGCGTCGAAATCCGGTTTGCGCTCGGCGGTGCACGGGGTCATCAGGGCAGGGATGCAGCCAGTGAAGATCGTGGTATTCATGGTTTCAGCTCCAGGTTGATTGAAGTAGCGGGGGCGGTTCAGATGCCCCACGCGAAGGGATCCTGTTCGTCGATCAGCAATACGCTGTCGGCGGTCATGTAGGCGCGGCCGGTGATGGAAGGGCGCACACGCTCGCCTTCCCATTCATAACTGCCTTCGAAGCGGCTGCCGGTGATGCTGGCCTGCACCCACGGTTCACCGGCGGCGAGTTTTCCATCGGCCGCCAGGCACGCCAGCTTGGCGCTGGTGCCGGTGCCGCAGGGCGAGCGGTCGTAGGCTTTGCCCGGGCACATCACGAAGTTGCGGCTGTCGGCCTGGTCGTCGTCGGCGAACAGTTCGATATGGTCGATCAAGGCGCCGTCTTCGCCGTGGATGCCCTGGGCCTCAAGGGCCTTGAGCATCGCCCAGGTGTAATCGGTCAGGGCTTCGACGTTGTCCATGTGCAGCACATGCCCGTGCTCGGAAACCAGGAAGAACCAGTTGCCGCCCCAGGCGATGTCGCCGTAGACCCGTCCATGCCCTGGCACGTCCACCGGCACCTGCTGGCGATAACGATAGGCGGGCACATTGCGCAGGGTCACCGCGCCGTCTGCATGCAACGTGGCGCTGACCGGGCCGACTGGCGTGTCGATCTTGTGCACGCCCGGCGCGATGTGCCCCAGGTGATGCAACGAGGCAACCAGGCCGATGGTGCCGTGGCCGCACATGCCGAGGTAGCCGGCGTTATTGAAGAAAATCACGCCGCAGGTGGCATCGGCCGAGACCGGTGCGCAATACAGCGCGCCCACCAGCACATCGTTGCCACGGGGTTCCAGCAGGCACGCCCTGCGCCATTGGTCATGCCGAGTGCGCAGGTCGTCGAGCTTGTCAACCATGGTCTCGCCGGCAAGCTCGGGAAAACCGGTCATCACCAGGCGCGTGGGTTCGCCGCCGGTGTGGGAGTCAATGATGTGAACTCGTTTCATAGCGCTATCCATTCAGTGGTGGGCTGACGTTCAGGAAGCAAGCTGCACTCGGCCGATGGCGGGCTCAGGCACTTCGCTTTCGTCATCTTCGGTTTCCAGGCGAACCAGGTGGGCCGGTACGCCGGTGGCCGCGCCCCAGTAATAAATACCCAGTGCACAAGCCGCTACTACCAGCGTGTCGAAGGGGTGACTGAGGATGCCCAGGCCACCAAAGCTGCCGAGTTTCGACAGGATGATGGTCGCGGCGTAGAAGCCGATCAGCCAGGCAGAGGAGCGCACCTGCCGGCCCAGGCTCAGGTGCAGGGTCGGCACAAAACGCCCGCACAGCAGGTACACCACGAACATCAGGATTTGCAGGCCGAGCAGCCACGACACGGTGCTCCAGCCGGACCAGTAGACGATCAGCGCGGCGATGATGAACGACAGCGGGCCGAGCACACCCATCCACTTGACCCGGAACGGGCGCGGCAGGTCAGGCGCATTGCGGCGCAGTGCGGCAACGGACACCGGCGCCACGGCGTAGCTCAACACCAGCGCGGCAGACACCACGTTGATCAGCGCTTCCCACGACGGGAAGGGCAGCGTCCAGAACACCGACAGGCCAAAGGTCAGCCACAGCGCCGGGCGCGGGATGCCGGACTTTTCGTCGATGCGCGTGAAGACCTTGAAGAAGGTCCCGGTTTGCGCCCAGCCGTAGATCACCCGTGGCGTGGCGTTCATGTAGATGTTGCCGCAACCGCTGGGGGAGATCACGGCGTCAGCGACCACCAGATACGCCAGCCAACCCACGCCCAACGCGAGGGCGATATCGCGATACGGCAGGGCCAGTTCCTTGGCGACGCCGGCCCAACCATTGGCGAGCATTTCAGTGGGAATGCCGCCGAGGAATGCGGTCTGCAACAACACGTAGATCGCAGTGGAGAGCAGTACAGAGAGGATCAACGCAATTGGAATGGTGCGCTGCGGGTTCTTCACTTCGCTGGCCACCGAGATGATCGGCGTCAGGCCCAGGTAAGCGAAAATCACCCCGCCGGCGGACACGGCCATTTCAATGCCCGACAGGCCGAACGGCGCGAAGCCCTGGGCGTGGAAATTCTCTGGCTTGAAGAAAGTGAACAGCACGCCGATCACCAACAGCGGCACGATGAACTTGAACACGCTGACCAGGTTATTGGCCATGGCGAAGGTCTTCACGCTGCGGTAGTTGAGGGCGAAAAACAGCGAGAGCAGCGCAAACTGCACGAACCAGCCAAGGATCGTCGGGTTGCTGGTACCCGCCTGCGTCAACTCGGGAAACCACGCCGCGGCGTATTGGCGCGAAGCGACCACTTCAATCGCCACCAGGCTTGAGAACGCGATCAGCGTGATAAAGCCCATCAGGTAGCCCAGCAGCGGGCCATGGGAGTAAACCGGGTAGCGCACCACGCCACCGGCGCGGGGCAATGCCGCCCCCAGTTCGCAGTACACAATGCCCAGCAGCAGCACGGCGAACCCGCCCAGCAACCAGGAAAAAATCCCCGCCGGCCCGGCGATGGCAGACACGTGACTGGCCGCGAACAGCCAGCCCGAACCGAAGATCGCTCCCAGTCCGATAAAGGTGAGGTCGATCAATGAAAGCTGTTTCTTGAACTTGCCTTGGGCTGACATGACGGCGCCTTCTTGTGGGTTATTGGATAGGCATGCAGTGGCCCTACAGTGAACCCATCAACGGCGCCGCGATTGATGTTTTGCGCAGGCTGCGATGACGAAATCAGCACAATGGCGAACACTCGACACGCCGCCGCTCATGCGGCAATCTGCTTGCCAGGCACCGCCCGCCGGGCGCCTGGCCTATCCGCAAAATGCAGGAGAGAGCGTCATGATGCAGAGCGCGTTCGCGACCCTTTGCCAAGGGAGCGAGACCCACCGCCCGCACACCATTGAAGAATTACTGGCCGGTGTAGGGCTGTTATTGCCGATGCTCGACGTGATTCCCAATGCCGCGATCTTTATCAAGGACGACCAGGCGCGCTACGTATTGGCCAACCGCACGCTGGTGCAGCGGTGCGGGTTGAAGCACCTGCAACCGTTGCTCGGGAAAACCAGCGCCGAGGTATTTCCTGCGCAGTTGGGGCCCGGCTATACCGAACAGGATCGGCGGGTTCTGGAGCAGGGGTTTGTTTTGGAAGACCAGTTGGAATTGCACCTGTACGGCACCCGCGAGCCGGGTTGGTGCCTGACGCACAAATGGCCGCTGTATAACCGCGATGGCGCGATCATCGGCCTGGCGGGCATCTCGGTCGACCTGCAAACCGCCAGTGAAACCCACCCGGCCTATCAACGCCTGGCGGCGGTGGATGAGTACATTCGGGCGCACTTCAATCGGCGTGTCACGTTGGGTGAACTGACGCGGATTGCCGGGATTTCAGTGGCGCAGCTGGAGCGCTACTGCAAGCGCGTGTTCCACCTGACGCCGCGCCAGATGATCCAGAAGGTGCGCCTGGAACATGCGCACCTCCTGCTGCATACCGAGATGCCGATCACTGAAGTGGCGCTGCAGTGTGGTTATACCGACCACAGTGCGTTTACCCGGCAGTTCAAGGCGTTGACCGGGTTTACACCGCGCCAGTATCGGCAGGCGACAGCGGCGCCCGCCTGAAAACGGGTTGCTGTCAGCGGCTGGCCTTCAGCGTTTCAAACATCGCCTGCGCCGCCAGTGCATGCACCTTGCGCGTCGGGTGCCATTCATCCCAGTAGTAATGCGCGTCCGGGTTTTCACACACGGGTTTCACGTCCGGATAGGTGTGTTGGCATGGCGCATCCAGGTCTTTCAACCCCGCAACCCCGGGTGCTGCGCGCAGCTTGTCGCTGAATGCCACGTGGTCGAAGTAACTGATACTGACCTGATGCGCTTTAGCCAATGCGCTCAGCACCACCGGCAGTTTTTGTTCGAGCGCCTGCTGGTAGCTTTTGGCATTCTCCACCTGATTGCCCTGCACCACGGCCGGCACATGACTCAAGTCCGTCGTGCCCACCACCATCACCTGCTTCGCACCGGCGGCGATCAGCGTCTCGGTGGCCTTCTGGATGTTCGCCACGCTGTTCTGACTGAGCACGGCAACCGATTCCGGGTGCGAGAAATCCGCCCATTCAAAAAAGTCGTTGGCCGAGATGAAAATGAAATACAGCGCCTTCGGGTCCGCTGCGTGTGCCTTGGCGGCCTTCAGGTAATCAGCGACTTGCCCCAAAACGCCAGTGTCACGGGCGGGCTCCATCCAGGCGTAGTAGTTACCGTTGCCACTCTTGGCGCCGCCCACTGCGTAGTCGGTCAAGGGTGTTTTCAAGGCGTGAGCCAGGTTCTCGACGGCCGTCGGGCCATTGCTCCAGCGGCCTTTCCAATACAACGAGCCGGGCAGTTCCTGCGCATCCTTGACCTTCTGCGTGGCCAGGGTTTTGGTGAAGCGTTCACCCGCGCCATTGTCGGAGTAGCTGTCACCGAACGCATACAGGTGATCGTAGCGGGGGGCGCCAAAAGCAGTGGAGGCGGTCAGTACCAATAGAGTGGCCAAGCAAGCGCGTAGTGTCATTGGAAATCTCCCGGGTGGTCACTCCAGAGTACCGGCGGCGACGTGTTTGCCTTGGGGCGGTTGCGACCTGTGTGTAGCTGAGGGCGCAAAGACTGTCCCGTATGCGACAAGTGGCAATCGCTGGTAATGTCAGCAGGATTGGGCATTCACATCAGGGAGATTGAGATGGCGTTAGCGATAGAGTTGTCTTTCGACGTTACGGAGCAAGAGCGCCAGGCCATCCTCCAACCGCTGAGGGAATACAACATCAGCCAATGCGGCGAGAACCCGTTTGAAACCTTCGGGCTGTTGCTGCGTGATCCTGGCAGCCAGGAAGTGGTGGGCGGCCTCTACGGCAAAATTGCCTATGGTTGGATGTTCGTTGAGCTCTTGAGCGTGCCTGAGTCAATGCGCACCCAAGGCACCGGTTCACGCCTGATGCGCACGGCTGAGGACCTGGCACGGGAGAAAGGCTGTGCGGGGATCTGGCTGGACACCTTCAGCTTCCAGGCGCCCGGGTTTTATCGAAAACTGGGCTTTAGCGAGTTCGGGCATATTGCCGACTACCCGCCAGGGCACAAGCGCCACTTTTTCCAGAAGCACCTGGCCTAGCGCTCACCGGCAAGGCTCACCGTGATACACAACCCGGTGTGGTTGATTTCATCGGTGAAGCCCATTTGCACCCGTGCTCCGGTTCGCTCGGCGATCGCCTTGACGATCGAAAGTCCCAGCCCGGAGCCGGCTTCTTCAGTCCCCAGGCTGCGATAAAACGGATCAAACACCCGTGCGTGTTCATCCGCCGCAATTCCCGGCCCGGTGTCCTTGACCTGCAACCGCGCAGAGCCCAGCACCCGCTCTACCGACAGGTCGACCCGACCGCCCTCGGGGGTGTAGCGGATTGCGTTATCCACCAGGTTCTTGACCAGGGTGAACAGGTCCAGTTCGTTAATGATGACCTGTACGTCCTCGATGCTCTCCACGCCGATATCGATGCGTTTACGCTCGGCCAATGGCAGCAGGTCTTCCAGCACCTGGCGATACACCGCGTGCACGGACACGGCTGCCAGTGGCCGGTTTGCGGTGGATTGCGCGGCGGCCAGGGTTAACAACTGATCGATCAATTTGCGCCCGCGCTCGATGCCTCGAATCAACGGCAGCAGGCGTTCGCGGGCTTGCGTTGGCATCTCGCTGGCCGCCAGTCGCTCGGCTTGCAGCGACAGTGCCGTCATCGGCGAGCGAAGCTCATGGGCGGCGTCGGCGACAAAGCGGCGCTGGCTGTCCATGGACTGCGCAATCCGTTCGAGCAGGCGGTTGATGGCGATGACAAACGGGCGTACCTCGGTGGGCAAATGCTGTTCATCAATCGGGTGCAGTTCCTGTTCGGCACGCTGGTCGATTTCTGCCGCCAGGCTGGCGATGGGGCGAAACAGCTTGCGCACCAGGTCGCCGACCACCAACAGCAATACCGGAAACAGGATCAGAAACGGCAACAAGCTGCGCCAGGCGCTCTCGCGGGCGTCCTTGTCGCGCCCGCCGGTTTCCTGGGCGACAGCAATGCGCTCGCCGCGCGCGGTGGTGCGGACCAGCACGCGAAACGCTTCGCCACCGACCTCGACCGTGGACAAGCCATCGGCCAGGGTGGTGGGCAGCGGCAGCGGGATCACCTCATCGTCTCCAGCCAAGGCCTGCTTGCCGTCAGCCAGGTACTGAATGATCACCCGTGACTCTTCGTCATCGCCTTCGATGCCCTGGCCTTCGGGATAGCGCATCGTCATCTGCTGGCGGTCGAACAGCACCGCCACCTGGCGCAGCGTATCGTCCTGCAGTTCGTGGGCCTCATCGAAGGCCGAGACGAACGCGAACACACTGGCGAGGGCGGCCACCAGCAGAATCGCCAGGGCCAGGGCCACGGAGAGCCTGAGCTGGACCGACTCGGTCAAACGTTTTTTGAAACCATCCATCCCATGCCCCTGACGTTCTTGATGACGTGGCTGCCCAACTTGCGCCGCAGGGCGTGAATCAGAAACTCGATGGCGTTGCTTTCCACCTCATTGCCCCAGCCATACAGGCGGTCTTCGAGTTCGCTGCGCGAGAGGATCGCCCCCGGGCGGATCAACAAGGCTTGCAACAGCGCGAACTCGCGGCTGGAGAGGGCCACGCCGCTGTGTTCGTCCGTGCTGGCCTGCTTGGAGAGCAAGTCCAGCGAGACCACGCCGTTTCCCAGCAAGGGCAGGGCGGCGCCGCCCTTGCGCCGCAACACCGCGCGCATGCGAGCGAGCAGTTCGGCCATGTCGAAGGGTTTGAGCAGGTAGTCGTCAGCGCCACCGTCGAGGCCACGCAGCCGGTCGTCGAGGCTGTCCCGGGCGGTGATGATCAGCAAGGGCACCGGGTTGTTGCGCGCGCGAATGCTGGCCAGCACGTCGAGGCCGTCCTTGCCGGGCAGGCCGAGGTCCAGCAACACCAGGTCGTAGGCGTGGGTGTCCAGTGCGGCGAGGCCGGTGAGGCCGTTCTTGACCCAGTCGGCGGCATAGCTCGCGTCGGTGAGGGCGCGCTGGATCGCGTCGCCAATCATCGGGTCGTCTTCGACCAGCAATATCCGCATGTAGCGCTCCTGCATGAAAGAGGCGCGAGGGTGGTGACCGTCGCGCCTGTAGTGAAGCACCGATGGGGCGGTTTGTCCGCCGTGGGGTTAGGGCTTGGCTTTCATCGAGTCAAACGCTTGCATCAGCGTGCCCATGGCGGCCTTGCAGTCGGCCTGGTTCGGGCTGCCGGCACGCAGCGCGTCCAGGGCGTGGTCGATGGCTTTGTCCACTACATGCCAGTCGCTGGCGGCGCGCGGTTTGATCCCGGCTTCGGCCGAGTCCCAGGTGGTTTCCAGGTCTTTGATCCGGGCTTTGGCGCCGATCAGGTCATTCTTGTTGACGAGGGCGGTCACGTCCGCAGCGATGGCGCGGAACTCGCTCAGGTCGCCCAGTTTCGAGCCCGCCTGGTTCAGGGTCGCCACGGCATTGCCGGTGGCGGCGGCAGGCTTGTCGGCAGGTTTCGAGCAGCCGGCAGCGATGCTCAGCAAGAAGATCGACGAGACGATGGCCGCGTGACGAATAAGGGTGTGTGCGAAGCGCATGATGATTTTCCTGACGGGTTTATTGAGTGATGGATTTGCGATGGCCGACGCTGATTTGGGCTGCGGCCACCAGCAGGACGATGACGCAGAGGAAGATCGCGCTGGTCCAGGTGGCGCCCATGCCCAGGCCGCCATAGGTCTTGGCCTGGGTCAGCAAGTCGCCCAGGGACGCACCGAACGGACGGGTGAGGATGTAGGCGATCCAGAAGGCCGGCACCACGTTGGCCCCCATGCGCCAGGCCAGCAGCGTGGCGGCGATCAGAGCTGCGAAGATCACGGCGCCAAGGGTGAACCCCAGGCCCAGTGCTTCAGTGGCCAGGTCGCCGGCGGCAGTGCCGAGGGCAAAGGTGCAAAGCACCGTGGCCCAATAGAACAATTCCCGGCGCGGGGTGACGATGGCGCGGATCGACAGGGTGTGTTCCGCCCGGTACCAGACCAGGAAATTGACCGCCAGCAACACCGAGAAAATCGCCGTGCTGGTGTAGAGGCTGACGTCGAGTTTGTCGGTGAGGATGTCGGTGATCTGCGTGCCGACGATGCTCACCAGCACCACGGTCAGCCAGTAGATCCAGGGGGTGTAGGCCTTGGTGCGCAATTGGCAGAACAGCGCGATCGCCAGCAGGGTTGCCATGCCGAGGCTGGTCCAGCCGGCGCCGAACCCGGCGTCGACGGCGAGAAAGTCGGCGCCGGTTTCGCCCACGGTCGTCGACATCACCTTGATCACCCAGAATGACAGCGTCACCTCGGGCACTTTGTTCAGCCAACGGGCTGCTGTGGCATTCATCGGGGTTACCTCTCCTGTGCGCGGCAAGTGGCGCAGGGGAGAAGGTACGGCACGAAACTTAGCTGGGACTGAGGGCCGTCAATACATGCGCCCGGCCCACGGTGGTCAGGTGCACGGCGCTGCCGGTGGGCGGCGCCTGCAGGCCGGAACTGCGCACCAGCAAGGATCGGCCTGTGCCCGATTGCAACGCCACGGTCAGGGTGCAGGTGTTGCCGCCAAAGTCACGCTCGGTCACCACGCCCTGGCAGCCGGAGGCGTCTGCCTCGCCCAGGCTGATGTGCAGTTGCTCGGGACGCAACATGATCTGCGCCAACGCGTGGTTGCCCTGGCTGTTGACCGGGATGCGGCCCAGGTCGCAATGCGCCCAGCCCCCTTCGATCCGGGCGGGCATCAGCACGGCATCGCCGAGAAACAGGGCGGTCTGCTCGTCCCTGGGAAACTGATACAGGTCCATGGGATTGCCGGATTGCACCAGGCAACCCTGACGCATCACGGCCAACTGATCGGCGAATGACAGCGCTTCGCTCTGGTCATGGGTTACCAGAATGGTGGTCACGCCCGCGTCTTCCAGCAGCCTGGCGACCATCTTGCGCATCGCCGCGCGCAAGCCGGTGTCCAGTGCTGAAAAGGGTTCATCCAGCAACATCAGCCGGGGCTGCTGCGCCAGTGCCCGGGCCAGCGCCACACGCTGTTGCTGGCCGCCGGAGAGTTCATGGGGCCAACGCTTGGCCATGTTCGCGTCGAGCGCCACGCTGTCCATCAGTTCGGCAATTCGCAGTTGCCGGGCATCGCCCTTGGCGTTGAGGCCGAAGCCGATGTTGTCGGCCACCGTCATGTGCGGGAACAACGCGCCGTCTTGCGGCACGTAGCCGATCAGGCGTTGATGGGCCGGTACTTCGTGCTTGTCATCCACCAGCACCTGGCCATTGAGGGTGAGGCTGCCGGAATCGGGGAACTCGAAACCGGCAATCATCCGCAGCAAGGTGGTTTTGCCCGAGCCGGAAGGCCCGACGATAACTGTCCGGCTGCCGGTGGGCACCGACAGGTTGATGTTTTCCAGGGCGCGTTGGGTGCCGAAGGATTTGCAGATCGCGGTGAGTTCGAGAGCGTTCATCGGCCAGCCGTGCGTTTGGATTGGTGATAAAGAAGACCGGTCAGCGGCAGCGACAGCAGGATCATCAGCAGCGCATAGGGCGCTGCGGCTGCGTAGTCGATTTCACTGGTCATGGCCCAGAAGCCCGTGGCCAGGGTGCGTGTGCCGTTGGGGGCGAGCAACAGGGTGGCGGTCAGCTCGTTGGTGATTGCCAGGAACACCAGCGCGGCGCCGGCGGCAGCACCCGGTGCGGCGAGGCGCAAGGTGATCAGCCACAAGGCCCGGCCGGGGGAGCGGCCGAGGCTGCGGGCCATGTTTTCCAGCTCCACCGGCGCCTGGGCGATGCCGGCGCGCAAGCTCACCAGCGCCCGTGGCAGGAACATCAGCATATAGGCCAGCAGCACGGTGATGGTGGTCTGGTAGATCGGCCGGGCGAAGTGGATGGTCACGGTCACCAGGGCCAGCGCCACGACAATGCCGGGCAGCGAGCTGGTGATGTAGTTGCAGCTTTCCAGCACCCGTTGCAAGCGGCCCGGTGCACGAATCGACAGCCAGGCAATCGGCACGGCTGCGCAGGTGGTCAGCACCGCACCGGCGATGCCCAACAACAGGGTTTGCTCCAGCGCCGGCAGCAATTCCCCCAGTTGCCAGACCTCGCGGCCACCGGCAATCAGCCATTTGCCCAAGGTGATCAGCGGCACGCCGAGGGCCAGCAGGCAGGTCGCGGTTTGCAAACCCAGAGCGAGGGCGGTGGTGCCCGCGTTCAATCGTACGATCCGTTGTTCCCGCGCGCTGCCCGAGCCGACACGGGCGTAGCGGGCATTACCCCGGGCGGCCGACTCGGCGGTGAGCATCGCCAGGCAGCACAGCGCCAGCACGGCGGCGAGCATGTTCGCCGCCGGGCCATTGAAGGTGGATTTGAACTGATCGAAGATCGCCGTGGTGAAGGTGTCAAAACGGATCATCGCGTACAGGCCGTATTCGGCCAGCAAGTGCAGGCCCACCAGCAGCGCACCGCCGCAGATCGCCAGGCGCAGTTGCGGCACCACCACCCGGAAAAACACCGCCCACGGCTTGAGCCCGAGGGATTCGGCCACGTCTTCGATGGCGGGGTCTAGCCTGCGTAGGGTCGCCGCCACCGGCAAGTAGAGAAACGGGAAATAGGCAATCACCGACACCAGCACGCCAGCCGGCAGGCCGTGAATCGACGGCACCAGGCTGACCCAGGCGTAGCTGTGCACAAATGCCGGCACCGCCAGCGGTGCGACGGCCAATAGCGACCACGCCCTCCGTCCGGGCAGGTTGCTGCGCTCCGTGAGCCAGGCCAGCGCGACGCCCAACACCACGCATAAGGGCAGGGTGATCAGCACCAGCAATACGGTGTTGACCAGCAGCTCGCCAACGCGCGGCCGCAGCACCAGCGCGGCAATCTGCGCCCAGCCAATCTGCCAGGACACGCCGATCACAAAGGCAATCGGCAGCAGCGCCAGCAGCGAAACCAATACGGATAAACCGGTCACCCACGCGCCGCCGCGGCCTTTAAACAGGCCACGGGAGCGTCGAGAGGAGCGGGCGGGCAACGTTTGCGCGATACCCGGCGGCAGGGTTTCAGGCAGCAATCAGAGCAGTCCGGCCTGGGTCATGAGTTCGACGGCTTTTTTGCTGTCGAGTTTGGACGCGTCGACCTTCGGCGCATCGAGTTGCGCCAGCGGCACCAGTTTCGGGTTCGACTGGGCGTTCTGGCCCACAGCGTATTCGAACGAGTTGCCGGTTTCGAGAATCGCCTGGCCGTCTTTGCCGCTGATCCACTTCAGGAACGCCTGCGCCTGTTCCTGATGTTTGCTGGAGGCCAGGACGCCGCCGCCGGAGATGCTGACAAAAGCGCCCGGGTCCTGGTGCTTGAAGTAGTGCAGCGCGGTGTTCTTGCTGTTTTCGCCGGTCTTGGCCTGATCGACGAAGCTGTAGTAGTGATAAATAACGCCGCTGTCGACTTGGCCAGCGTTAACGGCTTTAAGCACTGCGCTGTTGCCGCGGTAAAGGGTGGCGTTGGCTTTCATCGCCTTGAGCCAGTCGAGGGTGGCGGCTTCGCCCTTGAGTTCCAGCACGGCGGCGACAATGGCCTGGAAGTCAGCACCGGCCGGGGAGGCGGCCCATCGGCCTTTCCAGCTTGGCGAGGCGAGGTCGAGCAAGGACTTTGGCAGGTCAGCTTCTTTCAAGGTGCTCGGGTTGTAGACAAACACCGTGGAGCGCGCGGCGATCCCCAGCCACTTGCCGTGGGCCGGGCGATAAGCTGCGCCGACCTGTTCCAGGGTACCCGGTGCCACGGGGGCGAACAGCCCCGCGTTGTCTACCAGCACCATGGCCGGGGAGTTTTCGGTGAGGAATACGTCTGCCGGTGACGCGCTGCCTTCCTGGATGATCTGGTTGCCCATCTCGGTGTCGTCGCCATTGCGTATGGTGACCGGGATCCCTGTTTCCTGGGTAAAGCCTTCAACCCAGGCCTTGGTCAGGCTTTCGTGTTGGGCGTTGTAGACCACGATGCCCACCGTGTCGCTCGCCGCGTAGGCGTGCCCGGCGCTGACCAATGCAGTGGCCAGCAGGGCCTGTTTCAGAAAGGAAGGGATGCGGGTAATCATGCCGGGCGAGCTCCTGGTTTATCTGGGGACGATGCGTGTTGACTCTAGTTCAATAGGAATCATTTGCATGTTTGGGCGCGGCGAATGTAGAGCGGGGAATGAGAAAAAAACGTCAAATAAATCGTTAATACTCGTGATGAGACCCAGGGAATTGCGTCTGCGTTGTGGCAGGGCGTTATCTCGTTACAGACCGCCAGGTCACCAGCCCATCCAAGCCATGATCTGATTTCAAGTACCTGAGCACATTCTGCGCCTGGGCCTTTTCTTCAAACGGGCCGACAAACGCGTGCGGCGGTTCATCGAGTACGGTGGGCACATCGAGTGCCTGCAATTGCGTAACCAGCAGGCCGAACGCTGTGTCGGTATCGGCGGTAATGCGCACGACCCAGCCGCTGCGATCTTTCAGGGCGATGGGCTCCACCTCGGCGCCACAGTGTTTGCATTGGGCGGCGGCGGCTTTAATGGGGCTTGCACAGGCCGGGCAGGGGCGCAGGTCCTCGTGTACCAGCGCGTCAACGCCGGTCTTCGGAATGCGTGGCATCAGCAGGAGCACGATCAGGGGGGCCACCGGCACGAACACTGCTATCGCAAACCACCTTGGCCCTGATCGGCCGCGCTGACTGGCCACGTAGGCGGTCACAATGGCGAGGGCCAGCAAAAGGGGAGGGTAGATGCTCATTTATACGTCCTTGTCTTGATTTAGCGAGCGCAATGTCAACGCTGGGCATTTTCAGCCCAGCGTCGTCAGCCGCAGCGCGAGCAACATGGATAGCCGCCAGGCGATTACTGCGCCTTGGCGTTCTTGATATCCGCGATCACCTGCTTGGCAATCGCCTGGACCTGCTTCTGGGTCATGGCCGAGGCGATGCCTTCCCACGCCGAAGACTCGGTTTCATAGGTGCGCGCGCCCAGCGGTGCGCCGGACTTCAAGTCGCAAAAATCAGCTTTCGAGAAGACCCAGGCGTTGCCCACCAGCGCACCGGCGGCATAGCGGGTGCCTGCGGTCAGGTAGCGGAACTTGCTGACGTTGATGGTGATGCCCACGCCGTCGGCACTGCCGGTGCTGATGGTTGGCGTTTCCTTGAGGCTATAACCGGCCTGCTGTGCTTCGGTTTGCAGGGCCGCGCCCCATTGTTGCTTGAGCAGTGGCCAGTCCTGGTTTTGCTCGACCGTGGTGTTGCCTTTAAAGCTCACCACCAGGTTCTGTTTGGCCGATTCCGGGATTGCCAGCGCGTCCGTGCCGCCGCTTTTTACCTTGGCGGCGCAACCACCCAGCATCGAGAGGGCGACAGCGAACGACAGGGCATACAAGGCCTTGGAGGTTTTCATTGAATTTCCATATCCACAGAGAATAAGAGAGGGGGAAGCCACCGCATCGGATGGGGGCGCTACGATGCTTGAATACCTCGCTCTATGGCAAGTAGCTATGCCTCCCGCCCCGGAAAAAACAACGTAAAGCACGTCACGCTGTCTTCACTGGTCACGCTGTATCGGCCGTTATGCAGTTGCATGATGGTCGCGACAATCGACAGCCCCAATCCATTGGACTGGGCCGAACGTTCCCGTGATTCATCCACGCGATAAAACCGCTCGAACAACCTCGGCAGGTGCTCCGCCGCAATGGTTGCTCCTTGGTTGGTCACCGTCAGGCTGATGCCCTCGGGGCTGGGCGTGGCCTGGATCAGCAATTCAGAACGTGGCGCGCCATATTTGATCGCGTTGGCACACAGGTTGGCCAGGGCGCGGCGCAGCAGCATCGGTTCGGCCCAGATCACACCAGCGCCTTGCGCGAGGATGCTGATGTCGACGTCGCCTGCCGGCCCTTCGAAATAGTCGGCCATGCGTTCCACTTCGTCGGCCGCATCCAGTTCCTGGCGTTGGCGCAATGCGCTGGCCGGGTCGGTGCGGGCCAGGAACAGCATGTTGTCGAGCATGCGCGCCAGGCGTTCAAGCTCTTCGACGTTGGAGGCGAGCAGTTGCTGGTACGCCTCGATGCTACGGTGTTGCTGCAACGCCACCTGGGTTTCGCCCAACAGATTGTTGATCGGGGTGCGCAGTTCATGGGCCATGTCGGTGGAGACCTGGCCCAATTGCACAAAGCCCTTGGCCAGGCGTTCGAGCATGGTGTTGAACGAATCAATCATCGGCAGCAGTTCTTTCGGTGCGCCATGGCTGTCAAGGCGCGCGGCGAGGTTGCCGACGCCGATGCCCTGGGCATGCACTGCCAGGCGCCGCAAGGGCAGCAAGCCGCGATGCACCATCAGGTAGCCGACCACCGCCAGCACCAACGCGGCGATGCTGGCGAGGATATACACACTCAGCCTGTAGCTTGCGAGCACGGCGGTGCGCTCGGTCATCAGCCGCCCGGTGGTGACTTGCAGGCTGCCCAGGTCGCCCGAATCGATGGTGGCGGCCAGGGTGGAGAAGGGCACGCCATTGATGCCGGGCAAGTGCTGCACGTCGGCGAATTCCAGGGTGTGGTCCCGGGGCACCGGTGTAACGTCGGGCATGTCGATGTTGCCGGGGTTCACTTCCAGCAAAGGCTTCTGCCCGGGCGCGGCAATGCTCAGCACCGACTCGCGGTTGCCCAGCATGTTCTGGAACAGCTCCGGCTTGGTCTTGATCAGGTCCAGGGTGTTGCTGTCGTTCAGCAGGTTGCGCAGTTGGTCGACGCGGTAAATCAGGGCGGCGTCATCCCGGTGGATCAGCTCGCGCTCAAGCTCGCGGTACAGCGCCACGCCGAGGGTCGCCAGCAGGGCAAAGGCCAGCAAGGCAAAGATCAGCGCCAGGCGCAGGGTCAGGGAGTAATGCCCAGGCTTGCTCATGGTTGTGTATCGAAGCGGTAGCCGATGCCGCGCACGCTGTGGATCAGCTTGAGCTGGAACGGGTCGTCGATTTTCAGGCGCAGGCGGCGCACTGCCACGTCGACCACGTTGGTGTCGCTGTCGAAATTCATGTCCCACACCCGGGAGGCGATCAGCGAGCGCGACAGCACCTGGTCCTGGTGGCTGGCGAATAAGTGCAACAAGGCGAACTCCTTGTTGGTCAGGGTAATGCGCACGCCGGCGCGGGTGACGCGGCGCTTGAGCACGTCGATCTGCAGGTCGGCGATCTGCAGCTGTTCTTCTTCACGGCTGGGCCCGCGCCGGGTCAGGGTGCGCAGGCGCGCCACCAGTTCGGCGAAGGAAAACGGCTTGATCAGGTAATCATCGGCGCCCAGTTCCAGGCCCTTGATGCGGTCGGCAATGTCGTCCCGGGCGGTGAGGAACAGCACCGGCGTGTCGGCTTCCTTGCGCAGGCGACGCAGCACTTCCCAGCCGTCCATTTTCGGCATCATCACGTCCAGCACGATTACGTCGAACGGGGTTTCCAGGGCTTGGTGCAAACCATCCACACCGTCGCGGGCGAGGCTCACGGAGTAACCCAGTTCCTGCAGGCCGTTGAGCAAGTAGTTGCCCGCCTTGGGCTCGTCTTCGACTACGAGGATATTCATGGGAGTTGCCCTGGTGATGTGCAGGTCGTTCGTGGCGCAAGTGTAGCCCGATCAATTGTCATTGGGGCAGCCGATGCCCTGTACTTGATAGTCCAGCACGTGTTCGCGGCCCTGGCTGTCCAGGTAGTCGAGGCGGGCAGGGACGATGCCGCACTGGCCGTAGGTGTCGGTGCTGGACAGCACTTTGGCCACGTCCATGTGCATGAAGAAGCCGGGTTTGTCATGGATCACCGAGGCAGCGGCAGTGGTGTCAGCAAAGGCCGAACCGGTGGCGATCAGGGCAGCAAAGCCGAGGATAAACAGTTTCATGGCGGTATCTCTCTTTAAGGGTTGGCTGCCGGTACCCGGCAGTGAGTTCACAGTAACCAGGCGACACAAACAGCCAGCCAACAGGATGATGACAAGGTTGTAATGAAGGGCTTAAGGCTGGCGGCCGGATGCTTCGAGGATCAGGTCGGTGATTTCCTTGGCGTGGGACACCAGCGACAAGTGGCTCGACGGCAGCTCAATGGTGGTGGCGTTCATGCGCTTGGCCAGGAAGCGTTCCAGGTCCGGGTTGATGGTCTGGTCGTTGCTGGACACCGCATACCAGGACGGCTTGGTGTGCCATGCGGCGTTGACGGTGCGACCGCTGAACAGGGTCTTGGCGATCGGTTGTTGCACGGCGTACAGCTCCATCGCCTTGGCGCGGGGCACGTCGGCGGCGAAGTACTTCAGGAAGGCGTCCTGGTTCAGGGTCAGGTAGCCGTCGTGTTCCACCACACCGGCACGCACGGGTGTGGTCGGGTACTTGGCGGACAGCGCGACGAAATCTTCGTTGGCGTCCGGGGCACGGGCGGCGACGTACACCAGGGAGCTGACCTTCGGGTTGACCCCGGCGTCGCTGACCACGGTGCCGGCGTAGGAATGGCCGACCAGCACGGTAGGGCCGTCCTGTTGGTCGAGTACGCGGTTGGTGGCAGCGACGTCATCTGCCACCGAGGTCAGCGGGTTTTGTACGGCGGTTACATGCAGTCCAGCGGCCTGCAGGCGGGTGATCACTTCGGACCAGCTGGAACCGTCAGCCCAGGAGCCGTGTACCAGCACCACGTTGTTGGCTTTCACCGGGGCAATCGGGCCGGCCACGGCGGCGCCGGTGCCCAGCATCAACAGGCTGGCGGCGATCAGGCAGAGTTTGCTTGCAGGTTTCATGGGGCGGGCTCTCTTCATCATCAGTGGGAAGCTGGGTCACCCGCTGTGGGTGACTGACGACTTCACTGTATGAAGTGAGGGTGCTGGCAACACTGACAGCTTAATGACAAGTTTGTAATGCAGTGGGCAGCCATACCGCTGGATACAAAACCGTGTCCCGGAATAAGGTTTACAGCGTTTGGGTCGATCCGTAGATTGCACAGGAAAGTGGTTCGTCAGCACCCAAGACCGGGTGACGAAAACATAAGGAAGCCGAGCAGTGTCCACCCGCGATTCAGCTGTATTCGCCAACCGTTACCGCGCCTTCCTGTTCGATATGGATGGCACACTCCTGAGCTCCATTGCTGCCGCCGAACGCGTATGGGCCATCTGGGCTGAACGCCACGGGCTGGATGTCGCGGCTTTTCTGAAGACTATCCATGGCGCCCGGGCCATCGACACCATTACCCGGCAGGCGTTGCCGGGCGTGGACGCGCAGGCAGAGGCGCAATGGATTACCGAGGCTGAACTCGCGGATGTGGAAGGGGTGGTGGCGATTGCTGGCGCGGTTGAATTCCTCAACGCGTTGCCCGGCGATCAATGGGCGCTGGTCACGTCCGCGCCCAAGGCGCTGGCCCTGCGTCGTATGCAGGCGGCCGGTATTAACCCGCCAGCGGTGTTGGTGACGGCGGAGGATGTCGCCAGTGGCAAGCCGGATCCGGCGTGTTATGTCCTGGGTGCGCAGCGGCTGGGAGTGCCGGTGCAGGACTGCCTGGTGTTTGAAGATGCCAACGTCGGGATTCGCGCTGGCGAGGCGGCGGGGGCCGATGTGCTGGTGGTGACGTCGACGCACCTTGCGCCCATGGCCACGGAGCACCCGTCGATTGACGGGTATGAGCGGTTGCAGGTCCAGCGTGACGAAGCCGGGCTGCTGCACCTGCATCGCCTGGCGTGAAAAAGCCGATCCGGTTACCCGGATCGGCCTTCTTCGTAAACGGACGGTTCGGCAGCGGAGCCGTTCTCAGCCAGCGTCTGCAGGCGGTTGCCCTTGATCCCCTGGCGAGACAAGACCATCTCCTTGAGGATTTCGCCGGCGAGCCTGGCAATCGCCTCCGGCCCTCGATGGTGCGCCCGAACGATGCCGGTCACCGCAAAGTGATCAGCTCCCGGGCCGCTGAGAATCGCGCAAAGCGTGCCGTCCGAATGCAAGGTGCAGACGATTTTGTAGCTGGGCAGACGCGCTGCCAGCGCCGCTTCGATTTCAGTTTTGCTCAGCGTGTCCATCCGCGCTACAACCTTTCACTGACCGTGCATGCCCTAGCATAGGTTGTGTTGCGCGGCTGTAAATACCGGCGATCCGATAGCGGATGGGGCGTGCTTCAAAGTGGTTTCAGTGATAAGCCGCGCGGGGTCAACAGGATGTTTTTGGCACTGATCCATTGGTAGCCCAGCGGGTCAACGACGTCGCCGTTGACGAAGGTGCCGGTGATCAAGTTCAGCAAGTACAGCTCGCGCAAGCCGGCGAGCACATCCTCGGGCTGGCCCTGTAACTCGGTCGAGCACTTTGGGGTGTCCGCTGACAATTGCAGGATCAAGGACTGAAGAATGGCCACACTCTGCTCTATATCCATATCGATATGCTTTTCTATTAAAGATATTCGTATGGGTGTCTTTGGCCCATATAGTTCCTGAAATTTTTGAGGATGGGGCCCAGGGGGTCAGGGTGAGGCTTTCTGGCGATCGCTGCGAGGGGGGCGTCGGCACAGTTTGCGATGAATGGCGGCCTGGATCGGTTTGAGGCAGAAGATAAACAAGTAGGCGCCCAAAAACAGCGCCAGGTCGAGCCAGGAGTGTGCGTGGCTGTTGCCCTCGTACTCGAACCTGAGGCCGCACTCCATCCCGAGAAACGCCAGGCTGATCAGCGCGACGATCATCCAGGACTTGGACAAATAGGGCTGTTTGGCAGGTCGCCTCATCAACGTGCTCCTGAGCGCGTCGCAGACTGTAGGGGATTTGTCACGAGATTCGGCTCTCGAATACCCAACAAGTTCCCGTTGTACGCGGGCTGTTTCATGCGCAGAGGGCAGCCTGCGGCTATTGCTGGGAAGTGTTCCTGCCATGTGTCACACAAAAGGGAGTACGCCTTATGTTCGTTCAGTGGTTTCTTGCTGCAACCCATTTACTGGCATTCGCCGTGGCGTTGTCGGCCGTGCTCGCCAGGAGCAAGGCCTTGCGCAGTTTTTCGAATATTGCCCCATCCACCGTAGGCCGCGTATTGATCGCGGACAACATCTGGGGAATCAGCGCCCTGGTGTTGCTGGTAACCGGTGGCTTGCGGGCCTTTGGCGGCTACGAAAAGGGCAGTGATTATTACCTGCACCAGCCGTTGTTTCACGTGAAGATGACGCTGCTGGTATTAATTTTGTTACTGGAACTGGCGCCGATGATCCGTTTCATCAAATGGCGCATGGCCTTGGTTCGCGGCACGCGACTGGATGTGCAGCAGGCAGGTCCTTTTGCGCGCATCAGCCACGTGCAGGCATTACTGATTGTGCTGATGATGATTGCGGCGAGTGGCATGGCGCGCGGTGTTGGCCTGGGGTGACGGTGGCCTGGCGCTGGGATGGGGGAATAGGGTGTGCTGGCCGCGGAAGCCGCGAGCAGGCTAAAGAGGTTTTCGCCAGCCGTTACAGTGAACGAAAGGGCTGGCTACTGGAGGCGCTTCAAGGTGTCTGGTTTTTGTCCGGAGCCGTCAGACCCGCCTGGATACGTTGGTAGATCTCCTCGCGATGCACGGCAACGTCCTTTGGAGCATTGATGCCGATTCTTACTTGCTGGCCGCTAACGCCCAGAATGGTGATCGTAATGTCATCACCGATATTTATGCTTTCACCGACTTTGCGGGTGAGTATCAGCATGGACTTCTCCTTGATTGCTTTGAAGGACACATGTTTCAGACAGGGCAGATGTCGGATGTGTGTAGCTTACTGCGAAGCGCTTCCCTGTGGCTGCCTCTTTTAGGACGCATAGAGGCGGCATTAATTCCCATGGCGCCATCATACAGGTCTGCGATACATCATTCGCATTGTTTAAGCCAACGTTTATGACGGCCAGAATAGACAGTGAATGATAAAGTCGCCTCTTTGATCCTCTAAGGAGCAGGGTAGTGCGTAAAGTAGCGATGGCAATTGCGGTGTTGGCATTGGCCGGTTGCGGTGAAGGTAAAAGCGTCGATGCCCCCAAGGCCAGGCCCGCCGTTGCCGAGGCGCCCGCCCAGGCCCAACCTGCGGTCGGTGCGATCGCCTCTCAAGAGTGGGATGTATGGGTGGGACCGCCGGATCACAAGCTCCAGGCGATGACTGACCTGACCGCGTGGTTGCTCGAGCACGGTTTCAGTTTCTACCTGGTGAAGGAAGACGGTAAGGACCAGGTACTGCTGGGCCCGTTCAGCACCAAGGCCGAGGCTGAGGCGAAGCAGGCGCAGTTGACCCAGAAGCTTGTTACGGCGAAGAAAAATGACACCGTGTCCGAGGTCATCGAACACAAGGTTGCACAGTAAGAAACCGGCCAGCGGGAGGCGATAGCGCTCCCGCTTTTTTATGTTCAGCCGCAGGCTTTCAAGTTCACCGGGCCGACAAACTCATTGCCGCGCCCCATCACGCACGCCACGGTTTGATTGCGCTGGCGTTCCCAGGGTTGTACCGGGTAAGTCTTGTTCCAGGCGTCGTAGAGTTGGCGATCCTGTTTTGACAGGCGCAAGCCATACTGCTTGCTCATGTAGAAGTACGTACGAGCGATCATTCCGCGAATGGAAGGGCGTGGCATGACTTTCTTGGCCTTGAAATCCACTTGGGTCAGGCACGAGCCGTATTGCCCGCTTTGTACCGGCAGCCAGCCAAAACTGAAGTTGTTACGGTCGCCATTGACCTCGCCGATGCTCGGCACCAGGTTGTGCAGGTCGGCCTCGGCGCGCTTGTACACCGCGTCCTTGCGGGTGCAGTTCTTGCGCCCGCCGTCTTGCCAGCACTGGCGCTGATGGCCGATCTGCCAGGCCGGAACAATGTGTTCCCACTCAATACGCGCTGCCCGGTTGGCGTTCTTGCGGGGGATATAGCCGCAGGCTTTCAGGTCCACCCGGTTACCGTTGTATTTGCAGCCGCAATAAAACTCCGTGGATTGCGGCTCATAAAGCTTCCAGGCGATTTTCTTGGCTTCGCTGAAAGTCTTGGGGGCTTGCGCGTGAGCGGTGACAGCAAAAAACACAAACAACACGCTGATAAAACGGACACTCATTGACTCAATCTTCCTTCGGCACAACCCAGAAAATCTGCACGCCGCCATCATCGCGATAGGCGAGGGTGACGTTATCGTTTTCTGCAATCTCCTCCAGTAGTCGTGCCCACTCGTCTTCCGGTTCCTCCGGCAGGCGGAAAATCAGCGCCGCCTTGTTTTTTTGGGCATTGGTGGAATTGATGATTTTTTGCACGCGAACGGCCAGGCGTTGGTAGGCGTCAGGAACTGTTGGTGCTGCGGAAGAGGGCTTTGCCACGGAGTGTTCCTTATTAGGCTGTACGTGCATACAGTATTTAACTGTGGGCAATTTCGCAACTGCTTAAAATCCAAGAAGTTCTTCTGACAATGATTTTGCTGACTTGGTGTAGGAGGGCTTTGTTTTTAAAAGATTTTTTGCGCGCGGGTAAAGCGGGGGCAAGTTGGACCCGCTCGCGGTGCGCCACGAGCGGGATGGCCCAACCGTTACCGGTCAGGCCTGGGAGCGATCAATATTCCCAGAACATCCGTTGCAGTTCCTTGCTGTCCTGAGTCTTGGTCAGGGCGACCATGGCCAGGATGCGGGCCTTCTGCGGGTTCAGGTCGTGAGCAACCACCCAGTCGTATTTGTCGTCAGGCTGTTCGGCGTTACGCAGAACGAAACCGCCGGCATTCACATGGGAAGAGCGAATGATCTGTACGCCCTGCTTGCGCAGTTCCTGCAGGGCAGGCACCACCTTGGACGACACCGAACCATTGCCGGTACCGGCGTGGATGATGGCTTTTGCGCCGGCCTGGGCCAGGGCTTTGTAGGCGGTGTCGCTTACGTTGCCGTAGGAGTAGGCGATTTCGACGTCTGGCAGACTTTTGATGGTCTTGATGTCGAATTCCGAGTTCATGGTGTGGCGCTTGGCTGGCAGGCGGAACCAGTAGGATTTGCCTTCTACGACCATGCCTAGCGGGCCCCACGGGCTCTTGAACGCTTCGGTCTTGATGTTGATCATCTTGCTGACGTCGCGACCCGACTGGATCTCGTCGTTCATGGTCACCAAAACGCCTTTGCCGCGGGCGTCTTTGCTGCCGGCGACGGCAACGGCGTTGTACAGGTTGAGCATGCCGTCAGCCGACATGGCGGTGCCTGGGCGCATCGAACCGACCACGACGATTGGCTTGTCGGTCTTTTCCACCAGGTTGAGGAAGTAGGCGGTCTCCTCCAGGGTGTCGGTACCGTGGGTGATCACGATGCCGTCGACGTCCTTGTTGTCAGCCAGTTCGGCAACGCGGCGACCCAGTTGCAGCAGGTTTTCGTTGGTGATGCTTTCGGAGGCAATTTGCAACACTTGCTCGCCGCGAACATTGGCGATCTGGCTAAGCTCAGGAACACCGGCGATCAATTGTTCGATGCCGACTTTGGCGGCCTGGTAGGTCGCACTGTTGGCCGCGCTGGCGCCAGCGCCGGCGATGGTGCCGCCGGTGGCCAGGATCACCACGTTGGACAGCTTTTGCTTGGTTTCAGCTTCTTTTGCCTGAGCGGCAACGGGGAACAACAGCAGGAGGGCTAACGCGCCCGGGACGAAAGTTTTCAACGCAGATTTCATTATTCTTCTCTCTAGTTTTTGATGAGTGCTGATGCAGGTTCATCTAGAAACACCTGGGCGGTTCTGAACGCCACGAGGTGCTGAGTAAGAGCAGGATTTGTACCAGCGGTATTTTGTTATTCAATAGAATTTAACTTATTGATTTGTATCTATTTTTATTTGATTTTCAGGCGAGGTTTTTCGTTTTGCGTCCGGCATTCCGAACAAAGTGGCGGGTTGGTGTTCGGTTGTCCGAAAAGGATGACGGAAAAGGAATGGAGTAATGCGTGGCAGGTACACCGTCACCTGTCGTTTCAGAGAACGAGCAAACGGCGCCGATGTTTAATGTGGAAACCCAATGGCCGCGAGGGCAGGGCGTAGAGCGAATTCATCAAAAGGCTGTTTTCTTCCGTTGACAAATCCCGACAAGCTTCTCATAGTTTGACCTAACGCAAACGTTTGCGAGATGTTTCACGAGGTGCTCCTTGAGTGTCGTGAAAGCTCGTATCAGTCGCCCGGGTGGGATGGCTGCCGAAGCGTTCTTCGGTGCAAGCGTTGCTCACAATAATCATAAGATCGGAGTGAACCCATGAAGCTGCCATTTGCTGGACGTCTTCTTGCTGTCGCTGTGCTTGCTGCCGCATCCGCTGCCCTGCCTCTTTCCTCTGCATTTGCCGCCGAGACCGCCGCCAAACCCAAGGTCGGCCTGGTCATGAAATCCCTCGCAAACGAATTCTTCGTCACCATGCAAGACGGTGCCAAGGCATATCAGAAGGCCCACTCCGCCGACTTCGACATGATCACCAACGGGATCAAGAACGAAACCGATACCGCGGCGCAAATTGATATCGTCAATCAGATGATCCTGTCCAAAGTGGACGCCATCGTCATTGCTCCTGCCGATTCGAAAGCCTTGGTCACCGTGCTGAAAAAGGCCTCGGATAAAGGCATCAAGATCGTCAACATCGACAACCGTCTTGATGTGGACGTGCTGAAAAGCAAATCCCTGAATATCCCGTTCGTGGGTCCAGACAACCGCAAGGGCGCACGCCTGGTGGGTGAAGAACTGGCCAAGCACCTCACCAAGGGTGACCAGGTTGGCATCATCGAAGGTGTGTCCACCACCACCAACGCCCAGCAGCGTACCGCTGGCTTCAAGGACGCGATGGATGCCGCGGGCATGAAGATCGTCTCCACCCAGTCCGGCGAGTGGGAAATCGACAAGGGCAACGCGATTGCCGCTGCGATGCTCCAGGCAAACCCGAACATCAAGGCGCTGCTGGCCGGTAACGACAACATGGCGCTGGGTGCGGTCTCCGCCGTGCGTGGCGCCGGCAAGGCGGGCAAAGTGTTCGTGGTGGGCTACGACAACATCGAGGCCATCAAGCCGATGCTTCAGGACGGCCGTGTCCTGGCCACCGCCGACCAGGCCGCTGCCCAGCAAGCCGTTTTTGGTATCCAGAACGCGCTGAAGCTGGTCAAGGGTGAAAAAGTCGATGCCGTGGATGGCATGATCGAAACCCCGGTCGAACTCATCCTCAAGAAGTAATTCCCGGCAGCACAAAACAGCGTCCGCTCACCCCGAGCGGACGCCTGGAGACGTTCCTATGTCATCTTCCGCACCGAACGCTGTCCTCTCGGTCAGCGGTATCGGCAAGACCTATGCCCAACCGGTTCTATCCGACATCACCCTGACGCTCAATCGTGGGGAAGTGTTGGCGCTTACCGGTGAGAATGGCGCGGGGAAAAGCACCCTGTCGAAGATCATCGGCGGGCTGGTCACACCGACCGACGGCCACATGCAGTTCAATGGCCAAGCCTACACACCGGGCAGCCGGACCCAGGCCGAAGAGCAGGGCATCCGCATGGTCATGCAGGAACTCAACCTGTTGCCGACCCTGACGGTCGCCGAAAACCTGTTCCTCGATAACCTGCCCAGCCACGGTGGCTGGATCAGCCGCAAGCAACTGCGCAAGGCCGCCATTGAAGCCATGGCCCAGGTTGGCCTCGACGCCATTGACCCGGACACCCTGGTCGGCAGCCTCGGCATAGGCCACCAACAGATGGTCGAGATCGCCCGCAACCTGATCGGTGATTGCCACGTCTTGATCCTCGACGAACCCACGGCGATGTTGACCGCCCGTGAAGTCGAGATGCTGTTTGAACAAATCACCCGCCTGCAAGCCCGGGGCGTAGCGATTATCTATATTTCCCACCGGCTCGAAGAACTCGCCCGTGTCGCCCAGCGCATTGCGGTATTGCGTGACGGCAAACTGGTGTGTGTCGAGCCGATGGCCAACTACAACAGTGAGCAACTGGTCACGTTGATGGTGGGCCGCGAGCTGGGCGAGAAAATCGACCTGGGCCCGCGCACCATCGGCGCGCCGTTGTTGACGGTAAAAGGCCTGACTCGCTCGGACAAGGTCCGCGACGTGTCGTTTGAAGTGCGTGCCGGCGAAATCTACGGCATCTCCGGCCTGATCGGTGCGGGTCGCACAGAATTGCTGCGCCTGATCTTCGGTGCCGACTTGGCCGACAGCGGCACCGTGGCCCTGGGCACGCCTGCGCAAGTCGTCAGCATTCGCTCCCCGGCTGACGCGGTGGGTCATGGCATCGCCCTGATCACCGAAGACCGTAAAGGCGAAGGCTTGCTGCTGACCCAATCCATCGGCGCCAATATCGCTTTGGGCAACATGCCGAAAGTGTCCAGCGCTGGCTTGGTGAACAGTCGTGACGAAAGCGCCTTGGCCAAGCGCCAGGTCGATGCCATGCGCATCCGCAGTTCCAGCCCGGCGCAGTTGGTGTCCGAGCTGTCGGGCGGCAACCAGCAGAAGGTAGTGATCGGCCGCTGGTTGGAGCGCGATTGCGCGGTGATGCTGTTCGATGAACCGACCCGGGGCATCGACGTCGGCGCCAAATTCGATATTTATGCCTTGCTCGGCGACCTGACCCGCCAAGGCAAGGCGCTGGTGGTGGTGTCCAGCGACCTGCGTGAGCTGATGCTGATCTGCGACCGCATCGGTGTGCTTTCCGCCGGGCGCATGATCGAGACCTTCGAGCGCGACAGCTGGACCCAGGACGAATTGCTTGCGGCCGCATTTGCTGGCTATCAGAAACGTGATGCGTTGCTCAACGAAGCCGCGCCTAGGAATACCCCATGAAAACCACTTCCTCCCCCGCAAAACGTGGCGGCAACTTCTACGGCCTGGGCACCTACCTGGGCCTGGCCGGTGCCTTGCTGGCGATGATTGCGTTGTTCTCGTTCCTGAGCGACCACTTCCTCTCGTACGACACCTTCAGCACCCTGGCCAACCAGATTCCCGACCTGATGGTGTTGGCGGTCGGCATGACCTTCGTGCTGATCATCGGCGGCATCGACCTTTCCGTAGGCTCGGTGCTGGCTCTTGCCGCATCGGCCGTCAGCGTGGCGATTCTCGGCTGGGGCTGGAGTGTTTTACCGGCCGCTGTGCTGGGCATGGGTTGCGCCGCGTTGGCCGGTACCATTACCGGTTCCATCACCGTGGCCTGGCGCATCCCGTCGTTCATCGTGTCCCTCGGCGTGCTGGAAATGGCTCGCGGCGTGGCGTACCAGATGACCGGTTCGCGCACTGCGTACATCGGTGACTCGTTTGCCTGGCTGTCCAACCCGGTGGCCTTCGGTATTTCGCCTTCGTTCATCATCGCGTTGCTGGTGATCATCGCCGCGCAGTTGGTGTTGACCCGTACCGTGTTCGGTCGCTACCTGATCGGCATCGGCACCAATGAAGAGGCTGTGCGTCTGGCCGGTATCAATCCAAAGCCCTACAAGATTTTGGTGTTCAGCCTGATGGGGCTGCTGGCCGGCGTGGCGGCACTGTTCCAGATTTCGCGCCTGGAAGCGGCAGATCCCAACGCCGGTTCGGGCCTTGAGCTGCAAGTGATCGCTGCCGTGGTAATTGGCGGTACCAGCCTGATGGGCGGGCGTGGCTCGGTGGTCAGTACCTTCTTTGGTGTGCTGATTATCTCGGTACTGGCGGCAGGGCTGGCGCAGATTGGCGCCACCGAACCGACCAAACGTATCATCACCGGTGCCGTGATCGTGATCGCGGTGGTGCTCGATACTTACCGCAGCCAGCGCGCCAGTCGGCGAGCCTGAGCCATGGCAACGATCAAGGATGTGGCCGCGCTGGCTGGGATTTCCTACACCACCGTGTCCCATGTGGTGAACAAGACGCGCCCGGTCAGCGAGCATGTACGAATCAAGGTCGAGGCGGCCATCAAGCAGCTCGACTATGTGCCCAGTGCAGTCGCGCGATCGCTGAAGGCCAAGACCACCGCGACCATCGGCCTGTTGGTGCCCAACAGCCTCAACCCGTATTTTGCGGAACTGGCCCGGGGCATCGAGGATTACTGCGAGCGTAACGGCTATTGCGTGATCCTCTGCAACTCCGACGATAATGCCGAAAAGCAGCGCAGCTACTTGAGGGTGCTGCTGGAAAAACGCATCGACGGATTGATCGTGACCTCCGTGGGCGGCGACGACAGCGGCCTGGCGACGGGTCTGAAAGCGGTGCGTACGCCCATGGTCATCGTCGACCGTGCGCTGGATGGGATCGATGTCGACCTGGTGCGCATCGACCATGAGCAGGGCGCTTACCTGGCGACCCGGCACTTGCTGGAGTTGGGTCATCGCGACATTGCCTGCATTGGTGGCCCGAGCCATACCCGCGTGGCGCAGATGCGTATGGCGGGTTACTACCGCGCCCTGGCCGAGGCGGGTCTTGAAGTGCCGGCCGGCCGCGTGCTTGAGAGTGATTTCACCACCACCGGTGGCTACGCTGCGGCGGCGCAATTGCTGGCGGATAATCCCCCCAGCGCGATTTTTGCCGGCAACGACATGATCGGCTTCGGCGTGTTACGCGCGGCTGCCGAACGCAATATCCGCGTGCCCGGCGAGCTTTCAGTGATCGGGTTCGACGATATTCAAATGAGCCAGTACGTGTACCCGGCGCTGACCACGGTGGGCCAGTCGATCCTGCAGCTGGGAGAGATGGCGGCCGAGCTTTTATTGCGACGAATTGCGACACCCCAATTGCCGATCGATCAACGCATCGTGACGCCGAGTATTGTCCTGCGCGAGTCTACGGCGCCGTTGGCTGGTGTGTTTGCCCAATACCGCTGAACCGAATTGATGAGTACTGATGTATGCCAGCAAAAGTAGTGGTAATAGGCAGCCTGAACATGGACCTGGTCACCCGGGCCAGCCGGCTGCCCCGCGCCGGTGAAACCCTGATTGGCCAATCGTTTTCCACGGTCCCGGGCGGCAAGGGCGCGAACCAGGCGGTCGCTTCGGCGCGCCTTGGCGCCGAGGTGTCGATGGTCGGCTGCGTGGGCACCGATGCCTATGGTGCGCAATTGCGCGATGCGTTGTTGGTGGAAGGTATCGATTGCCAGGCCGTCAGCACCGTCGACGGCTCCAGCGGTGTAGCGCTGATCGTGGTGGATGACAGCAGCCAGAATGCGATCGTTATCGTCGCCGGCAGCAACGGCGAGCTGACCCCGGCCAAATTACAGACATTTGACAGCGTGCTGCAGGCCGCCGACGTCATCGTCTGCCAGCTTGAGACGCCGATGGACACCGTCGGCCATACCCTCAAGCGCGGTCGCGAACTGGGCAAGACTGTCATCCTCAACCCGGCACCCGCCAGCGGTCCGCTGCCTGAGGATTGGTACGCCGCCATCGATTACCTGATCCCCAACGAAAGCGAAGCCTCGGCCTTGAGCGGCGTGGTGGTCGATTCCCTGGACAGCGCCAAGGTCGCCGCCGCGCGGCTGATCAAGGCCGGTGCCGGTAAAGTCATCATTACCCTAGGCTCCGAGGGCGCGTTGTTTGCCGATGGCCAGGGCTTTGAGCACCTGGTGGCGCCCAAGGTCAAGGCGGTCGATACCACGGCTGCCGGTGACACCTTCGTTGGTGGTTTTGCGGCGGCGCTGGCCAACGGCAAAAGCGAGGCCGAGGCCATTCGTTTTGGCCAGGTGGCGGCCGCGCTGTCCGTGACCCGTGCCGGTGCGCAACCCTCCATTCCTACATTGCATGACGTCCAAGGTTTTGTGCCCTCATGAAAAAGACTCCCTTGCTCAATATCGCGCTGTCTCGGGTGATCGCGTCCCTTGGCCATGGCGACATTCTGGTGATCGGTGATGCCGGCCTGCCGGTGCCGCCGGGCGTCGAGCTGATCGACTTGGCGCTGACCAAAGGCATCCCTGATTTCGTCAGCACCTTGCGCATCGTGCTCAGCGAAATGCAGGTGGAAAGCCACGTGCTGGCTGAAGAAATCCTGCTCAAGCAGCCACCGGCCCTGGCCGATCTCAATACTCTGACCGAACAGGCCGCCCTCGGCGAACGCCGCCTGGTCAGTCACGAAGAGTTCAAGCAGCTCAGCCGCAAGGCGAGGGCGGTGGTGCGCACCGGTGAGTGCCAGCCTTACTGCAATATTGCGCTGGTCTCCGGCGTAACGTTCTAGAATTCCCCAACGACAAGGAGTGCGTCATGCAACGTGGTACCCAAACCCTGCGACACCTGTTCCG
Source organism: Pseudomonas sp. K2I15 (assembly GCF_002204795.1). GTDB lineage: Bacteria > Pseudomonadota > Gammaproteobacteria > Pseudomonadales > Pseudomonadaceae > Aquipseudomonas. Next base: position 107,683 of record NZ_NIXO01000003.1, read on the forward strand.
GAGTGTGCTGCTTTTGTCCGTGCTAACTGCTGCCAGCGCCCACGCGGCGGAAAAAATCGACCTGATCATCGATACCGACCCCGGTGCCGACGACGTGGTTGCCTTGCTGTTCGCCATGGCTTCGCCCGATGAGCTGAAGATTCGCGCGCTGACCACCGTTGCCGGTAACGTGCGCCTGGACAAGACCTCCCGCAATGCACGCCTGGCCCGCGAGTGGGCAGGCCGCGAAGAAATCCCGGTGTACGCCGGTGCGCCGAAGCCGATGCTGCGTACGCCGATCTATGCCGAAAACATCCATGGCAAGGAAGGCATCTCCGGCGTCACCGTGCATGAGCCGAAAAAAGGCCTGGCTGAAGGCAATGCCGTTGATTACCTGATCAAGACCCTCAGCACCGCCAAGCCCCACAGCATCACCATCGCCATGCTCGGCCCGCAGACCAACCTGGCGCTGGCACTGACCCAGGCGCCTGAAATCACTCAAGGCATCAAGGAAGTGGTGGTGATGGGCGGCGCGCACTTCAACGGCGGCAACATTACGCCGGTGGCCGAGTTCAACCTGTTCGCGGACCCTATCGCGGCCGAGATCGTGCTCAAAAGTGGCGTCAAGCTGACTTACCTGCCGTTGGATGTGACCCACAAGGTGCTGACCAGCGAAGCACGCCTGAAGCAAATCGCTGCGCTGAACAACAACGCGAGCAAAGTGGTTGGCGACATTCTCAATGAATACGTCAAGGGCGACATGGAGCACTACGGCATCCCAGGCGGCCCGGTGCATGATGCTACCGTGATTGCCTACCTGCTCAAGCCTTCGCTGTTCAGCGGCCGTGAGGTCAATGTGGTGGTGGACAGCCGTGAAGGCCCGACCTTCGGCCAGACCATCGTCGATTGGTACGACGGCCTGAAACAACCGAAGAACGCGTTCTGGGTTGAAAACGGCGATGCCCAAGGCTTCTTCGATCTGCTAACCGAACGTCTTGGTCGCCTGAAGTAAGCGCTTTACCGGCCGGCGTTCGTCGGCCGGGTCTTATTCGCGCTCGGGGTCTGGCGCCCCCATGTGATCGGCCGGGTATTTCTCGAATACCTGGCCGATGAATGCCTGCGCGGCCTGAGTCCCCAATTCCTTGACCAGCAGGTCGATACCGATGATTGCCAACTCCTCCGGGCTGCCCGGGCTGTAGGAGCTTTGCCCGTGGGGCCACTTGGCTTTGATGTCGGCGTGGATCGTCACGATGGTCATGGGTGTCTCGCGAGGCTGAAAGGCGGTTGGTGCGTTATCTGGCGTGTGGAGTTAACCATTTTGCGCGGCGTTTGGCACTGCTACTTAGGCATGAGGGGAGGGCTGTGCCACACTGTTCGCCCGTTTAATTGCCAGGGCAAACCGCGTGCAGATCGATTTGAACAACCCCGAGAACCTGACGCTGGACGCTGTGAGGCAGCTGCTTGCCTCTGCCAGTGACAACGTTCACACCCAATTGCGCGTTACCAAAGCCGGCATTGCCTACCTCTCTTCGGGCGTGGTGGGCGGTGTTGATATTGACGGCCTGCTGTTCCGCCTGGAGACCTGGGCAGCGGGTTCCGGTTATGTCGGCAACGTCGCGGCCAGCGATGAGGTGTGGGTGATGCAGATTTTCAACGCTCTCAAGCAAAACTGGCCGAAGCCGCCGTTCGATTACATCGACATCTACTGAGTGCGTTCATATCTGGTGACGATTGATTCGCCAGCGCCACGCGTCGACTCAGGCAGACTGGCCCGTGGCCAATTGTGACAATTCTGAAACCAATCGGCCAAACCACGGTCGCACGATCTCTGTCCATTTTTTCTCAAAGGAGGCTTCATGCCTTGGAAGCTCGCATCATTCGGTACTTTGTTGGCTGCGCTTGTGTTGACGGGTTGCAGCACCCCGGGTACCTCTGAGCCAGCCAAAGACACTGCCGTGACCGATGCTGGTCATAGCCGCTGTACGGCGAAGGCCGCCGAGTTCGCAATCGGCCAAAAGGCTTCGCCGCAACTGCTGGAACAGGCCCGTAGCCGCGCCGGTGCGCAGAACGCACGCATTCTCAAGCCAGACGACATGGTCACTCTGGAATACCGCTCGGATCGCCTGAACCTCAACACCGATGACAACCTGGTGATCAATCGGGTTAATTGCGGCTGATTGCTTCAGCGCTTTTATCCAGGCCATAAAAAACCCCGTCACATGGACGGGGTTTTTTTGATCAGCGCAGAAATTACTCTGGGCGAACCTGTGCAGCTTGCATACCCTTTTGGCCTTTCTCAGCCACGAAGGAAACGGTTTGGCCTTCTTTCAGGCTTTTGAAACCGTCGCTTTCGATAGCTTTGAAGTGTACGAACAGGTCGTCACCGCCACCTTGAGGAGTGATGAAGCCGAAGCCTTTTTCATCGTTGAACCATTTAACGGTGCCGGTTTGGCGATTAGACATGGTGTATCTCCAAGAAACATATATTTTCAGTAGTGCTGTGCTGCTCAGGCCAACTGGGCACACCGAGCTATCATAGTCGAAATGTTCGGCTTGGGAGCCCCCCCAAGGCATTGTTTGCTAATCAATCGCGTTGTGTTTCATGCCTTGGTTGGCTGAAAGCCCCGATCTACGGGGCTTTCAGGCGAAATATCAGCTGTTAAAAAAAGCCGTAAAAGCTGCGTAATTTGTGAGAAATGGCAGTTTTCAGGGCGATTTTTGGTCCTTTAGCCGGTCTGGCGGGGCCTAAAAATTACTTTTTCTTCACGACCTTGCAAGACGAAATAGCGGCGACGGCCTTGTTCTTCAGTGCGGGATCCGCGTTCTGATTGGTCATCAGCTCTTTGATCTCGGCACTGCTCAATTCAGCGTTGATTTTGTCCGCGCCACAGTCGCAATGGTCTTTGGCGGTTTTGGCATCAACACTTTGCTGGGCGGCTGCGCTGCAATCCTTGATGAAGCTGTCCCGCGCACCGGCAGGCCAGTTCGAAGGTGCTGCGGCGTGCGCGCCCAGGGAAATGAGGGTCAGGGATGCAGCGAGGGCGAAAGTCGAGGTAAAACGCATAATTAAATGCTCCTGGAGTCGTGGACGAACGGCGATTCTCGGTGTGTTTGAGGCTCGCCGTACAGTTCAAGTTCACTTTTGGCGCTAAAAGCTGGGAATTTGCGTTTCGTGAGGCGGAGCCGGCGCCATGACCGTTCATCTGTGCTAGCATCTTTCCCTTGGCTATTTTCCGGCGCGCCCTTTGCCGCCTTGCCAAGGTCTTTTTTGTTTAACTCCAGTCACTCTGGTTCGATTATCGGTTGGCCGAAAGGCTCCTGCCGCTGTAAGGCAGGCGTTCATCATTGAGCGGCCTGGTATTGGATCTTGTACTGGCTCATCCCAACCCACGTGACCTTTGGTAGGGGTCACCACTAGGAGAGGAGGCGCCATGCCAACTATTACTCTTCCCGACGGCAGTCAACGTTCATTCGATCATTCGGTTTCCGTAGCCGAGGTCGCCGCATCCATTGGTGCCGGCCTGGCCAAGGCCACCGTGGCCGGCAGGGTCGATGGCAAGCTGGTTGACGCCAGCGACCTGATCACCTCTGACGCCAGCCTGCAAATCATCACGCCCAAGGATCAAGAGGGGCTGGAGATCATTCGCCACTCTTGCGCGCACCTGATTGGCCACGCGGTCAAGCAGCTGTACCCCACCGCGAAGATGGTCATCGGCCCGGTCATCGACGAAGGCTTCTATTACGACATCGCCTACGAGCGTCCTTTCACTCCGGACGACTTGGCGGCCATCGAGCAGCGTATGCACGCGCTGATCGAAAAAGATTACGACGTCATCAAGAAAGTCACTCCGCGTGCCGAAGTGATCGACGTGTTCACCGCCCGCGGCGAAGACTACAAGCTGCGCCTGGTGGAAGACATGCCGGACGAGCAGGCCATGGGCCTGTATTACCACGAAGAATACGTCGACATGTGCCGTGGCCCGCACGTGCCGAACACGCGCTTCCTCAAGTCGTTCAAACTGACCAAGCTGTCCGGTGCCTACTGGCGCGGCGACGCGAAGAATGAACAACTGCAACGGATCTACGGCACTGCCTGGGCTGACAAGAAGCAGCTGGCGGCCTACATCCAGCGCATCGAAGAAGCCGAAAAACGCGACCACCGCAAGATCGGCAAGCGCCTGAACCTGTTCCACCTCCAGGAAGAAGCGCCGGGCATGGTGTTCTGGCACCCTAACGGCTGGACCCTGTACCAGGTGCTCGAGCAGTACATGCGCAAGGTTCAGCGCGACAACGGCTACCTGGAGATCAAGACTCCGCAAGTCGTTGACCGCAGCCTGTGGGAGAAATCCGGGCACTGGGCCAACTACGCCGACAACATGTTCACTACCCAGTCGGAAAACCGCGACTACGCCATCAAGCCGATGAACTGCCCGTGCCACGTACAGGTGTTCAACCAGGGCCTGAAGAGCTACCGCGAGTTGCCGCTGCGTCTGGCCGAGTTCGGTGCCTGCCACCGTAACGAACCGTCGGGTGCGCTGCACGGCATCATGCGTGTGCGTGGCTTCACTCAGGACGACGCCCACATCTTCTGCACCGAAGAGCAGATGCAGGCCGAATCCGCTGCGTTCATCAAACTGACCATGGACGTGTACCGCGATTTCGGCTTCACCGAAGTCGAAATGAAGCTGTCCACTCGTCCGGAAAAACGCGTCGGTTCAGACGAACTGTGGGATCGCGCCGAGTCGGCACTGGCCGCAGCACTGGACAGTGCGGGGCTTGCGTACGACCTGCAGCCGGGCGAGGGCGCGTTCTACGGTCCGAAGATCGAGTTCTCGCTGAAAGATTGCCTTGGTCGCGTCTGGCAGTGTGGTACCCTGCAGCTCGATTTTAACCTGCCGATCCGTTTGGGAGCCGAATACGTCTCCGAAGACAACAGCCGTAAACACCCGGTTATGCTGCACCGGGCGATCCTCGGTTCGTTCGAACGGTTCGTCGGGATCCTGATCGAGCACTACGAGGGTGCATTCCCTGCGTGGCTGGCTCCGACCCAGGCAGTGATCATGAATATCACTGATAAACAGGCAGATTTTGCCGCTGAAGTTGAAAAAACTCTCAATGAAAGCGGATTTCGTGCCAAGTCCGACTTGAGAAATGAAAAGATCGGCTTTAAAATCCGCGAGCATACTTTGCTCAAGGTTCCCTATCTTTTGGTTATCGGAGATCGGGAAGTCGAGATGCAGACTGTCGCTGTGCGTACTCGTGAAGGTGCTGACCTGGGCTCGATGCCCGTCGCCCAGTTCGCTGAGTTCCTCGCGCAAGCGGTTTCCCGGCGTGGTCGCCCAGATTCGGAGTAATTATTATTAAGCGTGAAATGAGACAAGATAAACGAGCTGCACCGAAAGCCCCGATCAACGAGAATATCTCGGCACGCGAGGTTCGGTTAATTGGCGCTGACGGCGAGCAGATTGGCATCGTCTCGATTGATGAAGCGCTTCGTATTGCTGAAGAGTCCAAATTGGACCTGGTGGAAATCTCCGCCGACGCAATCCCACCCGTTTGCCGGGTGATGGACTACGGCAAGTCGATCTTCGAGAAGAAGAAGCAGGTTGCCGCGGCGAAGAAGAACCAGAAGCAGATTCAAGTAAAAGAAATCAAGTTTCGTCCAGGGACGGAGGAAGGGGATTACCAGGTAAAACTGCGCAACCTGGTACGTTTCCTGAGTGATGGGGACAGGGCCAAGGTATCCTTGCGATTCCGCGGCCGTGAGATGGCCCACCAGGAGCTGGGGATGGAACTCCTCAAGCGGGTTGAAGCTGACCTGCTCGAGTACGGTTCGGTCGAACAGCATCCTAAGATGGAAGGACGCCAGCTTATTATGGTCATCGCCCCGAAAAAGAAGAAATAATCAATAGGGCACGGCAGGCCTTCTGATTATGTTTATCAACTGAATGCGGAGTACCGAACATGCCAAAGATGAAAACTAAAAGTGGTGCTGCTAAGCGGTTTCTGAAAACTGCTAACGGTATCAAGCACAAGCACGCTTTCAAGAGCCACATCCTGACTAAAATGTCGACCAAGCGTAAGCGTCAACTGCGCGGTAGCAGCTTGCTGCATCCGTCTGACGTGGCAAAAGTCGAGCGCATGCTGCGCCTTCGTTAATTTTAGTCAAGAATAGAGGAAGTAACTCATGGCTCGTGTAAAGCGTGGCGTCATGGCGCGTAAGCGCCACAAGAAAATTCTGAAACTTGCTAAAGGCTACTACGGCGCGCGTTCACGCGTATTCCGTGTTGCCAAGCAAGCGGTTATCAAGGCTGGCCAATACGCCTACCGTGACCGTCGTCAGAAAAAACGTCAGTTCCGCGCTCTGTGGATCGCTCGTATCAACGCCGGTGCACGTGTTAACGGTCTGTCCTACAGCCGTTTCATTGCTGGCCTGAAAAAAGCGTCCATCGAGATCGACCGTAAGGTTCTGGCTGATCTGGCAGTGAACGAAAAAGCGGCGTTTGCTGCGATTGTCGAGAAAGCTAAAGCCACCTTGGCTTAAGTACCCCCGACAGTCACCTTGGGCCGCTTCCGTGGCCCAAGGTGTTAAACGTCTTAAATAGGGGAAGAGCCTTCAAGCTCTTCCCCTATTTTGTATCTGGAGTCTGTACATGGAAAACCTGGATGCGCTGGTCTCTCAAGCACTAGAGGCTGTGCAAAGCGCAGAAGATATCAATGCCCTGGAGCAAATCCGGGTTCACTACCTTGGCAAAAAGGGTGAATTGACTCAGGTGATGAAGACCCTGGGGAATTTGCCGGCTGAAGAGCGTCCGCAAGTCGGTGCGCTGATCAACGTGGCCAAGGAGCGTGTTACAGAGGTTCTCAATGCGCGCAAGGCGTCGCTGGAGGAGGCCGATCTTGCGGCCAAACTCGCCGCCGAATCCATTGACGTGACCCTGCCTGGCCGTGGCCAGACCTCGGGTGGCCTGCATCCGATTACCCGGACTCTGGAACGTATCGAGCAGTTCTTCACCCACATCGGCTACGGCATTGCCGAAGGCCCAGAGGTCGAAGACGACTATCACAACTTTGAGGCGCTCAACATCCCAGGCCATCACCCGGCCCGGTCGATGCATGACACCTTCTATTTCAACGCGAACATGCTGTTGCGCACCCATACCTCGCCGGTACAGGTCCGCACCATGGAATCGCAGAAGCCGCCGATCCGCATCGTCTGCCCAGGCCGTGTGTACCGTAGCGACTCCGATATCACTCACTCGCCGATGTTCCACCAGGTCGAAGGCCTGCTGGTTGATCGCGACATCAACTTCGCCGACCTCAAAGGCACCATCGAAGAGTTCCTGCGGGTGTTCTTCGAGAAAGAGCTGGCGGTGCGTTTCCGTCCATCGTTCTTCCCGTTCACCGAGCCGTCCGCTGAAGTCGACATGGAATGCGTGATGTGCAGCGGTAAAGGCTGCCGCGTCTGCAAACAGACCGGCTGGCTGGAAGTGATGGGTTGCGGCATGGTTCACCCCAACGTGCTGCGCATGTCCGGGATCGACCCGGAAGAATTCTCGGGCTTTGCCTTCGGCATGGGCGTTGAGCGTCTGGCCATGCTGCGTTACGGCGTGAACGACTTGCGTCTGTTCTTCGACAACGACTTGCGGTTCCTCGCGCAATTTCGCTAGTCGTAACGGATCTTTAGGAGAGCAGGATGAAATTCAGTGAACAATGGCTGCGTGGCTGGGTAAGCCCGCAGGTAAGTCGCGACGAGCTGGTTGCCCGTCTGTCGATGGCCGGCCTTGAGGTCGATAGCGTGACGCCGGCCGCCGGTGTTTTCAGTGGCGTGGTAGTGGGTGAGGTGCTGAGCACCGAGCAACACCCGGACGCTGACAAATTGCGTGTGTGCCAGGTCAGCAATGGCTCGGAAACCTTCCAGGTCGTGTGCGGAGCGCCAAACGTGCGCCCGGGCCTGAAAATCCCGTTCGCCATGATCGGTGCCGAACTGCCGGGCGACTTCAAGATCAAGAAGGCCAAGCTGCGCGGTGTTGAATCCAACGGCATGCTGTGCTCCCAGGCGGAGCTGCAGGTCGGTGAAGGCAATGATGGCCTGATGGAACTGCCGGCCGACGCGCCAGTGGGTCAGGACATCCGTGTTTACCTGGAGCTGGAAGACGCCAGCATCGAGGTCGATCTGACCCCGAACCGCGGCGACTGCCTGTCCCTGGCTGGTCTGGCGCGTGAAGTCGGTGCGCTGTACGCCGCAACCGTCACCCGTCCGGTGGTTGCAGCCGTACCCGCGGTGCACGACGAAGTGCGTTCGATCGAAGTGCTGGCCCCCAGCGCCTGCCCACGTTACCTGGGTCGTGTGATCCGTAACGTCGACCTGTCCAAGCCAACCCCGCTGTGGATGGTTGAGCGTCTGCGTCGTTCCGAAGTGCGCAGCATCGATGCTGCCGTCGACATCACCAACTACGTGATGCTGGAGCTGGGCCAACCGCTGCACGCCTTCGATCTCGCCGAAATCAACGGCGGCATTCGCGTGCGCATGGCCGAGGAAGGCGAGAAGCTGGTTCTGCTCGACGGGCAGGAAGTCAGCCTGCGTGCCGACACCCTAGTGATCGCTGACCATTCCCGCGCCCTGGCGATTGCCGGCGTGATGGGTGGCGAGCACAGCGGCGTGTCTGCAACCACTCGCGACATATTCCTTGAAAGCGCGTTCTTCGACCAGATCGCCATCGCTGGCAAGGCCCGTTCCTACGGCCTGCACACCGATGCCTCGCATCGCTACGAGCGTGGCGTGGACTGGCAACTGGCCCGTGAAGCCATGGAGCGCGCCACTGGCCTGCTGCTGGAAATCACTGGCGGCGAAGCCGGCCCGATCACCGAAACCGTCAGCGAGCAGCACCTGCCGTCGGTTGCACCGATCACCCTACGCGCCAAGGCTGTTGAGCAAATGCTCGGCCTGGTGATCGACCCGGTTGAAATCGAGCGCCTTCTGTCGGCACTCGGCCTCGGCATTTCTGCCGGTGAGGCAGGGCAGTGGCATGTAGAGGTGCCAAGCCATCGCTTCGATATCAGCCTGGAAGTCGACCTGATCGAAGAGCTGGCCCGTCTATACGGCTACAACCGCCTGCCGGTTCGTTACCCGCAAGCACGCCTGGCGCCGCAGCCGAAAGCTGAAGCCCGTGCGCACCTGCCGGAACTACGTCGTTTGCTGGTTGCCCGTGGTTATCAGGAAGCAGTGACTTATAGCTTTATCGATCCAAAGCAATTCGAGCTGTTCAATCCAGGTGTCGAGCCGCTGTTGCTGGCCAACCCGATCTCCAACGACATGGCCGCCATGCGCTCGTCGCTGTGGCCGGGTCTGGTGAAAGCGCTTTCCCACAACCTGAACCGTCAGCAAGACCGCGTACGCATGTTCGAAAGCGGCCTGCGTTTTGTCGGTCAACTCGATGGCTTGAAGCAAGAGCCAATGCTGGCTGGCGTAGTCTGCGGCAGCCGTCTGCCGGAAGGCTGGGCACAAGGCCGCGATACCGTCGACTTCTTCGACGTCAAGGCTGACGTGGAAGCGGTGCTGGGCTTCGCCGGTGCGCTGGATGCCTTCACTTTCACCCCAGGCAAACACCTTGCGTTGCACCCGGGCCAAACCGCACGTATCGAACGTGACGGTCGTTTGGTGGGCTTCGTTGGCGCGATTCACCCTGAACTGTCGAAAACCTTGGGGCTGGACCGTCCAGTCTTCGTTTTTGAGCTAGTCTTGGCCGAAGTAGCGTCGGGCAAAATGCCTAAATTCAGCGAGTTGTCGCGCTTCCCTGAAGTACGACGTGACCTGGCGCTGATTGCTGATCAAGGTGTTGCAGCCAGTGCTGTTCTGGACGTAATCCGTGAAAATGCAGGGGAATGGCTGACAGACCTCAGGCTATTTGACGTTTATCAGGGTAAAGGCATTGATCCGCATAGAAAAAGCCTTGCAGTTGGCTTGACCTGGCAGCATCCATCGCGCACTCTTAATGACGATGAGGTGAATACTACGACGCAAAATATCCTCACCTCGCTCGAACAAAGGTTGAACGCCACGTTAAGGAAGTGACGTATGGGGGCTTTGACGAAAGCTGAGATGGCGGAACGTCTGTATGAAGAGCTGGGCCTGAACAAGCGCGAGGCCAAGGAATTGGTCGAGCTGTTTTTTGAAGAAATCAGGCACGCTCTTGAAGACAACGAACAGGTCAAATTGTCCGGTTTCGGCAATTTTGACCTGCGGGACAAACGCCAGCGGCCTGGCCGCAATCCAAAAACGGGAGAAGAAATCCCGATCACGGCTCGCCGTGTGGTCACCTTTCGTCCAGGGCAGAAGTTGAAGGCCCGAGTTGAGGCTTATGCTGGAACCAAGTCATAACGACGAACTGCCTGTCATCCCAGGCAAACGCTACTTCACCATTGGTGAAGTGAGCGAGCTCTGTGCGGTAAAACCGCACGTGCTGCGCTATTGGGAGCAGGAGTTTCCTCAACTCAACCCCGTCAAACGCACCGGGAACCGTCGGTATTATCAGCGCCAGGATGTGCTGATGATCCGGCAGATCCGCGCGTTGCTGTACGACCAGGGGTTCACCATCAGCGGCGCGCGCCAGCGTATGTCCGGTGATGAAGCCAAAGACGACACCACCCAATACAAGCAAATGATCCGCCAGATGATCTCCGAACTGGAGGATGTACTGGTGGTTTTGAAGAAATAATTCCGGCTTTTAAAATACTTCCACATTTCAAAAGCTTGCGGTATATTCCTGATCGCTTCGTTGCGAAGCGAACCCAGTAACACGCCTAGTCGGGGCGTAGCGCAGTCCGGTAGCGCACTAGCATGGGGTGCTAGGGGTCGAGTGTTCGAATCACTCCGTCCCGACCATATTTTTCAATGACTTAGGCCAATGTTCACAGCATTGGCCTTTTTCATGTGCGTGACTTTTGCGTGACTTGCCATTTTTTCACGCCTGCTTCCTCTTCAAAATTGTCAGGACCGGTCCGCGAGAATCGGTTGCTGATACCATGTTCGCAGCTTCTATCAGATGCCCGCGCTCAGCGCCTGAGTAGTGACTGGTGATGCTGCCGTTCTTGTGCCCCAGAAGGGCCTTGCGGTCTTCCTCGGTTACCGTAAAAGTTACCGAATCCGCTGCACCGGTCCACGTTGACCAGAAACCAAAGTTCACTTCGCTGCATGACAGCCGAGGTCGGACAATCCAGTTGCGCACCCTGGACCCGCTGCAGAAGTCGCGCATCACCATGGCCGTAGGCGGTGAGCTGGCCGCCAACGGTCCATACATGGCCGCGTTCGCCCTCCCTATCGCATCGGTCGCCTATATCGATGACGTTGGCTTTGGCGTACCTCAGTCGCTCAAGCAGATTGATTCCTTGCTAGCTGAACTGGGCGAGGATGGGTATTCAGCCATCGAAAAACATCTGCTGGCCGAGTACGAAGCTGCCAAGGCAAAGGCCGAGGCTGAAGCTGCTAGCCAGGCGCTCAGCGCTGAGCAGGCCGCCGCAAAAAACTGACAGAGGACCCCGTTTTTCGGCAGCAGTGCTGGGCGGTGAAAAATGGGGTTCCTTTCAGCGTTGTTTTTCATGGATGCGACAGCTTATCCCCCTACGAACTCATGGCCTTCTCGATCATCTTTTCTGAGATCGAGGGCAATTCGACCTATAACTGGTTCACGCACAAATTCGATGAGAACAAATAATCATGGAATTCAAGAGTCTGGGCGCTTTAGCGCTGCACCTTGCAGGGCAAGAGGTTGCGCTGCTTGCCAGTCTGCACGCGGGGCTTGAGAAGTGCGCGAATAAGGTTGAGGCGACTGCCAAGGCCGAGATTGGGCATTACCAGCCAGGGATTGGCCCTTTTCCAGCGTGGGCGGCTCTGGCTGACTCCACCGAAGAACAAAAGGCGCAGATGGGCTATCCGGCCGACTCGCCGCTGCTTGCGAGTGGAGCCATGCAGTCCAGCATCACGCATACAACAGGTGCCTTGGAGGCAGTGATCGGCTCAACGGATGAGAAGATGTTCTATCACGAATTCGGAACATCAAAGATGCCGGCGCGACCAGTAATGGGGCCAGCACTTCTGACGAACAAGGAATTCATGCGGCGCACGCTTGGCATTGCAACAGTGACTGGGATTATCGGTGGATCAGCGATCCATGCATCGCTTGGCTACGATCACGCACTGTGATGCGAGCTACTTCATCGCGGCAATAACCGGCGGAATGTCCGACTTCGAAATCGTGATATAGCGACCATGCTCGCCAATCCGTGAAGAGAACCGAACGCGCCCCGAGCCGGTAAGTGCCGCGCTTGCGTTGTATTTCGCTTCAACGCCAAGTGCGAAGGAGCAATCTGCAGAGCCTGTCTCGCTGTCGATCTTCTCCAGAGAGAAATCGGTCTTTTTCAAGTTGACATTGACTGGTCCGAAAAATACCTCAACGCCCCTCAAGTCGAAATAGGACTGGATCATCGGCTTTATATCCTTGCCTTGGGCGTCCACCAGGGCATCCACCGAGGTCTTTGTTTCTGGGCTCCAGCAGATGTTCTTGTCCACCTTATCGCAACCTGCCAGCGCTACAAGAATTCCAGCAACAGCGATCATCTTCTTCATGCGGTCACCCGAAAAGGACTGAGTAGAGGACGAAGAGCACGACAGCCAGCGCGCCGCCGGCAAACACCAGCGTAACGCTGCTGAACGTGAACACGAGCAGAGCCGTCTGGATGCCTAGGCCATGCTTTCGCTTGGCAGCTATAAGTGGCTCCAGCTTTCCCGCAGGCCCGATATCTCGCCAGTGACGTGGTGGAACAACCTCGTGCACCCGGCCATTCACCCATTCATACGTGCGCTGATTGTTTGCCATGTGATCCAACACCACAAAAGGAAAGCTCATTATGGCATTGAGGCGTATTCCGTCGCTGTCAAGCTGTCCTTGATCAACCACGTCAGTGCCGGCATGGCGCTGATCAGCAAGAGCATGACTAGCGCTGGTCAAGACGCGGACAAGCTAAATGCCAAGCTGGCCTCAATCGGCAAGCAGGCAGCTATCGGCGGCGCGATGTTTGGTGGTGGCCTGGCGCTGGCCGGATTGCTCAAGGCCTCGCTGGAAGAGGCCAAGAAATTCCAGACAAGGGCAACCCTCTGATTGACGCTGAGATGTTCAGCCAGAACCCAACCGAGTTCTACGAAAAAGTCATCATGCCAATGCACAAGCGCATGGGCATCACGCCTGATTCGCCTACATCCCGCTCAATGAACGAAACCGATGGGGTGAAGTCGCGCGCACTGTAGACCGGAACGATCCAGGCAAGCAGATCGAGAACGCCTACCGCTGGTATGCGCGCTGGGATGAAGTCTCCAACACCTGCCCGCAGATAAAGGCGCTCAGCCTCATGCTTGGTCAAGACGCGGCTCATTCGATACGACGACTACTTTATTGGCGATTGTGATGAGCGTCAGGAGTTCATACATCTGAACGTCTCGACCGTTTCCGGCAAGGCCGGGGATGATGAAAAACGACACGCTATCAGCAGTGCCCTGCTGGACGTACTTACCGATATCTCCGAGCCTGTGCTGCAGCAGCAGAAGGTGGATCTTTCTGTGCAGATTACTGAAATGCCGGCCAGTGGCTACGTGCGCAAGCGATCGACGACGTTGGCCCCGTGATGCTTATCTATCGTGGCGGGCTTAAGGCGGTGCTCCCGGTGAGCACCTCGCGTTCGCCAGGCAGGGACAGATTTATCACAGCCGCGGTTTAAACGTGCAGCGCTCAGAGATGACAACTGGCCTTCACCGCATGCGCCCCAACACGGATCGGCCCCGAAGCTGATGCCACAACACCGCAGACAGATGCAACACCACTAAGGTAGCCAGCATGGCGCAGAGCACATGATGCACCTGCTGGACTTCTGCCAAGGTTGGCAGCGCATGAAGTATCTGCGGCAAGGGCATGACACCCAGGAGCATCACTGGATGGTTCATCATCATCACACCGGTCAGCAATACACCGCTCACACAGACATAGATCAGTGTGTGGGTAAGCTTGGCGACGTGTCTCTGTAGACTTCCAACGCCACAGGACTGTTCGGACGGTGATTTAAGGTACAGCCAAAGACGCCAGGCAAATATCGGAATGAACAGCGAGGTTATTTGTGGGTTGAAGGCTTCCACCCACTGGCGAAGTGGATAATTCACGGGAAGCAAAGCCACGCCAAAGCCGCTCACTGTGGCCCAGAGGATGACCAGCGCCGACAGCCAATGCAGGTAGATACGGGTCGTCGAGTAGGGGGCGGGCATTGATTGCAAGATGGGAGGAACCATAGGGGCGCGCAGTGCTGGCTAGTGGGAAGTGTTTCCATTTGCATTTAACGATACTAGCTGATGATCCCCTCTGCAAGAGCGCTCCGAAACGCCTGTTACGGAGCGACACCGGCATCCGGCGTGTGACTTGCTCGGCATCCATGTCTGCGGACCGACGGCATTAAAGCGCTGAATAACGATGCCGATAAAACCAAACGAGCCTGTGCTGCGACTTTCAGCGTGCCTGGTTTCTTGCTCCATTTCCTCAGGCAGATATTTAGGAGAAGTCTTATGGCATGGTTTCGTGATGCGAAATTGTCCAGCAAATTAATCGCTGCATTCGGGGTATGCGCACTCATTACTCTTGTGGTCGGGATGTTGGGCAGCCGAGGTGTCTCTCAGTTATCGGACAGTCTCAGATTGGTGTTTTCCAACAACCTCATTTCTGTCGCGAAAACGGCAGAAACCAAAAGCAACGCAATTGCGCAGCAACGCGATTTGTATAGCCTCATCTCCGCCACCGTCTCCGACGCGCCACAGCGTGCCAAGGACGAGATACTCAGTAGTCTGGCGGCGAACCGCGCAGCCAGCGAAAAGGCATTTGCGATCTACCGTACGACGCCTTTGGCTGATGATGAGCGCGCCGCTGGCGACAAGATGGAGCGGGACTGGCCGGTTTATCAGGCTCAGGTGCAACGGGTAGTTACTGCCTTGCAAGCTGGAGACATTGCATCCGCTCGATCTATCATGTCGGGTGATCTGCAACGAGGTTTCAGCACAGTCATGGACGAGCTGACCACCATCGTCGAATCGAACAATCGCCAAATCGGCGAAGGTGCCCAGGACGCTGACGCTATGGCAAGATCAGCGACAACCACGCTGTACATCGGCATCGGCATAGCTTTTCTTGCGGCACTGCTCCTGGGCATGTTCATCAGTAGAGTGATCAGCCGCCCCATCGCTTTGGCCGTTACGAGTGCTGAGCGCATTGCACAGGGCGATCTCACTCACGTCATCAACAGTGTTTCGCGTGATGAAACCGGACAATTGCTCACGGCGCTGGGCGAAATGCAGGAAAGTCTGAAAACCACGATCCACCAAATTGCTGACGCATCCAACCAATTGGCTTCTGCTGCTGAGGAGCTCAACGCTGTGACGGAAGACGGCAGCCGAGGGCTGCTGCGCCAAAATGACGAGATCCAGCAGGCAGCTACCGCGGTGACGGAAATGACCTCGGCAGTAGAGGAGGTCGCCCGTAATGCGATGTCAGCGTCCGAGGCGTCTACGTCAGCCAGTTCACAAGCCACTCATGGCGTTGGCCAGGCACGTGATGCGGTCGCAGCCGTGAACAGCGCGACTGCAGAAATCAAGTCTTCGACCACCATCGTTGAAGATCTGGCGGTGCAGGTGAGAGATATTGGCAAGGTGCTCGACGTGATTCGTGGCATTGCTGAACAAACCAACCTGTTGGCCCTCAACGCCGCCATCGAGGCTGCCCGAGCAGGGGAGCAAGGTCGTGGTTTCGCCGTAGTCGCTGACGAAGTACGTGCCCTGGCCGCGAGAACACAATCCTCAACAGGCGAAATTGAAAGCATGATTGGCGCGGTGCAATCGAGGGCCGATCAGGCGGTGCTGGCGATGGGCAAGAGCCAGTCCCTGGTGACCAATACGCAAACCCTGGCGCAGGCGACCGGCGACGCCCTCGAACAGATCGCGCAAGGTATAGGTCAGATCAATGACCGCAACCTGGTCATTGCCAGTGCCTGCGAGGAGCAAGCCCACGTGGCTCGCGAGGTTGATCGAAACCTGGTCAACATCCAGGAACTGTCGACACAGACAGCCGCCGGTGCTCACCAGACTACGGCTTCTTCGCAGGATCTCTCTCGGCTGGCCGGCTCCTTCAATGAACTGGTCAAACGCTTCAAGCTGTGAGGGGCCGCTATCCACTTAGGATCAGCGGCTATACAGGCGTACGTGCTTGGGCAAATCGCAGCCAGCGGTATTGAGCTGCGATTCATTGCAAAGCCCAGCGCAAGCAAGCGCTCACGCATTCTATCGGCGCGTAATGGCGATGTAATATTAGCGCTGGTAGAATTCGTGCCGCGATTCCAGACGCGTATCCGGACACCGCGTCTGTCTCGTTCAACTCTTGCAGGAAACAATGATTAACCTACTGGCCGTGTGTCGTAGCTATCGGGCGATTTCCTTCGCAGATGGCATTTTGTGTGCTGTGGTGTTGGCGCTAGGGATGTCTGTCACTGCCGCTGTTTGTGCGATCACTGACCAGTTAAATCAAGCCGCAATCAAGAGGTCTTTTGATTTTGCGGTGGATGAGCGAGTGAGCCGTATTCAACGGCGCTTTGTCATTCAGACCCTTCAGTTGGACAGCCTCCGACGATTCTTTATCAACGCCGACGATGTGACTGATAAGGAGTTTCGCGGGTTTGTGACGCCGTTAATCAATGAAGGCGAAAGTTACGGGTGGCTGCAGCGCGTTTCGCAACAGGGCCTGGACGATCTGCGCGCCAAGGCGCTGTCGGATGGCGTGAGCGATTTTTCATTGCACGAGCGCGACCCTGCCACTCGCGGAAGGGTGCCGATTCAGAGTCGTCCCGAACATTTCATTCTTCTCTATTTGGTCGCGCACGATTACACCGACGCGACCGTTAGCCCTGGTATGGACATTGTTTCGCGTCCTGGTCGCTTGGCTCTTCTGCAACAAGCCCGGCGTACCCAGAAGATGGCGGTGTCCGAGCCGTTGGTTATGATGAATGGGCAAACCGGTATCTTCTTCGTCGCTCCGGTATTTGACGACGAATTAAAGAAAGCGGGTGATGACGGCCTACGAGGTTTCGCGCTTGCAACGATGCAAGTGAGCTTCTTGATGGAGCAAAATATTCCGGCGTCCAGCTTGGAGTATCTGAATGTTGTACTCACAGTGAACGACGCCGATCAACACGAAAAAGAGGTGTATCGCAGTCGCGAACCGGCGGTAGATTCGCAACTTTACGCCCAGCATAAGCTGACATTCGCCGACCGTAGTTACACGCTCAAATTGAGTGCGACCAGGGATTTTCTGCGCCTCAACGATAATCATCTAAACCTCTATGGCGTTGCCGCTGCCGGCGGCTCCCTGACGTTGCTGCTGACGCTGGTCATCTACTTGCTGATCAGTCAGCGTGCGCGGGCAGTCTCTCTGGTTGAAGAGAGGACGGGAGAGCTGGTGCGACTCAGTACCACGGATTATTTAACCGACGTTTATAACCGCCGTTACTTTGAGCAGTCCATGGCGCGTTTACTGATCGAGTCGAGGGACGGTGCCTTGGCCCTCTGCGTGGTGATGTTTGACATCGATCACTTCAAGAGAATCAACGATTGTTTTGGTCATCTCCAAGGCGATCGAGTGCTCAGGCAACTGAGTCAGATGATTCGCTCAACAACGCGCAGCAGCGATATTCTGTGCCGAACGGGTGGGGAAGAATTCACCTTGATTTGCCCGAACACGACGCTGGGCGCCGCGGGCCAGATGGCGGAAAAACTGAGACAGACTATTGGGGCTGGCTCTTTCGCAGATGTCGGGCACGTGACCTGCAGCTTTGGAGTGGCTGAATGGCAGACGTGGGAGTCGCTTGATCACTTGCTCAAGCGAGTTGATGATGCGGTCTATGAGGCCAAGGCCGACGGGCGAGACCGAGTGGTTGTTCACTCGTGCGTAGCGTGACGAGACACCGAACATACAGGGTGTAAGTAAGCAGGTCTTGAGCGGGGCGTCAGAGGCGCCTCCGTGGTGAGGGGCGCTGGTTTGGGTCGTGGCGTGATGAACAAATGGAAGCCCGGCGTAACGCCGGGCCTCATCGCCTTACAGAATGTTCATCGGATAGCTGATGATCACCCGATGCTCATCGCTGTCCCGCTGTGTAGATACTCCGGTACGCAGTGAGGCGTGGCGCAGGGCGATGCTCAGGTCCTTGAGCGGCCCTTGCTGTACCACATAGCTCACTGTCAGGTTGCGTTCCCATTCACTTTTGTCGCCAGTGGGGGTGCGGATGTTCGAGCCGCTTTCGTACATGCCCAGGAAGCTCAGGCCGGGAATTCCGACTTTCGCAAAGTCATAGCCATACCGAACCTGCCAAGTGGTTTCCCCGGCGCGCTGGAACTTGCCGATCATCGATTCCGTCATGAAGTAGGCCGTCGAACCGTCCCCCTGGTTCAGCCAGACTGCATCACTGTCCCCACTGACTTGCTGCAGGCCGGCGGAGAACGTATGGCCGTTCACCAGGTAGGTGAATTGAGCGCTGTCCAGGCGGCTGTCGACTTTGCCTTTGGTGACGCCATTGCCGTAGTAGCCGAAGGTGTAGAAATCGGGATCATGGCCGTTGGCGCCGTCGGAGCGGTTGTCGAAGTGCCGCAAATCGGTGCGCAGTGTGCCGGGGCCGACCTGCATATCGTATTTGAGACCCAGGAAGTTCTGTTTGTAGAAGTCCTGCAGGTTGCCGTAGTAGTACTGCAACGTCAGGTCCTTGGTGGCTTTGTAGTCCACACCGCCGTAGTAGAACTTGTTCACGAACTCGCCGGTTTGCGCATTGTTTGCACCGGGAATCGACATGCCCATCTGGTTGCTCGAACCGCGCCCTTTGACATGCTCCAACTGGCCGAGGGTGAACGTGAAGTTCTCCAGGTCCTTGGACTCGATTTGTCCGCCGTTGAACGTCTGTTGAAGCATCCGGTCAGTCGACATCACCACCGGCAACATCGGCACCAGCGTGCCGTATTTCAATACGGTGTTGGAAAACTTTGCCTTGGCCGTCAGGCCCAGGCTGCCGAACTCATCCACGGCACGCCCGTTGTCGGTCGGGAAGACGTTGCCGTTGAACGCCGTGCCTTGCGGGTTGTAGTGCCTGCCTTTGCCAGAGTCCAAGCGGACGCCGAACATGCCGATAGCGTCCACGCCGAAACCGACCGTGCCTTGGGTAAAACCGGACTGGAAGTTGGCGATGAAGCCCTGACCCCATTCCTGGGTGTAGTTGGGGTCGGCGGCGCCGCTGCGGTTGTCGGCAT
This sequence comes from Pseudomonas sp. K2I15, assembly GCF_002204795.1. Classification (GTDB taxonomy): domain Bacteria; phylum Pseudomonadota; class Gammaproteobacteria; order Pseudomonadales; family Pseudomonadaceae; genus Aquipseudomonas. The sequence continues at coordinate 127,031 of NZ_NIXO01000003.1, forward strand.
TGCTGAAGAAGTTGCGGGCCAGCACGCTGAGCTTGCTGTCTTCCACCAATCCTGCGGCATACCCTTGTTGAGCGATGATCAGGCCGCAAATGCCGGCCACTACTTTAGGTGCGCGATTGAAAAGCTCCATCGGAGTCATCCCCATGAGTTATTGAGTGTTGTGAGAGGCAGTCAAAAGCGGCAGTAAAGTTTTTTATTGTTTTTCAGGAGCGACGGTGGCCGGTAAGACGTTCAGTCTTACGGGCGGCAAGCGGTACAGGATGAACAGTGCCAACACGCCGAGGCCGGCGCAGAGCAGCAAGCCGACGCCCACCGACTGAGCCAGGGCATCGCGGGCCAGGTTCAGCCACTGCGGGTGTTGGAGCAGGGCGGCATCGGGGCGCAACAGGACCTGTGGGTCGGCGTACAACGCCAGTCCGTCAGCGTGCCCTTGGGCGATAAACAGTCGTTGCAGGTTGGCGCTGTAAAGCAGGTTGACCAGCACGCCCATCGAGGCGGTTCCAAGCAAGCCGCCTACCAGGCGCAGCGATTGGGTCAGTGCAGTAGCGATCCCTAGAAACTGACGCTCGGCGAGGGTTTGAGTGAAGACCGTCAGGTTCAACAGGATGAAACCCAGGCCAAGACCTGCCAGCAGGATCAAGCCGAGTAACGCGTTGAATGAAGCCCTTCGCCCGGCAATGGCCAAGCCCAGGCACGCCAGCAGCAGCGCTACAAAACCGCACAGGGGCAATAGGTTTGGATTGCGCAAACGAGTGACGATCCGACTGTTGACGATGGCGCCCAGGGTGATGCTCAGCGCGAGTGGCGTAATCAACAGGCCGGCATCTTGCGGCGAGTAGCCGTAGCTGCCTTGCAGCAACAGCGGCAGATAGAACAACAACGAAAACATGATCGCCCCGGCCGCCATCGACAGCACAAACAGCAGGCGCATGCTCGGCAACCCGAGTAACGCCGCTGGCAGCAGTGCGTGCTGGCAGCGGCGTTCCCAGCGCCATAAGGCGAGGGTTGCCACGATGCAACTCAAACCCAGTGCGGCACTCAGCATCAGGCTGGAATGCCCCAGCCACTCGACGAACAATTGCAGGCTGCCCAGCGCCAGCGCAATCAGCAAGGCGCCGGGCCAGTCGAGGCTGATCTTCGTTTGTTGAAGCGGGCGGTGATAAGGCAAGTAACGCCAGGCAAAGAACAGCGCCAGGCAGCCCAGCGGCAGATTGATGTAGAACACCGAGCGCCAACCGTAAGCCCCCGTCAGATAACCGCCCAACCCCGGCCCGATGGCGTTGACCACACTGAAAAGAGCACTGAGCAGCATCTGCCAGCGCAGGCGTTGGCGGGTGTCGGGAAACAGTTCTGGAATGCAGGCGAACGCCGTGCCGATCAACATGCCACCGCCGACACCCTGCAAGGCGCGGCCGATCACCAGCCAGAGCATGTCAGTGGCAAGTGCGCAGGCCAGTGATGCCAGGGTGAAGATCACCGTGGCCGCGATGACGAAGGGCTTGCGCCCGTAGTAATCGCCCAGTCGGCCGAAGATCGGAATCGTGACAATCGATGCCAGCAAGTAACCCGTGGCCACCCAGGCGTAGAGTTCAAAGCCCTTGAGCTCGGCGACGATGCTCGGCAAAGCATTGCCGATCACCGTTTGGTCGAGCGCCGAAAGCATCAGCACCAGCGAGATGCCGAGCATTGCGAGCAGGGCCTGCTTGAAACTCAGGGGAGGGTGGGTGGCCACGGTCATTGTCGGTCCTCAGCTCAACGCCGCAACGGCAGCGGCAATCCGCGAGCAACCTTCGTCGAGGGTCTTGATGTCGGTGGCAATCGACATCCGGAAGAACGGCGCCAAGCCATAGGCCGTGCCAGCGACCACGGCCACCCCCTGGCTTTCCAGCAGGTACATGACCACGTCGTAGTCGGTGTCCAGGCGCTTGCCCTGAGTCGTCGCTTTGCCCAGCAACCCCGAGCAGTTCACATAGAGATAAAACGCACCATCGGGTTTGCGGCAACTCAGGCCGTCGATGGCGTTGAGCAAGTCCAGGCAGTGATCACGGCGTTGCTGATACACCGCCACGCTGTCCGTGACGAAGGTCTGGTCGCCGCTTAGCGCTTCGACGGCGGCCGCCTGGCTGATGGAGCACGCATTGCTGGTCGATTGCGATTGCAGGGTGGCCATCGCGCCGATCAAATCAGCCGGGCCGGCAGCGTAGCCGATGCGCCAGCCCGTCATGGCGTAGGTCTTGGACACGCCGTTGACCACCACCGTACGCTCGGTCAGCGCCGGTTCGATGGCGAGGATGTGCGGGTTTTCCAGGCCTTCATAGCGGATGTGTTCGTAGATGTCGTCGGTCATCAACAACACCTGCGGGTAGTCGAGCAACACATCGGCCAGGGCGCGCAGTTCGGCCGCACTGTAGCTGGCGCCGGTCGGGTTGCTCGGTGAGTTGAGCAGCAGCCAGCGCGTGCGCTCGGTGATCGCGCCGCGCAGTTGCTCCGGGGTCAGTTTGAAAGCGTTTTCTTCGGGGCAAGCGAGGGTCACAGGTTCGCCTTCGCAGGCCAGCACCATGTCCGGGTACGACACCCAGTACGGCGCCGGGATCAACACTTCATCGCCAGCGCCCAGGGTCGCGGCGAAGGCATTGAAAATTGCACTCTTGGCGCCGCTGGTGACCAGGATCTGATTCGCGCCATACGTCAGGCCGTTTTCCCGGGCCAGCTTGTCGACGATTGCCTGACGCAACTGCGAGGTACCGGCATTTTGTGTGTAGCGGGTTTCGCCACGTTCGATGGCGGCGCTGGCGGCTTGCCGAATGTGTTCCGGCGTATCGAAGTCCGGTTCGCCGACCACCAGGTTGATGATCGACTGGCCTTGCCGGCGCAGCTCATTCGCACGGTCGGAAGCGGCGCTGCTGGGGGACGGCTTGATACGTTGCACACGGGCGGCGATGCGGGAGGCGGTCACGTGTCGTTCCTCGTTGATGACGTTGACGAGGCCCTACAGTACGAGTCGCTGCTTGCACCGCCATAAGACGAGATCGTTCTGGTCGGATAGGAATCGCTTATGGCTGGAACTGAACACGCCTTGCACCACCGTGGTGCGCTCAAGCCTGTATGCCCAAGGCGGGTGTCGATCAGGATCGCCCCGATCCAGCCATAGCAAAGGCTTATGGTTGAGCCTTTGCCTTAACCACGCACGCAAGGTTTTTGGGCTGGCCTGGCTCTTGCTAACACTCGTGGGCTGTCTCCCTTTTTCGAGTAAGAGCATCGCCACCGTGAATCTGCGCCGTTTGAAGTATTTCGTGAAACTCGTCGATATCGGCAGCATGACCCAGGCCGCCGATGTGCTGCATGTCGCGCAACCGGCGCTCAGTCAGCAACTGGCCACGCTGGAAGCGGAGTTGCAGCAACAGCTGTTGATTCGGACCAAACGCGGCGTCACCCCGACCGAGGCGGGCAAGGTCCTTTACGGCCATGCGCAAATCATCTTGCGCCAGTGCGAGCAGGCTCAAAGCGACATCAATGCCACAGGCCATGCCTTGTCCGGGCAGGTATCGGTCGGACTGGCGCCGGGCACCGCCGCATCGTCGCTCTCTTTGCCGTTGTTGCGCCGGGTGCGCGAGCGTCATCCGGGCATTCTGCTGTACCTCAACGAAAACTTCGGCACCACGTTGAGCGAACTGATCATGAACGGCCGGATGGATATGGCCGTGCTCTATGGCGGGCGCGAAGTCCACGGCTTGAGCTTCGTTTCGCTGCTGCGCGAGCACCTTTACCTGGTGAGCGCTGACCCGGCTATCAGCACGCTCGACGAGATTCCCCTGGCCGAACTGGCGGACATGGACATGCTCTTGCCGCGTCCCTACAACGTTATGCGGCGGCTGGCGGATGAAGCCTTCCAGCGCATCGGCATGAGCGCGCGGGTGGTGGCAGAAATCGAATCGTCGATCACCCTGACGGCTGCCGTCTCCGGGCATTTCGGCTCGACCATCCTGCCCGAATCCTCGGCGCGGGTGATGGTTGCCGCCACCTCAGTGCATATGTGCCGCATCGTCGAGCCGGAAATCGAAGCACCACTGGCGCTGTGTTTGTCCGGGCATCTGCCGCTGTCGGTACCGGCCCAGGCGGTCAAGGCAATCCTGCTGGAACTGGTCGCGCAGATGCGTGGCAGCCTGATATGAGCGGTCATAAGGACGGCTTATCACCCCAAAGCCAAAGCGTCTTGGTCGTCGTTGAACGGGCTCGCTACATTGACCCCATTCACTCAGACACGCTCGACAGGCAGGGGCCCACGCATGGATTCAGAACGCATCAAGGGGTTGATCGATTTGCTCGCCGAATCGGATCTGCTCGAACTGAGTCTGACCGAAGGCGACAGTACGATTCGCCTTTTCAAGCAGGCCGGGACGGTCGTGACGACCGCGCCGCAGGCTGATCAGGCGCCGGTAGCGAGCGTCGAATCAGCCAAGCGCCCTTCGGCAGCGGCCGAGGTCAAGGCCAGCCTTTACGGTGTGCTGCATCTGACGCCGGCAGCCGGGGAAGCACCGTTTGTTGCGGTCGGCGACCAGGTTGAGGTCGGGCAGACCCTGGCGATCCTCGAAGCGATGAAGATGTTCCACCCGGTCAAGGCCAAAACCGCCGGCCAGGTCACCGCGATCCTTGCCGAGGGTGGCGCCGAAGTCGAAGCCGGTCAGTCGCTGTTCCGTCTCGGTTGATCCACAGCCTTTTCTCTTTCAGGTGAATTCAATGTTCGACAAAGTGCTGATCGCCAACCGCGGCGAAATCGCCCTGCGCATTCAGCGTGCCTGCCATGGCCTGGGGATACAGACCGTGATCGTGCACTCCGAGGCTGATCGCCACGCGCAGTACGTGCAAAACGCTGACCAGGCCCTGTGCATCGGGCCGGCGTCACCTGGCCAAAGCTATCTGAACCAGGCGGCGTTGTTGTTTGCCGCCAAGGTCAGCGGTGCTCAGGCGATCCATCCGGGTTATGGCTTTCTGTCGGAGAACGCCGGGTTCGCCGAGCGTATCGAAGCCGCCGGCCTGACCTTTATTGGCCCAAGCGCGGCGTGCATTCGGACCATGGGCGACAAGGTCGCCGCCAAACGGGCAATGCGTGAAGCCGGCGTCCCGTGTGTGCCGGGGCCGGACTCTGTGATGCCCACCGACGACGCCAGCATTCAGGCGATTGCCCGTGACATTGGTTACCCGGTGATCGTCAAGGCGGCTGGCGGCGGTGGCGGGCGCGGCATGCGCGTGGTGAAAGAAGAAGGCGAGTTGCTCGACGCCATCGCCCTGACCCGTGAAGAAGCGCGGCTCGCGTTCGGCAATCCCGAGCTCTACATCGAGAAATTTCTCGGCCATCCACGGCATGTGGAAATCCAGGTGTTGTGCGATGCCCATGGCCACGCGATCTGGCTCGGTTGCCGCGATTGCTCCTTGCAACGTCGGCACCAGAAAGTCCTCGAAGAAGCGCCGGCGCCCGGCATCGATCCCGAACTGATCGCCAAGGTCGGCGAACGCTGCGCCGCCGCTTGCCGGCAGATCGGTTATCGCGGTGTGGGTACGTTCGAGTTTCTGTATGAGGACGGCGAGTTCTTCTTCATCGAGATGAACACCCGGCTGCAAGTCGAGCACCCGGTGACGGAGATGACCACCGGTATCGATATCGTCCAGCAGCAATTGCGCATGGCGCGTGGCGAAGTACTGGAGTTGCGCCAGCAAGATGTGCAGCTCAACGGTCACTCGCTGGAGTGCCGGATCAACGCCGAAGACCCGATCACGTTTATGCCGACGCCGGGGCTGATCCAGCGCTGGGAAGTCCCCGGCGGCTTTGGGGTTCGGGTCGACTCCCATGTCACCACCGGGTATCGGGTGCCGCCGTATTACGACTCGATGGTGGCCAAGGTCATCACCCACGGGGCGACCCGCGATGAGGCCATGGCCCGTATGCGCCTGGCGCTGCGTGAACTGTGCGTCGAAGGCATCTCGACCAACATTCCCTTGCACCGCGACATTCTCGACGACCCGGCCTTCTGCGCCGGTGGCGTGGACATTCATCACCTGGAGCGCTGGTTGCAACAACGGAGTCCGACATGAGTACTGCTTCTGTATCGCTGCGTCCGCACATCAGCCTGCTCGGCTCGACCGCGCTCTTGTTTGAAGCCCCTGGTGAACTCGATCTGGCGCCGCAACAACGGATTTGGAGCCTGGCCTTGCAGGCAGGCGAATGGGCTGAGATTCACGAAGCGGTTCCCGGCATGAACAACCTGATGCTGACGTTCATCAAGCCGCCGCGTGACCTCAACGGGTTGTGCGAGCGCCTGCTGCAGGCCTGGGAAACCAGTCAACCGCTGCCGCTGGAAGGGCGCATCGTGGAGTTGCCGGTGGTTTACGGCGGTGAGTTCGGCCCGCACATGAATGATGTGGTAGCGCACACCGGGCTGGACATCGAGACCATCGCCAACCTGCATTGCGAGCCGTTGTACCCGGTGTACGCCTTGGGCAGCCATCCGGGTTACTGCTACCTCGGCGGCATGGATTCGCGCCTGGCCACGCCTCGTCGGCAAGTGCCGGTGATCAGCATTGGCGCAGGTTCGGTGTCGATTGGCGGGGTGCAGACCGGCGTCTCAGCCTCGGCTGGCCCCAGTGGCTGGAACACCATCGGCCGCACCGAAATGTCATTTTTTGACCCGACCCAAAACCCGCCGGCGATGCTCAGGCCGGGCGATATGTTGCGCTTGCGCATCGAGAGGATCATTCGATGATCGAGATTCTATCGGCCACCGCCCTGGCCACCGTGCAGGACTTCGGTCGCTTCGGGAGCCTGGGTTACGGCGTCGGCACCTCCGGCGCGATGGACCATTTGGCGTTGGCGTTGGGCAACCTGCTGCTGGGTAATCCCGAAGACGCGGCAGCCATTGAGATTCCGTTGTTCCCGTTCGAAGTACGGTTTACCCACGATTGTGCGTTCGCGTTCACCGGTGCGGCTTGCGAAGCGACTCTTGATGGTCAGCCATTGTTGCCGTTCTGGGTGGCGCAGGCCCGGGAAGGCCAGGTACTGAACCTCGGCTATCCAACCTCCGGCAGTCGCGCTTATCTGTGCCTTGCCGGCGGCGTCGACGTGCCATCGGTGCTCGGCTCGCGCAGCACGCAATTACGCGGCGAGTTCGGTGGTTTGCAGGGGCGCGCCTTGCAGCAGGGCGATCGGATATCGGCGCTGCGTCCGGGCGTCAGTGTGCTGCCGACAGATTTCGGTGTCGTGCCCCCGAGCCAGGCGCTGCCCTTGCAACGCGATGGCCTGCCAGCGATGCGCGTACTGCCGGCGGCGGAATACGAGTGCTTTCTGGAGGAGTCCCGTGCCGCGTTTTGGGCCGGTGAATGGAAAGTCACCAGCCAGAGCAACCGTTACGGCTACCGCCTCGAAGGCGCGCCGATCTTGCCCAGGGCGCCGATGGAAGTCCGCTCCCACGGCATCGTCCCCGGCGTGATCCAAGTGCCTCACGGCGGCCAGCCGATCATCCAGATGCGCGACGCGCAACCGAGTGGTGGTTACCCGAAATTCGGCACGGTGATCGAGGCCGACCTGTGGCGCCTGGGCCAGGCGCCGATTGGCAGCAAGGTGCGGTTTATCGAGTGCAGTTACGCCGAAGCCGTTACAGCTCTGGAAGACAATCAGCGCTATCTCGCGGAGGTCAGCCGCTTGGTTGACCTTCACGGGCTGGCCTCGCGTTAAGGACATTCAACCATGACAAATCAGGAAATCCGCCAGTTGGCGGTGTGGCTCAGGGAGAAGCACCTGGCTGGCGCGGAGATACGTCGGCCGGGGCTGCATTTGGTGCTCAAGCGCGGTCTCGATGAAGTCGCGGCCCCCATCGCTATTCCCATGGCAGCACAGGTTAAGCAAGAGCAGCTACTGAAGACTCCAAACCTGGGCCGATTGCTGCTGACGCACCCGCAACAAAGTGAGGTGCTGGCCTCGGTCGGCAGCCAAGTAGCGCCAGGGCAACTGGTGGCGTTGTTGCAAGTCGGCGATCTGCTGTTGCCGGTCCGCAGCCAGAAATCCGGACGGGTGGCGGCGGTGCTGGTGCCGTGTGGCACAACGGTGGGTTATGGCGAAGCGTTCATGCGTCTGGATGCAGCATGACGAGCGAGGGCAAGTGATGAAAATCGATTTGAACGCTGATCTGGGCGAGGGCTTCGGCCCGTGGCGCATGGGCGAGGATGAAGCGTTGATGAGCCTGATTTCGTCGGCCAACGTGGCGTGCGGTTTCCATGCCGGTGATCCGCTGATCATGGACAACACCGTGCGCCTGGCCAAGGCCGGTGGCATCGATCTGGGCGCGCATGTGGGCTTCCCTGATTTGATGGGCTTCGGTCGGCGGCAGATGAACATCGAAATCAAGGAGCTGGCGACCTACGTGATTTACCAGCTCGGTGCGCTGGCCGGGATGGCAGTGGTCAATGGCCATCGCATGACGCACATGAGCTTCCACGGCGCGCTGGGCAACATGGTTGCCGCCGATGCAGCGCTGGCCGAGCCATTGGTGTGTGCGGTCGCCGCATTCGATCCGACACTGATCATCAGTTCATCAAGCAGCCGGGCCATCGAAAATGCCGCTGATAAATGCGGGCTGCGGGTCGCCACGACGTTCCTCGCCGACCGCGCCTATGACGATGACTGCCTGCTGGTGCCGCGCAAGGTGCCGGGCTCGGTGATCAAGGAACCGGCAGCCGTGCTGCAACGGGTTCGGCAGTTGCTGGAGGAGGGCACCGTGACCAGCCTGAACGGCAAGCAACTCAAGGTGCCGGCGCATTCGATCCTGTTGCACGGCGACACGCCGGGCGCTGTGGAATTGGCGCGCACCCTCCGTCGAGAAATCGAGCTGGCAGGCGGTTGCATCACACCGATTTCGCAGCTGTTGGCGTAACGGTTGCACGGTCATAAGCAGGGCTTATTGCCACACAGTCATTCCGTCTTGGTCCACGGCTTCAGGGCTGGATAGAGTCGAAGTCATCGCGATCACCCGAGTGATCCGCATACGTAACACGAGGACAGATACATGCCATTTTCAGACTACAAAACCGCGCTGGTCACCGGCGCTTCTTCCGGGATTGGCGCCGCTGTCGTCGAGCGTCTGTGTCAGGAAGGCGTGCAAGTCCATGCACTGGCGCGCAGCGCCGACAAGCTTGAAGAACTGGCCGCCAAAACCGGCTGCATCGCCCACGCCATTGACGTCACCGACCTCGCCGGGCTGACCCGTCTGTTCGAAACCCAGCAGTTCGACATTTTGGTGAACAACGCTGGGGTCGATAAACCGGGTTCGATTCTCAAGGCTGACGCCGACGGCATCGACTTGCTGATCGACGTCAACCTGCGGGCGGTGTTGCACCTGGCGCGGCTGGCGTTGCCGGGGATGGTTGAGCGTGACTGCGGCCATATCATCAACATCAGTTCGATTGCCGCGGCCTACAACTTCGGTGGCAACTCCACGTACCACGCCACCAAGGCTGCCGTGAGCATGCTCTCACGGCAATTGCGCATTGATGCCTTTGGCAAGCGGGTTCGGGTCACCGAGATTTGCCCGGGGCGCGTGGCCACCGACATTTTCGCCCATGTGCACGGTGACTCCGAGGAGACCTACAAGCGTTTCGTGGAAGGCTTCGAACTGCCCCAGGCCAAGGACATTGCCGACGCCATTGCGTTTGCCATTGCCGCACCGATTGCAGTCAACGTCGGGCACATGGAAATCACCCCGACCCTGCAAGTGCCAGGCGGGCTGTCGACGGCCCGTCCGCAGGATTACCAGGGCTGAGCTTTAACCGCGTAACAGCACCGAAGAAGAACGGATAAATCCGTCATCGCTCCACTTCCGCCACGGCTCGGCCTGGCGTCTTGTTTCTGCCCCTAGCCCAATGCCGATAGGGATTGACCATGAAGCATGACTTCGATTTGGCCGCGGTTCTGCAAGGCGAATATGCCGAGCTGATCGTCAAGGGCATCGAAATAACACTGCAGCTGGCGCTGTTCGCCTGGCTGCTGGCAATGGCCCTGGCGCTGTTGCTGGTGACCATACGCCTGACCGGCAACAAGTTAGCAGACCGACTGGTGGCCGGCTATGTGTCGTACCACCGCAACGTGCCGACGCTGGTGCAATTGATGCTCTGGTACTTCGGTGTACCGACATTGCTAAGCGAGTCCACGCAGCTGTGGCTGGCGAACTACAGCACCGAATACTTGTTCTCGGTGATTGCTTTGGGGCTGTGCCAGGCCGCGTATTTCTGTGAAGACATTCGCAGTGGCCTGCGGGCCATTCCGGCCGGGCAGACCGAAGCGTCCCGGGCGCTGGGGTTGGGGTATGTGCGTTCGATGCGCTACGTGATCCTGCCGCAAGGCGTGCGCAATAGCCTGCCGTCCCTGATCAACCACACGGTGCTGTTGTTCAAGAACACCAGCCTGGCCATGGCCATCGGCGTGGTCGAGCTGACCTACGCCACCCGCGAAGTCGAGAACTACACCTTCCGCACGTTCGAATCCTACCTGGTGGCCACGGTGTTCTACCTGATCTTTTCACTGCTGTTGATGGGGCTCGGCGCGCTGTTGGCGCGACGCTTCAACAAAGCGCTGGCGAGGTAGGCGACGATGTTCGATCTCTTCTCGATTGTGCAAAACAACTGGGCCCTGTTCCTGATCGGTCAGTACCCGCATGGCCCACTGGGCGGTTTGGCCAATACCTTGATCCTGGCGGCCCTGGCGTTGTTGCTGGCATTTCCGTTCGGCCTGCTGCTGGCGCTGGCTCGGGTTTCTCCGTGGCGCGGCCTGCGTTGGGCTGCCACGGTCTGGGTCTATGTGCTGCGAGGCATTCCGCTGCTGATGGTGATCTTCTGGACGTACTTCCTGGTGCCCTTGTTGATCGGCCACAACATCACTGGCTTCGTCACGATGCTGTGCACCCTGGTGATCTACCAGAGCGCGTACCTGTGCGAAATCATCCGTGGCGGTATCCAGGCGTTGCCGCCCGGGCAGTACGAAGCGTCCCGTGCGCTCGGCCTCGGTTACCTGCGCACGACGATCTGGGTGATCTTGCCGCAAGCGCTCTACAACGCGCTGCCCAGCCTGATCAGCCAGTTCATCTCGATCATCAAGGAAACCTCGCTGGGCTACGTGATCAACGTCCAGGAAGTGACCTTCGCTGCCAACCAGGTCAACAACCAGTTACTGACCAAGCCGTTCCAGGTGTTTTTCATCCTGGCGATCATCTACTACCTGCTGTGTTTCGGCCTGACCCATCTGGCGGGCTGGGTGGAACGCCGTATCGCTCGCAAGCGCCTGGGCAACGGCGGTCCGGCTGCGGCTGCCGACCCGTTGCTGGCCATTGATAATTGAAGAGGGTTGCGACCATGCATCCAATGATCATGTTTTCGAATATCAACAAATGGTACGGCGAGTACCACGCACTGACCGACATCACCGCCGAGGTGAAACCCGGTGAAGTGGTGGTGTTGTGCGGGCCGTCCGGTTCCGGAAAATCCACGTTGATCCGCACGGTCAATCGTCTGGAAGACATCCAGAAAGGCCAGATCCTGTTCGATGGCCAGGACGTGCACGGCACCGACGCACACATCAACAGGTTGCGCAGCCGGGTGGGTTTCGTGTTCCAGAGCTTCAACCTGTTTCCGCACCTGTCGGTGTTGGAAAACATCACCCTGGCGCCGAGCAAGATCCGCAACCTTAAAGGTTCGGCCGCCAAGCAACAGGCCATGCAATTGCTGGATCGGGTTGGGCTGGCACACAAGGCTGGCGCTTATCCGGCGCAGCTCTCCGGCGGCCAGCAACAGCGGGTGGCGATTGCCCGCGCATTGGCGATGGAGCCGCCGGTGATGCTGTTCGATGAGCCTACCAGTGCGCTCGACCCGGAAATGGTCGGCGAAGTGCTGAGTGTGATGAAAGGCCTGGCCAAGGATGGCATGACCATGATGTGTGTGACCCACGAGATGAATTTTGCCCGTGAAGTCGCCGACACCATCTGGTTTATGGACGCGGGTCAGATTCTGGAAAAGAGCACGCCCGAAAGCTTCTTCAATCAGCCGACGCACCCGCGCGCGCAACGCTTTATCGCCGACCTGCGGGCTCATTGAGCCGCAGCGGTTTTGCTCACTCTGCCATCCGACTTTCCCATCTCCGGAGTTTTTTCCATGCGTATGAAGCATCTGTTTGTCACGCTGGCGTTAGGTCCTTTGGCCGTTTCGGTCGCACAGGCCGACCAATTGAGCGACATCATGGCCAAGAAGTCGTTGAGCTGCGGCGTGTACGCCGACGTGCCGCCGTTCTCGGCGCCGGATCCGAAAACCCGCGAACTGGTGGGCATGGACGTCGATTTGTGCAAGGCGCTGGCCAAGACCATGGGCGTCGAACTTGAACTCAAGCCGCTGTCGGTCGAAGCCCGGATTCCGGAAGTGAAAATGGGCCGCGTCGATGTAATCTTCGCTAACCTGGCTTACACCAAGACGCGGGCCGAACAGATTCAGTTCAGCGACCCGTACTACATCGCCAAGGAAACCCTGGTGGTGCGAGCGGCGAATGCCGATCAACCGAAAAGCTTCTTCAAGGACAAGCGCATCAGCTCCACCAAAGGCTCGACCTCCGAGCAGTCGATCCGAATTGCCGGGGCCACTCCGGTGACGTTCCAGGACACTGGCTCGGCCTACATGGCCTTGCAGCAGAACAAGGTCGTGGGCCTGGTGACCAACACCATGACCGCCTTGAAACTGGTCAATCAAGCCAGGGCCAGTGGTATCGAATTGGCGCTTGCCAAGGAGCCGATGGCGCTCGAGCCGATTGGCGCGGGCATGCGCAGGGATGAGCCGGCGTTCCTTGCCAAGGTCAACGAGTCATTGGCGGCAATGGAAAAAGCCGGGGAGATCGATGCAATCTGGGATCGCTGGATCGGCCCAAACACTGAGTACAAAATGGTGCGCGAGGATAAAGTGCAGAGCCTCAGCAGTTTGAAGTTCGATCCTTTGCCTTAAAATCGATACAGGTGAAAAAGCCCGGCGAGAGTTCCAGCGTCGGGCTTTTTCACGTGTGTCGGTTGTTGGCTTGCTATAAGGCGGCGTCTGTAATTCAGCTCAAGCGTTGATAGGCCAGCAAGCGGTGCTCAGGCAGGCCTAACGGAACAATGCAGGCTAAAAGGACGTAAACAAGTAGCTTGCGATCAAGCGTGTCTCGTCAATATCCCTGGCGTCGTCACTGCGGTAGGTCGCGTTCCTCAACCGCACAGAAAAGCCTTTAAGGCTCCCCTGAAAGGCGTAGCTCACATCCACATCGCGCTCCCATTCCTTGTCGGCGCCGACTTTCTTCAAGCCATCGCCATGGATATACGCGGTAAAAAAGCTCAGGCCGGGAACACCCATGGCGGCGAAGTCGTAACCATAGCGCAGCTGCCAGCTACGTTCGCCGGCGCTCCCGAAGTCATGGTATTGAACGTAGTTGGGCAGGTAGGGGTTATTGATGTAAGGAAAGCCCGTAGCCCCGCCCATGACTTGGTAGGTCGCCATGACGCTATGCCCATTATCCAGGGCATAGCCGAACGCGGCGGCGTATGCGCGGTTATCCACCTCTCCCGCTTTGGCTGCACCAACATCACGACTTGAGAAGGCACGCAGGTCAGTGGTCAACGTACCTTTGCCGAGGCGCGTGTTGTGTATCAACCCAGCGAACTGCTGGCGGTACACATCATCAAGCTCGCCATAAAAGTACGTTGCACTTAGCGCTGGCGTCAGCTTGTAGGTCCCGCCGCCATATCGATAGTTATCGCCTATACCGGTTGCACGATAGCGACCGTCTTTCACCGCGAGGGTGATGTCCTGAAGGTCGGTAGAGTCGGGCGTAATCGTCTTATCGAATTGAGCCAGGTTCAAGGTCAGGCGATCTACGTCGGTAGAGTTGATCTGCCAGCCCTGGAATGTCTGAGGAAGCAGTCGACTGTTGTTGTACTGAAGAACCGGAACCTTTGGCAATGACATCCCATAGCGCAAGGATGTCTGAGATATTTTGAGTTTGACGCCATAGCCTGCTTTTGAATATTCATCAACGGCCTCACCGGAAGCCCGTTTGGGGAGGAGGCCGCTACCGGAACGGTCTGGGCTCGAGTCCAGTTTGTAGCCCGCAAACACCAGTGCGTCGACGCCAAAGCCGATGATTCCCGGTGTGTATCCCGACTCATAGTTGAGCAAAAAACCTTGAGCCCATTCTTCTCTTTTGGAGACGCCCGTTCCCTGACGAAAATCCCCGTTGTAGTAGAAGTTTCGTGCTTCCAGGCGAATCTTGCTGTCCGCGATAAAGTCATCGGCCATTGAGGTGTCGATGGAGATAAGTACAGGTGTGAGCAAAGCAACATATAAGGCGCGGTTCATTTTTATTATTTTCCTGACGCAGGGAGTCGCTGCTCGGTGCTGGACCGAACAGGGACTGTTTAGAAATGGTGTGATCGATAGAGCAGAAGTTTTACGGTTTGGTGCCAAGTTCCAGAGCGAGCTTGTCGCGATCCAGTTCTTTTTCCCACGCTGAGACAACCAATGCGGCAACGCCGTTACCCACCAGGTTAGTCATGGCAAGTCCGGTGCCCATGAAGCGGTGGATACCCAGAATCAATACCATGCCCGCCACCGGTACAAGCGGTACCACCATCAAGGTGCTGGTCAACATGACAAAGGCTGCACCTGAAACACCGCTGGCACCTTTGGAGGTGAGCATGGCCACGATGACTAACGTCAGTTGCTGAGACAGTGACAGGTCAATGTTCAGCGCTTGGGCGATGAACAGCACCGACATCGTCAGATAGATGTTGGTACCGTCGAGGTTGAATGAATAGCCGGTGGGAATAACCAGCCCGACGACGGGTTTGGAGCAGCCCAGTCGTTCCATTTTTTCCATGATCTGAGGCAGTACCACTTCCGATGAACTGGTGCCGAGTACGACTAGCAACTCCTCTTTGATGTAAGCGATAAAACGCAGGATACTGAACCCGCAGATTTTCGCGACGCCACCCAACACTACAATCACGAACAGCGCACACAGGATGTAGAAGCTGCCGACCAGTTTCATGAGGGGCAGGAGCGCACCTATACCGTAAGTACCGACGGTGAAAGCGATGGCGCCGAATGCACCGATGGCGGAAAGCTTGGCGATGATGTGCACGATGCGAAAGAACACACCCGACAGACCTTCGATCATGTCGTAAACCGGTTTGCCTTTCTCTCCCATGGCTGACAAGGCGCACCCGAAGAGTACGGAGACCAGCAATATGCAAAGCACATTCCCTTCAGCAAAGGCCTGAACAAACGTCGAGGGGATGATCCCCATCAGAAATTCGACCATGTGCATGTGCTGAGCTTTCTCGGCGAACCCGGTGACCGCTGACGCGTCCAGCGTATTCACGTCCACATTGAAGCCCGCACCCGGCCTGAACAGGTGGCCGCCAATAAGGCCTATCAGCAGCGAAACAGTCGAAATGACTTCGAAGTAGAGCAATGCTTTCCCGCCGACCCGACCGACTTTTTTCAGGTCGCGCATACCGGCGATACCGGTGACAACTGTGCAGAAAACCACAGGGCCGATGATCATCTTGATCAGCTTGATGAATGCATCGCCCAGCGGCTTGAGGTCGGCAGCAAAGGTTGGCCAGAAGTGGCCGACGGCGACGCCCGCGATAATTCCCAACAGGACTTGAAAGTACATCGCGCGATAGAAGGGCGGCTTGGTCTTCACCTTCATCGGAAGGGTTACATCGACCTGAGCAGATGCAGGACTGGGGTTCATGGCGTTCACTCTCTGTAAGTCTTATTGTTGGAGGTGCAGCAAAGCGTGGTGGGCTTAGCGTCCGTACAGCTTCATCGGGTTATCGATCAGCAGTTTTTGACGCAGCCGAGGATCGGTACAGAAGTTGAACATCAGATCTACCAACTCACCGTCGTTGGGCATGTCTTTACTGATGTTTGGGTGCGGCCAATCAGTGCCCCACAGGACGCGATCTGGTGCTATCTCAATCAGCTTCTGTGCAAATGGCGCGGCATCATCGAATGGTCGCCGGCCCACGGATACGCGTTCCGCGCCACACACCTTGACCCATGCCAGCGGATTTTCCATCAGTTGCTGCAACGCCAGGAAGGACTGCTGTTCAATGCCATCCTGAGCTTTTACCCGACCCATATGGTCGATGATGAATGGTACGGGGATCCGCGCCAATCTGTCGGTATAGGTCAGGATATCTTGTGCATCAAGATGCAGGACGACATGCCATCCCAAATCCGCAAGGCGATCTACAGTGCTATCAAAGACGTCCAGATCTGGCGCGCCACCCAGGTGTGCCACGAAGTTGAACCGCACGCCGCGAACACCGCCGGCGTCCATCTCGGCAAGCTGTTCATCGGTCTCACTGCCGTCAACGATTGCTACGCCTCGATACCGTCCTTCACTACGAGCAATAGCGTCCAACATCGCGCGATTGTCGCTGCCGTGACAGCTGGCCTGGACAATCACACCACGCGTGAATCCCAAGTGGTCGTGCAATGCCCGCAATGTTTCAAACGGGGCGTCTGGTGGGGTATAGCTACGATCTTCGGCATAAGGGAAGTCAGCCGAAGGGCCGAAGACGTGGCAGTGAGCATCCCAGGCGCCAGCAGGAAGCGGCTGCTTTGGTTGTGTAGGGTTGGCGTCAGGGGCGAGGCAGGTTTTCATCTCGTGTCCTTTAGTTATCGTTAGCGCAAGCGATAGCCGATGGTGGCTGTCTCGACGCCTTACAACAACAAGACACAGGGTCTAGCAGTTATGCGGATTTTGCATGTGTCGGTTCATTCTATGCAGATCTCGCGAACCAATGACATTGTCTGTGCTGCCAGCCGAGACAATGGACGCTGCTCAAATGTGGCGATAAACAAGTGCGTCTGGATCGACGGATCAACGATCTGTGCAGCTTTAAGGCCTTCGAGTTTTCCATCGCCGTTCGCCAAACCCGAGCGGAACAGCACGCCGTAGCCCATCCCAAGATTGATCAGTTCCAATAGCGACGGGATGCTGTCCACTTCCAGGCAAACGTTCAGATGCACCTCATGCCTTGATGCTTCACTCTCAATGAGTCGGCGTATGGAGTGAGGTTCACTGGGAGTGATTAAAGGGTATTGGCCCAAGTCTTTCATCGCGACCTGGGAAGGGAGATTCGATTGCTGGCTACCGATGAGCATCAGCGGCTCTGAGTGGATGTGCTCATATTGCAGTTGTGCGCTGTGGCCAGGATTGAAGAGCAGGGCGAAATCCAGGCGACCCAGCAGTAGCCACTCGCGCATCGAATGCGTCAGGCCTTCCTTGATGCCCAATATGCAGTCAGGAAAGCGTTCGCGAAAGGCCGAGACCACTGCCACGGTGTGGCGCCGGGATATGCTGGGAGGAAGCCCGACGACCACCTTGCCAGACAGCGTATCGCGTTGTTCGCGCAGGTCCTCACGAGCCACCTGCACCTGTCGCAAGATGCCTTTGCCGTGATCGAACAAGCGTTGCCCGGAAGCGGTCAGTAAAACACCTCGACCATTTCGCAAGAGCAGATGCTCTTGCAGTTCGACCTCAAGCTGCCTGACCTGACGGCTGACGACCGATTGAGAAATGTTCAGTACCGCGGCGGCCTTGGTGAAACTTCCGAACTCAGCCACCCGTACGAAACATTCGAGCTGTTTTAGGTCCATGGGTGCCACTCCGGGAAAAACGCTATGTTACCGCTTTTCCCGGACAGCACTTTCATGAGTGATTGGCTTGCCATACAGCGTGTCGATCAGGTTTATCCAGTCGAATGGCTCAAGGTGTGAGTAATCAATATCGGCATCAAGCATGGCATCGACGAGCCCGAGCTGGGCGCTGACGATGGCTTGGCTCATGTTCGGAACCACGTCGACGTCGCGAGCGGTTTTTGCGACCTCTTTCATTTCCTCCGCGCGGCGCCGACCGTGCTCTGCCACGCGACTGATCAGGTAATGGGGGAGTGCGCCGTCCCAACCCATCTGCGGGAAACTCTTGTGCAATGACGCCAGCACCTCGTCCTCGGCATGGTATTGGCGAGCGGTGCTCAAGCATTCGGTGGTGAGTGCTTCCAGGCCTTTGATCATGATGCTTCGACACATCTTTATCGCCGACGCTACGCCAACCACCTCCGCCACTACCCGCACGTTCATGCCCAACCCGCTTAATCGTTCAGCAACCAGGGTAGCGTGTTGGCCGCCTAACAGGATCGGTGTTTTCAAGCGTTGCGGTGGTACCGGCGCCATGACGGCGGCATCGATGTAATCGACGCCATGCTGCTGCATCGCTATGGCCGCTGCGCGCTTGGTAGAGGGCGCCACTGAGTTGATGTCGATGAACAGTTGTCCGGGCTTCATCAGTGACGCCGCGCTCAGTGCGACTTCGAGTGCGTTATCCGCTGTGACGGCTGAAATGATCCACTCGCCAAGCGCTATCGCTTGAGCCGCACTTTCGCACAGTTGAACGCCACACCGCTGGGCTTTTTCATGCAGCGCTGCTCGTTTGGCCGGGTCTTCAAGGAGGCGATCATAGGCGTAGATCTTTACGCCCTGTGCCGCAAGATCCTCGCCCAGAATGGCACCGGCTTCGCCGAAGCCGATCATGGATACGGTCGTGGTCATTACGATTTCACCGGTTTTTGCCAGACGTTCCCAGGAATGAGCACGTTGCCTTCGAACAACAGCCGTGCCGTGCGCACCAACCCGCAACCGGCTAACTGACCGTCAATCACACGCAGCTCCACCGTGAACTCGCCGGTTGGATGCTCGACAGACAATTGGACACGATCACCGGTTTCTACTTGGGCCAAACGGCTCGCGACTGTCCCTGGAATCAGGCAGGCAGAGGCGACACTGACAGCGCCGAACACCCCGATTGAGGTGTGACAGCGGTGAGGAATGAAGGTACGGCTGCCAATGGCGCCTCCGTTGCGGGGGGCTGCTATCAGGGACATTTTTGGTACGGTGCGCTCGCGCACATCCCCCAGGTTCATCAACGGGCCCGCCTGCAGCCGGATTGATTCGAGCAACGCTTTGAGCGCGATGTTGGCGTCCAGTTGCTCGGGGTTTTCATCGCCCGTGCACCCCACATCCGTTGCCCTGATCAGCACAACAGGCATTCCATTGTCGATACACGTCACTTCGATGCCATCGAAGCGGTCAATGGTGTTTCCGGTAGGCAAGAGCGCTCCGCAACTGGAACCGGCAATGTCTTCGAACTCGACAATCAGAGGAGCACTGGTGCCAGGAACGCCATCGATGCGGGTATCCCCTGCGTACTCGACGATGCCACCGGGTGTGCGGACGTCAGCCACGGCGATCTGGCCGGTATTCACCATGAAAATCCGCACAGTCGTCATCCATTCGTCAGCGCTGATCAGCTCCCGCTCGATTGAAAAAGGGCCGACGCCGGCAAGGATGTTTCCGCAATTCTGGCCGTAATCAACTTGGGCCTGTTCGACGCAAACCTGGGCAAACAGATAATCGACATCAGCATCCGGGCGAGCCGAGCGGCGGATGATGGCGACCTTGCTGGTCAGTGAATTTGCGCCCCCAATGCCGTCTATCTGGCGTGCATCGGGTGAACCCATGGCGGCCAGTAATACTTGATCACGCAGCTTGCCTTCCGGCGGCAGGTCGTCAGCCAGGAAGTAAGCGCCCTTGGAGGTGCCGCCACGCATCATGAGGCACGGAATTCGGGTCTGGCGCATGAAGGTCATCCTTGCACGTCAGTGAGGCTGTCGTAATAAGTCAGGCCCCGCTCGACGAGCTTCTGGCGCATCGCGTAGATGTCGAGTCCCAATTCGCCGGCCGCCAGGCGCACGCGTTTCTGCTCTTCGATTTGGGCGCGTTTTCGGCTGGTTTCAAACACATCGGGCAACTCTTTGCGGCGCACAATGACCACGCCGTCATCGTCTGCCACTACGACGTCCCCGGGCTCGACCAATTGGCCGGCGCAGATGATGGGCACGTTGACCGAACCCAGGGTTTCCTTGACCGTGCCCTGGGCATGCACCGCCCGCGACCATACCTTGAAGCCCATCTCCCGCAGTGTTCGGGTATCGCGCACCCCGGCGTCAATGATCAGGGCGCGTACCCCTCGGGCCATCAACGAGGTGGCGAGCAAGTCGCCGAAGTAGCCATCGGTGCAGGGCGACGATGTCGCGACCACCAGGATATCGCCGGGTTGGCATTGTTCGACCGCCACGTGAAACATCCAGTTGTCACCCGGCGCGACCAACACGGTCACCGCCGTTCCGCTGATGCTCTGGTTCTGCTGGATGGGGCGAATGGCCGAATCCAACAGACCTTTACGCCCTTGGGCTTCATGCACGGTAGCAACGCCAAAGCGATCCAGTTCGTCGATCAGCGCCGAATCACCACGGGGAATGTTGCGCACGACAATGCCGGTTTTTCCGATCAGTGTGCTCATGCCAGGTTCTCCGTCACCCGTGGGAAGATGCTTTGATAGCCTTCGGCGTAAACGATGTTACGGGTAGAGGCGATACCCACGTTGCGTTTGGCCTGCACACCGCGTTGCAGGGCGACACGGGTGTAGTACTCCCAGAGATGTTCCTGGCCTGCCATGCACTGGATGGCGGCGTATTTCTTGTCCCATACCTCGGTGATGTCCAACAGCACATCCGGGCGCCATTCGCATTGCTCAGGCTGATGGGGTTCGAAGCTGTAAACGGGTGGGGCCCCCACAATTTTTTCGCCAGGCTTGTAGCCTTCAGCTTGAGCGATGATGCGCGCTTCCTGCGTCAGGTTCATCGCCAGCGGGTGATCGTAGTTGTAGGGGTCCTTGATCGAGTGACTGAGGACAAACTCCGGTTGCACGCGACGAAACACATCGGCCAAACGAAACAGCGTTTCTTTGTCGGCGCGCATCGGGTAGTCGCCGATGTCGAAGAATTGCACGCTCGCGCCAAGGATCTGCGCTGCAGCTTCAGCCTCACTGCGACGCGCGGTTTTGACCTTGTCTTCAGACATCTCGCCTTTGCGCCAGAGCTTGGCCGACTCACCTCTTTCGCCATAGGACAGGCACACGATGTGTACGGCATAACCTTGTTCGGCGTGCAGGGCGATGGCGCCGCCTGCGCGCCAGACGAAATCGGCAGAGTGGGCGCTGACGACTAATGCAGTTTTTGTTTTATTGATCATCGAAGGGCTCTTCCTGCGGCTGTTTGATAGCGCCCACAGTCGCATTTGAGGGGGAGGGTGAATAATGCGTTCCGCGGCAAGAGGTATGCGTTTTACTTATCGTGATCAGTTATGCATGCTGTCCGCCCGCTTTCTGGAAAACTCGGCAGGTAGACATGCACAGCCCTGAATTGCCCAATCTGATGCAGGTTCGAGCGTTCCTTCGAGTTGTCGAATACGGCAGCGTGTCCAAGGCATCCGCCGTGCTTTATCGTGCCCAGCCTGTAGTGACACGCGCCATCCTGGCGCTGGAGAAGCGCCTCGGCGTCTTGCTGTTTGAGCGCAACGTCAATGGTATGCGTCTGACCGATTATGGTGAGCGTGCTGTTCCCCGGGCTCGTCGTGCCATGGATGAACTGCTGGTCGTGCCGTCTTTGCTGGGGCAGGTACTGGGTCATTCCGCCGAGCCGCTTTACCTGTTCCAGACCCGGCGCCTGGAAATGTTCGCGAAACTCTGTGAAACCCACCATATGCAAACCACGGCGAGTGCCCTTGGCGTTTCGCAGCCCGCGATCAGTGCCGCCATCAAAGTCCTGGAGCAGGGCAGTGGCGCTGGCCTGTTTGAACGCACGCCTCACGGTTTGCTGCCCACCCGCGCGTGCCTTGCAATGTTGCTGCGAGTGCGGCGAGCACTCAATGAACTGCGTCACATCGATGCGGACATCGCCGCGTTGAGTGGTTCCCTTCAAGGTGCCGTGCACGTGGGGGCCTTGCCGCTGGGGCGCACGGGAATACTGCCAGAAGCCATCGTGCGCCTGACCCTGGAACACCCCCACGTACGAGTCGTCACAAACGAAAGCCCGTTTGACCTGCTGGCCAGTGAAATGCGCGCTGGCGATGTGGATTTTGTACTCGGCGCTCTACGCCCGTCGGCCTACGCCAGCGACCTCTATAGCGAGGCCTTGCTGCAGGAAGAAATGGTGATCCTTGTACGCCGCGGCCACCCTTGGCTGAAGCAGGTTCCCGTGTATGAAGACTTGAGTGCCGCGCGCTGGATCTTGCCTCGCGCCGGCTCTCCGGCACGACAACTGCTGGACGCGTTTTTTGCCCACATCGGCATCGCCGCACCCAGCCCGGTGATTGAAACGGGTGACCTGGCGATTTTGCGCGGTGTGTTGCTGCGCTCAGACATGCTCGCTGCCGTTTCGGCGCATCAGCTGGAACACGAAATGGTCAGCGGTGAGCTGGTGCGACTGCCGCTTTCCCTTAGCCACACCACGCGCCCCATTGGCCTGATCTCCAGAGCGGGCGCGCTTCAATCGCCTGCGGCGCAGGCGTTGATGGACAAGATTCGGGAGGTGGTAGGGGAGTCGGTGATGTTTCAGTGATTAACGCGACACACATGATGGCCGAGGTTACGGCATAACCCCAGCCATCGACGGTTGATACAAGCCTGCTAGTAGCGCATTTCCACCGCCACATAAGCCCCAATGCCATCCCCCGGATACAATGACGCCGTATCCTGCCCCTTCGCATCATAGAGCGGCTGCACCGCCGTCACGTACTTCTGATTGGTCAGGTTCTTTAAGTCCAGCGACACCTTCCAGTCCTTGCTCGGCGTTTCATACCCTACGTTCGCCCCAAAGATCGTGTAGGAGGGCGCGTAGAAGCTGTTTGCATAGTCCACCGCCGTACGCGAAGCCGATTGCACATTCACCCCGGTATAGAAGCCCGCAGGATGCTGATATTGCACCTCGCCCTGATAAATATGCTTCGGAATCCCCGGCAGTTGGTTGTCGCCGAAGGTCGGGTCGTGCCGGTAGTAGAAGTCGTTATAGGTATACACCTGGCGCAAGGTGATCTTTTCACCTGAAGTGTTTTCCCACATGCGCGTATTCAAGCCGGCCTCGATCCCTTGGTGGATTGTCGGTGTGGCGTTGAATGCACCGGTCACCGCAGCGGCAGTGGATGTCGCCGGAATGATCTGCACATTGAGCAATTCATTGCTTACCCATGAGCGGTAGAGCGCCAGGCTGCCCTCGAAGATGCCCGATGAACCTTTGATCCCGACTTCTACGGTATTGGCTTTCTGTTCCACCAGCGGCCGTACGTACGGCGAGGTCGGCCCGGAACCGGAGTATTCCCACGACGCCGGTGGGTCGACGGAGCGGCTGACGTTGGCGAACACTTGCAGTTGCGGGTTGAACTCGTAACGCACGCCCACCCGCGGTGCCAGGCTCCAGTTGTCGTAGGTCACGTCGCTCGGGTAGGTGGTGGTGTTGGCCACCAGGGCTTCCTTGACGTCGGCATGGCGGCGCACGTTGATCGCCGAGACGCCGCTGGTCAGCCACAGGCCGTCCACCAGTTCGAGGTCGTTGCCCAGGGAGAACACGTGGTCGAACGAGGAGCTGTAGTCGACGAACTTGCGGGTCTGCTTGTTGGCGAAGGTGGAGTCGACCTGGCCCTTGAGGTGTTCGGTGGAAGTGAAGGCCAGGCTGGAGCGGCTTTCGTGGCCGAACAGGGTGTCGCGGCGGTCGTAGTTGATCACCGCGCTCAGGTCATGCCAGTCCCAGTAGCTTGGGTTGCTCGGGCTGTTCGGGCTGTTGTTGTGGGCGTACTGGTAGTAGACGAAACCCACCGACAGGGTGGCGTCGTCGTCGAAGGTGTAGGTGGTCTTGCTGCCGGCCCACACGCTGCCAGGGCGTCGGCTGCCGGCGCCGCTGCTTTCGGCGGTGGCACTGGCGCGGTCGGAGTGGTGCTTGACCGCATCCAGGGTGGTGGCGCTCGGGTCGTTGTGGAACTCGTCGCGGTAACGCAGCATCACCCGGGTTTCGAGTTGCGGGCTGAAGCGGTAGCCAAAGTTGGCCACCACGCCCTGGCTTTTCGACAGACTGTAATCGCGGTAGCCGTCGCTGCGGTAGTTGTCGGCATTGAGGTAGTAGTCGAACGCACCCTCGACGCCGCCGACACTCAGGCTTTGCTTGTTATAGCCGTAGCTGCCGGTTTCCGCGCGAACCCGCAGGCCGGGTGCGGTGTAGCCGGTCTGGTTGACGAAGTTGATGGCGCCGCCAAGGCTTAGCGCACCGTACTGGAAGGCGTTGGCACCGCGCAGGATTTCGGTGTAGTTCACCCCCGAGCCGTTGAGAAATTCATAGGGTGTGCCACCCGGGCCGGTGATTGGCAGGCCGTCGAACAGGAACTTGATGCCCTCACGGAAATACCCCGGCGAGGTGTTGGCGCCCGACCCACGGATGGAAATCTTGGCCGCGTCATTGCCACCGGTGGACTGCACGAACACGCCCGGCTGATAGGCGAGGGTGTCTTGCAAGGTGGCGGTGCGTCCCTTGGCCACCTGTTCACTGTCGACCACGCTGGTGCCGCCTGGCACCTCGGACAACTGACTCTTGGCCGCCTCAACGGGCGTGATTTTTTGTGCCTCTACTGTCACCGTCTTTAGCCGTGTGCCGGTCGTCGGTGTGACCTCATCGTCGGCCTGTACGCTGGCGGAAAAGACCAGGGTTGAGCCCAGTCCCAGCATCGCCAGCCAAGTTGCTTGCCGCACGGCAAGTGTCAACTTTTGCAACTCTCCCCGAAAGAATGGATCCATTAAGCGTGTTCCTTGTGAATAGATAAATTAGCCCCAGCTTTCTATTCGAATAGTCATGCCTGTTTCGCTCTGAGCAGTTTCTATGCCAACGCTGTTTGCCAAGGAATACGGGTGTTTAGTGCGGGTGAAGTGTTTTGCGGGATACTTTGTTTTGAATCGCTGTTTGATTCTCAACAGCCAACTTTTGCAGGTGGTTTTACTGCAACTGTCGCGAACGCAACAGTTGATATGCAGTGTGTAAGGCTATCAACAATTCAATGGGTATAACTATATAAGTGTTTGACAGGATGAAGGGCTTTGGTGTCCGGTTTATAGGGTTTTTGCCTCTATTCTCAGAGCGAGACGGCGTTTCTTATAGACTGGCATGCTCACTGCATTACTCCCTGTAGTTGCAAACTTTCGAGTGCCTCTAAGGAAGCGTCATTGACAACCATTCTGAAACTTTCGGCGGTTATATCACTGTCCCTGGCGATCAATGCCTGTTCGCCGGCTGCTGCACCACAACATGAAACTTCGACGCCCGATGGCGTCGTTACCAATGGCGTGGTGACGTATTCGGCGGCGGACTTTCATGAGTCATCACCAGGGCGTAGTGGCGGAACTTTGCGAGTGTCTGCCGCCTCCGACGCCGGCAGTTTCGATGTTCACGCGTTATCCAATGGCAATATCCAGTGGATGGGCCGGATTCTCTTCGATTGCCTGGTGTATCAGGACGAGCAGGGCAATATCAGCCCATGGCTGGCCCGCTCCTGGGACATCTCCGAAGACGGCAAGACCTACACCTTTCACCTGCGCGATGACGTGACCTTCAGCGACGGCGAGAAATTCAACGCCCAGGCGCTGCAAACCAACCTGGAGCACATGCGCGATCCGGCGACCAAGTCTCCGCTGGCAGCGGCCTATATCGCGCCATATCTCGACGGCAAAGTCATCGACGACTACACCTTCGAAGCCCATTTGCGCGAACCCTACACGCCATTCCTCGACGTGCTGGCGCAGTCCTGGCTCAGCATGATCTCGCCCAAACAGATCCGCGAAGCGCCCAAGACCATCGCCGAACACCCTATTGGCAGCGGCCCGTTCCTGTTGCAGAGCTACACCCGTGACCAGGGCGCGGTGTTCATCAAGCGCCCCGGCTACCACTGGGCGCCGCCGGTGACGCGTCACCAGGGTGAGGCATACCTGGACCGCATCGAACTGAGCTACGTCCCCGAAGCCATGATCCGCTTCACTGCACTTGAGTCCGGCCAGTCGGATTTCGCCCTCGACGCCCCGGCCCAGAACGCTGCCGCCATCCGCGCCAACCCCGACCTGGTGATGCGCAGCCGGATTCGCAAAGGCAACCCGAGCCGCGGCATCGTGTTCAACATTGAGCAGCCGCCATTCGACGACGTGCGAGTGCGTCGCGCCGTGGCTAAAGCCGTCGACCGCGAAGGATTGGCGTGGATTTCCGGCTTCGGCGAATACATCGCCAAAGCCGATTTCCTGGCGGCTAATACCCGGTTTTATCAACCCAACAAAGATGCCCTGGCCTACGACGTCAAGGCGGCCAATACCTTGCTCGACGACGCCGGCTGGACAGGGCGCGATGCCCAGGGCTATCGGACCAAGGGCGGGCAGCGCTTGAAGGCGACCCTGTTGGCCTATAGCAGCCCGTCCTTTCCCGGCAGTGTCTCGGTGGCCATCCAGGCCGACCTGAAAAAAGTCGGCTTCGAGATGACCGTCGAGATGCTGCCGTTGACCCGGGTGATCGAGAGACGCTATGCCGGGAAGTTCCAGGCGATGGCGGACGGTTACTGGCACACCAACACACCTGATGGCCTGTTCGTGCTCTACCACAGCAGCTCCATCAGCACCGATAAAAGGATCGGCCAGAACGTCGGGCGCTTTCGCGATGCCGAGCTGGATCGCGTGCTCAGCGCTGCGCGTCAGTCCCGCGATCCGGTCGAGTTGCAGGCGCTCTATGGCGAAGCACAAAAACGCCTGACCGAAACCGTGCCGTCGGTGCCTGCGCTGGAAGCCCAGGTGCTCACCGCGTACGGCCGTCAAGTCCAGGGCGTGATCTTCGATACCTCCCATAACGTACCGTTTTTCACCAGCATCTGGCTGGACCGGGGGCAACCATGAGCCTGTTCAAATCGATTGGCTGGCGCTTGCTGGCCGGCATCGGTGTGCTGTGGGGCGCGGCGACGCTGACCTTCCTCGCCGTCAACTTCAGCGGCGGTGACACGGCGCTGGCGATCCTCGGCGGCCCGGATGCGATGCCCACGCCGGAGCTGTTGGCCCGGGTGCGTGCCGAGTACGGCCTGGACCAACCGCTGATCGTGCAATACGGCAATTACCTGGTGCGCCTGGCCCATGGCGACCTGGGCGAATCCTACCGCCTGCGCATCCCGGTGCAGCAGGCGATTGCCGAGCAGATTGGCGCAACCATTCAACTGTCCCTGAGCGCTGCACTGCTGGCGGTGGTGTTGGCACTGGTCTGCGCGATCCTCACCGCCAACCGTTCGCGCTGGGTGCGCTCAGTCGCCTCCGGCAGTGAGCTGGTGCTGTCATCAGCGCCTTCGTTTGTGATCGGCATGCTGCTGTTGCTGGTGTTTTCGTTCCATTGGCACTGGTTGCCGCCGTCCGGCTCCGTGGGTTGGCGCTCGTTGATTTTGCCCTCGGTCGCGCTGGCCTTGCCGGTGGCGGCGGTGCTGACCCAACTGTTGCGCCAGTCCCTGGAAGACACCCTGGAACAACCTTTTATCGCCATGGCCCGTGCACGCGGCTTGTCCGAAACGGCCGTGCGCCTGCGCCATGCCTTGCGCCACGCACTGGTGCCGTTGGTGACCCTGTCCGGGTTCGTGTTCGCCAGCTTGTTGGGCGGCGCGGTGGTCGTGGAGTTGCTGTTTGCACGCCAGGGCATCGGGCGCTTGATGCTCGATGCCACCAGCAACAAAGACGTGCCGATGGTGTTGGGCGTGACCTTGCTCGCGGCCAGCGTGTACGTGCTGGTGAACCTGGCCGTCGATTTGATCAACCGCTGGATTGACCCCCGGACCAACCAAACGTGAGTGCCTTTGAAGAAGGAAAAACCATGAGTGCTTCGATCCCTGTGCAGTTGAGTTATGCAGACTTGCACCGGCGTTTCGCCGACGTATTTTCCCGGATAGCCGATACCGCCGTCGCCCGCGAGCAGCAGCGCGAACTGGCGCATGAAGCAGTGGCGTGGCTGCGCGAGGCCGGCTTTGGAGCGCTGCGTGTGCCGATCGCACAGGGCGGCCTGGGTGCGAGCCTGCCGCAGTTGTTCCGCCTGTTGATTGAACTGGGCGAGGCCGATTCAAACCTGCCGCAGATCGTGCGCGCGCATTTCGGTTTCGTCGAAGGCCGGCTTTCCAGCCGCGACAGTGCTTCCCAGGATTACTGGTTTGCTAAAGTCGTCGACGGCGAACTGTGGGGCGCCGCCATGGCCGAGCGCACCGACACCACCCGTAACTCGGTGACCCTTAGCGCGGTCGACTCCGGCTGGCAACTGGACGGCGAGAAGTACTACTGCACCGGCACGCTGTACGCCAACTGGATCGCCGCCGTCGCGTTGGACGGCGAAGACTTTGTCAGCCTTGCGGTGCGTACCGACGCGCCGGGTGTCACCGTCGAGGACGACTGGGACGGCTTCGGCCAGCGCCTCACCGGCAGTGGCACCACGCGCTTCAAGGCGGTCGACGTACCGGCGCAGCACATCGTGCGGCGTTTCAAGAAAGACGAGCTGCGCGCCGAGTCCTACCTGAGCGCGTTCTACCAGTTGTTCCACCTGGCGACCCTGGCCGGCATCGCCAACGCGGTGCTACGCGATGCCACCGAGTTTGTCAAAGGCCGGACCCGCGCGTTTGGTGTGCCGGGGCAATCGAGCCCCAAGGACGATCCGCTGGTGCAGCGGGTGATCGGCCGGCTGTCGAGCCTGGCCTATGCCGCCCGCACTCAGGTGCTGGCTGTCGCCGAGGTGCTGCAGGAAGCACACGAAGCGGAGCAGGGCGGCTACGCCAACGAACAGCATTACACCGAGGCTGAGATTCGTGCGTATCAGGCGCAACAGATCGTGCTTGAGCAAGTGCTGGAAGCCACCACGCTGCTGTTCGAAGTCGGCGGCGCCTCAGCCACCAGCGAGTCGCGGCGCTTCGATCGCCACTGGCGCAACGCGCGCACCCTGGCCTCCCACAACCCGGCGATTTTCCGCGAACGGGCCCTGGGCAATTACTACCTCAACGACGTCACCCCCAACGCCGCCTGGCGCAGCCTGCAAGCCGCCGACGCCGAGCAGCAGGCCGCTCGCGACGAAGCGAGTGCGGTATGAGCCTCCAACCCTTGAATACAAAAGGATCACCCATGCGTTACCGTCAACTGGGCAACAGCGACATCCAAGTCAGTGTGCTGGGCCTGGGCACCATGACCTGGGGCCACCAGAACACCGAAAACGACGCCCATCAGCAGATCGACCTGGCGCTGGCCGAAGGCATCAACTTCATCGACACCGCCGAGATGTACCCCACGCCGACCAAAGCCGAAACCTGGCGCACCACCGAGCGCTATATCGGCAGTTGGCTGGCGGCCAGTGGCCGACGCGACGAGGTAATCCTGGCGAGTAAAATTGCCGGCCCGGCCCGCGACCCAAGCAGCCAGCAGCACATTCGCGATGGCTTCAGCCACCACGACCGGCGCAACATCGTCGAAGCCCTGGATGGCAGCCTCAAACGCCTGAACACCGACTACCTCGACCTCTACCAACTGCACTGGCCCGACCGCACCACCAACATCTTCGGCCAGCGCGAATACCCGTATCAGGCAGACACCCAGAGCGTTGCCATCGAAGAAACCCTGGCGGTGCTGGCCGATCAGGTCAAGGCCGGCAAGGTGCGATACATCGGCGTTTCCAACGAAACCCCGTGGGGCGTCGCCGAGTTTCTCAAGCAAAGCGAACGCCTCGGCCTGCCGCGGATTGCCAGCGTGCAAAACCCCTACAGCCTGCTTAACCGCCTGTACGAAGGCGGCCTCTCGGAGTTCACCCACCGCGAAGGCGTTGGCCTGCTGGCGTACTCGCCGCTGGCCTTCGGCGCACTCACCGGCAAGTACCTGGGCGGCGCACGCCCCGAGGGCTCGCGGCTGTCGGCGGTGTACCGCACCTTCAATCGCTATGACAGTGCCTCGGCGCAGGAAGCCATCTCCGGCTACGTGGAAATTGCCCGGCAACATGGCCTGACTCCGGCACAGTTGGCCCTGGCGTTCATCATCGACAAACCCTTCGTCACCAGCGCGCTCACCGGGCAAACCAGCCTGGCGCAATTGCGCGACAACCTCGGCGCGCTGGACGTGACCCTCAACGACGAGATCAAGGCGCAGGTCCAGGCCATCCACCAGCGCATTCCCAACCCAGCGCCATAGAACGAGGAGCCTGGCATGACGCAAACCATTGAAACGTTGATCGTGGGGCCGAGCGGCAATCGCCCGTTGCGTCTTGCCGGCTTCACCCGGCTGCGGCCTGGCCTGTTGCTGGCCGGGGTGTTTGTTGCGTTGTTGCTGTTGGCCGCCGTTGTTCCTCAATGGCTGGCCCCGTATGACCCGCTGGACGCCTCGGCGCGCATGGCGTTCCAGGCGCCGAGCAACTTGCACTGGCTGGGCACCGATGAGAACGGGCGTGACGTGCTCAGCCGATTGATTTATGGCGTGCGTTCCTCGCTGTTCATGGGCATCGCTGCTACAGCACTGGGGCTGGCCTGGGGCACCTTCCTCGGCTTGATCGCCGGCCTTGGCCCGCGCTGGCTGGATGGCGCATTGATGCGCGGGATCGACGTGCTGCTGTCCTTTCCCGACCTGTTGCTGGCGCTGGTGATCATCACGTTTTTCGGCCAGGGCACGGCCAATCTGATTCTCGCGATAGGCATCGCCGGCGTGCCGCGTTATGCGCGGCTGGTGCGGGCGCAAACCCTCACCGTGCGCAACGCAGGCTATGTCGAATCCGCCGTCACCCTCGGCCAATCGCAGCTGGCGGTAGTACTGCGGCACATCCTGCCAAATGCATTCAAGCCGGTGCTGATCCTCGCCACCATCGGCATCGGCGGCGCGATCACCGCCGGCGCCGCCTTGAGCTTCCTCGGCTTTGGCGCACCGCCGCCCGCGCCGGAGTGGGGCGGGATGATGTCCATCGGGCGCAGCTTCCTGGCCAACGCGCCGTGGCTGGTCGCCTGGCCCGCGCTGATCATCACGCTAACCGTTGTTTCTATCAGTGCCATCGGCCGCGAACTGCTGCGCCGCAGCGAAGGAAAGCCCCTATGACGATGAATATCCATACCCTCGGTCCGCTGGTCGATATCCGCGACCTGACGGTACGTTTCGGCCAGGCCGAGCCGGTGTTGCACGGCGTCAGTTTGCAGTTGCATCGCGGCGAATGCCTGGCGCTGGTGGGGGAGTCGGGGTCCGGCAAAAGCGTCACCGCCCGCACCCTGGCCGGCCTGACCGGCAAGGACGCTCACGTCCAGGCCGCCAAGTTGGCGTTCCAGGGTGTCGACCTGCGCCAGCTCAACGAGCGGGCCTGGCAGCAACTGCGCGGCGCGAGCATCGGCTTTGTGATGCAGGATGCACTGGGCGCGCTGGACCCGCTGCGCCGCGTCGGGGCCGAGATTGAGGAACCGTTGCACCTGCACACCAACTTGGGACTGGAAGCGCGCCGCCTGCGAGTGCTGGAACTGCTGCGGGATGTCGGCGTGCCGGAACCGGAACTGCGTGCCAGCCAATACCCGTGGCAACTCTCCGGCGGTTTACGCCAGCGCGCATTGATCGCCTCGGCGATTGCCTGCAATCCACGCCTGATCATTGCCGATGAACCGACCACGGCGCTCGATGCCACGGTGCAAGCCCAGGTCATCGCGCTGCTGGAAAGCCTGCGCGGCGAAGACAACGCACTGCTGATGGTCAGCCACGACCTGTCGGTGGTCTCACGCCTTGCCGATCGCGTGGCGGTGATGCGCCATGGGGTAATCGTGGAGGAGGGCAGTACCAAGCAGGTACTGCAAGCCCCGCGTCATCCGTATACGCAACTGCTGCTGCGGGCTGCCAAGGCCGTGCACTTCCAGTCCACGCGCCGGTTGCTTGCGGCGGTGGAGCCCGAGCCTGAGCCACAGGGCGAAGTACTGCTGGAAGCGCGCACGCTGTCCAAATCCTTCGTCGGCCCCGACGGGCAAACCCGCACGGTGCTGAACCAGGTGTCGTTGCAACTGCGTCGCGGCGAGACGCTGGGCGTGGTGGGCGAATCGGGTTGCGGCAAGACCACATTGACCCGCCTGATACTCGGCCTGGAAACCGCCGACGCCGGTGAGGTGTGGATCAAGGGCCAGCGCTGGTCCGACCTCGACGCCAAGCAAAAACGCGAGGCGCGGCGTGCGGTCCAGGTGGTATTCCAGGACCCGCTAAGCTCTTTCGACCCGCGCTACACCGTACAACGCGTGCTGTTCGAAGCGCTGGTGGTGGCCGGCGTACCGCGTCATGCCCGGCGCGACCGCGCGCTGGAATTGCTGGACCTGGTACGCCTCGATGCCAGCGCATTATCGCGCCGGCCCATCGAACTCTCCGGTGGCCAGCGTCAACGCATCGCGATTGCCAGGGCCCTGGCTTCCGAGCCTCAAATTCTTATCTGCGATGAGCCGGTGTCGGCGCTGGACGTGTCGGTACAGGCACAGATTCTGGAGCTGCTCGACGACCTCAAGCGCCGCCTCGGCCTGGCCTGCCTGTTCATCTCCCATGACCTTGGGGTGATCAACCACGTCAGCGAGCGCGTGCTGGTGATGAAGGCCGGCGAAGTGGTGGAGTCCGGCACGGTGCGCGCGGTGTTCGATCGCCCGGCACATGCCTATACCCGTGCGCTGATCGACGCGATTCCAACCCTTGAAACCGACTACACGCCAGTCCCGTTCTACTTGAACGTCGCGATCTGACGTATTAGAAAAAGTATCTACGAAAGGAGTGTTCCTGGTGCCCAAGCAACTGCACGTGAATTTGTTTGAGATGAACTGCGTCAGTCACATCGTCCATGGTTTGTGGGTGCACCCGGACAACAACCGGCACCGCTTCAACGACCTGGACTATTGGACCGAGCTGGCGCAATTGCTGGAATACGGCACCTTTGACGGCGTATTCCTGGCCGACGTGATTGGCACCTACGACCGCTTTCGCGACGGCCCCGAAACCTCGCTGCGCGAAGGCATGCAGATCCCCAGCAATGACCCGTTGCTGGTGATTCCGGCGATGGCCGGGGTGACCAAGAATCTTGGTTTCGGTGCGACCTTTTCCACCACCTACGAACCGCCGTTCGCCTTCGCGCGTCGCATGAGCACCCTCGATCACCTGACGAAGGGCCGGGTGGGCTGGAACATCGTTACCTCGTACCTGCCGAATGCGGCACGCAACTTTGGGCACGACACCGAGGTGGTCCACGATCACCGCTACGAGATCGCCGACGAATACCTCGACGTGCTCTACAAACTTTGGGAAGGTTCCTGGGACGACGACGCCGTGATCGTCGACCGCGAGCGCCGGATCTACACCGACCCGGACAAGGTGCGTTATATCAACCACGTGGGCGAACACTTCAAGGTCGCCGGGCCGCACCTGTGCCAGCCTTCGCGGCAGCGCACGCCGGTGCTGTTCCAGGCCACCGGCTCACCGGCTGGTATCGAGTTTGCCGGGCGGCACGCTGAAGTGGTGTTCACCGGTGGTAATGATGCGCCGGCGGTGCGTGCGAATATCCAGGCCATGCGGCAAAAGGCGGTCGAGCATGATCGCGATCCGGCGGGGTTGAAGTTTATCGTTATGGCCGGGGTGATCGTTGGGCGTACCGACGAGGATGTCAGTGCCAAGCTCGACAGTTATCGCAAGCTGGTGAGTGTTGACGCGTCGCTGGCTCATGGGCAGTCGGCGATCGACTTGACCGCGTATCCTCGCGATACGTTGATCAGTGATCTGGTCAGCCGTCAGGTCAAGGGGTGGGAGAGCTTGAGCCGGTACAAATCGGACTCCACTGTGGGGGCGGTACTGGCGCAGCTTGGCGGCTTTAATCGCGAGCGGTTTTTTGTGGCGGGTACACCGACGGTGGTGGCGGATGCCATTGAGAAGTGGCTGGATGAGGATGGGATCGACGGGATTAATCTGCGTCAGTACCTGTCGTTTGAAACAGCGCGGGATTTCATTGAATTGGTGGTGCCGGAGTTGCGCCGTCGTGGGCGGTTTCGTGAGCGTTACAACGAGGGGGAGACGCTGCGGGAGCGGTTGTTTGGCGCCGGGCAGGCACGTTTGCCGGGGGACCATTTTGGCGCGCGTTATCGGGATCCTGCGGCGTTGCTTTCGCCGGCGTTGCCGTTGCGGTTTCCATCGTGAGTGGGGCGTCTCTGGACCTGCTGCATTTGCGGCCGGCTCGGGTGGAGGACGCCCCGCAATTGGCGCACATTCATTTGCAGACTTGGCAGGCGGCGTATCGGGAGATTTTGTCGGAGCGTTTTCTATCCGACCTGAACGGCGGTGTGCCACAGCGCACGGCTTTTCTGGCCCAGGCCATCGCGGGCGGTGCGCTGTCGGTGTGGGTGGTGGAGCTGGAGGGGGAGCTGGTGGCGTGGGCGTCCTTTGGTAGCAGTCGGGATGTGGATGCGTCGGCGGCTACCGGGGAATTGCGAGCGCTCAATCTATTGCCCGGGATCTGGGGGCAGGGCATTGGCACGCGGCTTTGGGGGCAGGTGCGTCAGCAGTTGGTCGAGGCCGGTTATGCCAGTGCGACCGTTTGGGTGGTGCAGGGGAATCGGCGTGCTCTGGGTTTCTACCAGGCGCTTGGGTTTGTGGCTGAGCCGCATACCGAGAAGACCGTGGTGGAGCACGATGAGCCGTTGTCTCTGGTGCGTTATAGGGTGCAGTTACCGCAGGTAGCGGCTGAAGGTTGAGTGCATATCCGTTTCTTCGATAACGGCCACTTATGGTTTCGCTCTTACAGCGAGTCACTTTTTTACAAACGCCTAAAAAAGTAACCAAAAAACGCTTTGCCCCACCACTCGGTGCCTCGCTTAGGCTCGGCATGCCGGAACGAAGGCCATCGTGGTTGACGGGGCCCGCAGATCAAGATCAAAAGCAGATCAAGAGCACGGCAGCCTGAAAGCCGACCTGAGTGTTAGAAGCAAAGGCAAGGGCAAGGTCTAGAGCGAAAGCAGAGCTGCTTTTCTGTGGGAGCGGGCTTGCTCGCGAAAAACCTGAGGACGCCGCGTTGAATCAGAAAACCATCGTCATCGTTAACGACCTTCGCGAGCAAGCCCGCTCCCACATTTGGACCGTGCCCGCGTTTGATTTTGCCGTTGCTCTACACCACTCAAGCCGGCCGGTAGGCCGCTGTGTTCTTGATCTGCTGTTGATCTTGATCTTAGGCGCCCCGTTAAACCACGCGGCCCGCGCAGTACTACCGGAGAGAGGGCACACCGAGCCTAAGCGAGGTGCCGAGTGGTGGGGCAAGAGCGTTTTGCTTACTTTTGCGCTGTTCAAAAGTGAGCCGCTGTAAGAGCGGAACCAATAGCGGCCCTGACCGCAGCAACGGATATGTACCGCCACCACTAGCTGTTGGCTGACCAACACTTCCCACACACATTGTCGTTTTCAGCAATCGCCCAAACCCCCAATGTCCCCTGTTTACAGCCCCAAAAACCCGGCATGCCTTGTGCAATGACCCTGTTCCCGGACTTTAGGCCTCAGTAATCATGCGAGAACCCGCCCCTTACCCGCGACGATCCAGCCCGTTGCTCCTTATCGGCACCGCCGCACTCTGCAGCCTGTTGCTAGGCTGCGGCCAAAGCGGCTCAACCGTCACACGCAGTGACCAGCCGGTAAAAGGCGGCACCCTCGTCTACGCCACCGACCGCGAACCCACATGCCTCGACCCCCACGTGGCCGGCGACATGCCCCAAGTGTTCGTCGCCCAGCAATACCTGGACTCCCTGGTCTCGATGGACGCCGACGGCCGCATCGGCCCCTGGCTCGCCAAAACCTGGGACATATCGCCCGACGGCCTGACCTACACCTTCCACCTGCGCAACGACGTGTACTTCACCGATGGCACCCCGTTCAACGCCGCAGCGGTCAAGGCCAACCTCGACCACATGGCCAACCCCAAGACCCAGTCCAGCACCGCAGGCGGCTACATTCGCCAATACCGCAGCACCGACGTGCTCGACGAATACACCGCAGTGGTGCACCTGGCCACACCTTACGCAGCGTTTCTTGAAGTGTTGGCCCAAGGCTTCCTGGGCATCGAGTCCCCCACAGCGCTACTACGTTCACGCGACGTGAACTGCGAAAGCCCCGTGGGCAGCGGCCCGTTCAAGGTCGTACGCTGGGACCGCCAGAGCCAGGTCGAACTGGTACGCAACCCCGACTACAACTGGGCGCCGCCCACCGCCAAACACCAGGGCCCGGCATGGCTGGACCGCATCGTCTGGAAGTTCATCCAGGAGCCTTCCGTGCGTTTTGCCTCGTTGCAGGCCGGCGAGGTCGACGTGATCGAAGCGTTGCCCCCCGAATCCCACGAGGCCGCCCGACGCAACCCGGACCTGACCCTGGTGATCGCCCAACGCCCCGGTAACCCCACCAACGGCACACTGAACATCACCCGTGCGCCGTTCGATGACCTGCGGGTGCGCGAAGCCTTCGTGCGCAGCTCCGACATCGAGGGCGCGTTGAAGAGCGTGTACTTCAACGAATTCCCCCGCGCCGGCGGACCATTGAGCCCGGCCACGCGCTTCTACAGCCCAGAATTCCAGCACGCCCAGGATTACGACCCGGCACGGGCCGCACAGTTACTCGATCAAGCCGGCTGGACCCAGCGCGACAGCGAAGGCTACCGCACCAAAGACGGCAAGCGCCTGCAAGTCCACGTGGTGATGGGCAACCGCACGTCACCCTCGGAATACACCCTGTGGGAGCAGGTACAGGCCACCACCCGGCAGACCGGCTTCGAGCTGATCGTCGACCAGATGAGTGACGTACAGGCCACCAAACGCCAGGCCGATTGGGACTACGACATTCGCCTGGGCTACTGGAACACCAACACCGCTGACGTGCTGCGGATCATCTTCGGCAGCGAGTTCATTCGCCCCGCAGGCGTGGGTGGTTACCACCAGAACACCGCAGGCTTCAGTGACCCGGCCTTCGACACGCTTATCCAGCAGGCCCTCACCACCCAGGACAGCGAACAGCGCCGGGCCCTGTATTACCAAGCGCAGAAAATCGCTTCCAGCCAGTACCTGCAATTGACCACCTACCCGCAAAGCACGCGGCTGGGTATCTACAAGACCACCCAGGGCGTGCGGCTGGAGCCGTCGCTGGCGGTGACGTATCTCTATGACGCATGGGTGAACAAATGAGCAGCACAACACTTGCCAACCCACGACGCGAGCGCCTGGCCCGGCTCGGCAAGCGTGCGCTGTGGCGCCTTGCCGGCGGAGTGCTGGTGCTCTGGGCGGTGGCCACGCTGACCTTCTTTGCCTTGCGCCTGATGCCCGGTGATCCGGTGCTGGCGATCCTCGGCGGCCCGAGCGGCAACCCCACCGCCGAGACCATCGCCGAAGCCACCCGCGAGTACGGCCTGGACAAGCCACTGGCGGTGCAATACGCGTTGTACCTTGGGCGCCTGGTGCAAGGTGACCTGGGGGTTTCCTATTCCCAGCATCTGCCGGTAACCCGAGTGCTCGCCGAGCAATCCTGGCCGACCCTGGAGCTGACCCTCACGTCTCTGGCACTGGCCTGGGTTCTGGTGCTGGCGCTGACGGTGTTGACTGCCGGGCGCCGGCGCTGGGTTGCCAGCCTGGCCTCGCTCGCCGAAACCCTGGCCGCCGCGCTGCCGCACTTCTGGCTGGGGATTCTGCTGCTGGCGGTGTTTGCATTCGGCCTGCGACTGTTCCCTCCGGCGGGCAGCGATGGCTGGCGCACGCTGGTGCTGCCGTCGTTCGCCCTGGCGATTCCGCTGGCGGGGTTTATCGCCCAGGTCACCCGCGAATCCCTGGATCTGACCCTCGACCAACCCTTCATCCTGACCGCCCGAACCCGTGGCCTGAGTGATTTCAACGTGCGCTTCAAACACGCGTTACGCCACGCCGTACTGCCGGGCATCTCACTGTCGGGCTGGGCCATCGGCGCGCTGATCAGTGGCGCGGTGGTGATCGAAGTAATTTTTTCCCGCAAGGGCCTCGGCCGCCAGTTGTACCAGGCCGTACAGGCACAAGACCTGCCGCTGACCATCGGCATAAGCCTGGTGGTCGCCGCCGGTTATGTGCTGGCCAACATCCTGGTCGACCTGCTGTACCTGTGGGTCGACCCTCGCCAACAGGAGATTCCAGCATGAGCGGCCTGACCCTGGAAACACCGCTGCCCGCGCTGCGGATTCAGCGCATCACCCGCACGCTGCGGCTTGGCCCGCTGTTGGCGATTACCTTTCTGCTGCTGGTGATTGTCGCGGCGCTGGTGCCGCAACTGTTCGCCTACAGCGACCCGCTGGCCATCGTCCCCCGCGATGCGTTTCATTCGCCGAGCTGGGCTCACTGGTTTGGCACCGATCAATCGGGGCGGGACATCTTTTCGCGGGTGATCTACGGCACCCGCCAGTCGTTGTTCATCGGCCTGGCAGCCACGGCGATAGCCATGAGCATCGCCATCGTGCTCGGCCTGCTGGGCGGGCTTGGTGGTGCGCGGGTGGACCGTGGCGTGGGTTGGCTGCTGGAAGTGTTGTTTGCCTTCCCGAGCCTGATTCTGGCGCTGCTGTTCGTGGCGATCTTCGGCAGCGGCATCGGCCCGCTGATCGTCGCTACCGGCCTTGGCAGTGCGCCCGGTTACGCGCGCATGGTCCGTGGCCAGGTGCTGGCGGTACGCAATGCGGGCTACATCGAAGCCGCCCGGGCCCTCGGGCATCCGCCGTCGCGCATCATCCTGCGCCAGTTGCTGCCGAATGCCATGCGCCCGTTGATCGTGACCCTGACCATGGGTGTGGGCCAGGCGATTGTCTGGGCCTCGGCCCTGAGCTTTCTCGGCTTGGGCGCACGTCCGCCCGCGCCGGAGTGGGGGACGATGCTATCCATGGGCCGCGACTTTATCGCGAATGCCTGGTGGCTGACGTTTTTCCCCGGCCTGTTCATTGTGCTGACCACCCTGTCGACCACGGTCACTGGCCGTTACCTGCAACAACGCCTGGAGGGCCGTCTTTCATGAGCGACCAGAAACGCTTGATCGTTGAAGGGCTGTCCATCGAGTTTGCCGGGCAGTCTGTAGTGCGCAACCTGTCTTTCACTCTGGAACCGGGCAAGACCCTGGCGCTGGTGGGTGAGTCCGGTTCAGGCAAAAGCGTCACCGCCCGCAGCCTGATCGGCCTGGCCGGTGGGGGTGCCAAGGTGACAGCGCGCACCTTGAGCTATGACGGTGTGGATTTGCTTAGCCTTTCCGAGCGCGGCTGGCGCCGTTTGCGTGGCAACGGTATCGGCTTCGTATTGCAGGACGCTCTGGTGTCACTCGACCCGTTGCGGCCGGTGGGCAAGGAAATTCTCGAAGTGCTGGAGACCCATTGCTGGGGTGACCGTCGCAGTCGTGGCGAACGTGTCATCGAACTGCTGGACCTGGTCGGCGTACCCGAGCCGAAACTGCGAGCCCGCCAGCGTCCCGATCAACTCTCCGGCGGCCTGCGCCAGCGTGCGCTGATTGCCAGCGCACTCGCGCTGAACCCTGGCCTTGTGATTGCCGATGAACCGACTACTGCGCTGGATGCCACGGTGCAGGCGCAGATTCTGCAAGTGCTGCAACAGATTAAGGCCCGTGGCGATTCGTTGCTGATCATCAGCCATGACCTGGCCGTGGTCGCGCAACTGGCGGATGAAGTGCTCGTTTTGCGCCACGGCGAAGTGGTGGAGCAGGGCCCGATGGATCAGGTGCTGCTCAACCCACGGCACGCGTACACGCGCTCGCTGCTGGATGCGGTGCCCGCCGAACATGCCCGTGGCACACGCCTGTCGCCGGAGCGCAGCACGGCGATAGCGCAGCCACGGCCGGGCGCGGATTCGCCGGTGTTGCTGCGGGCCTCCGGCCTGGGCAAACGTTATATCGGCCCTGATCAACAGTCGCGCCAGGTGGTGGACGACGTCAGCTTCGAGCTGCGCGCCGGCCGCACCTTGGGCATCGTCGGTGAGTCCGGCTCGGGCAAAACCACGGTGGCGCGTATTGCCCTCGGGCTGCTGCAACCGGATGCCGGCGAGGTGCATTTTCTCGACCAGCCATGGGCAGCCGCAGGCACCGAGCGGGTTGAGGAGAAGACTCGACGTTTGCATCGCCGCGACATCAGCGTGATCTATCAGGACCCGCTGAGTTCGTTCGACCCGCGCTGGACGGTAGGGCAGATCCTCAGTGATGCGCTGGACGTCGCCGGTATCGCCGCTGAACAACAAGCGGCCCGCGTGGCGCAGTTGCTCGACCAGGTACGCCTGGCGCCGCAAGTGGCCGAGCGTCGGCCGCTGCAATTGTCGGGCGGGCAACGCCAGCGCGTGGCGATTGCCCGGGCGATTGCCAGCAACCCCAAAGTGATCATCTGTGACGAGCCGGTTTCGGCGCTGGACGTGTCGGTGCAGGCCCAGGTACTGGACCTGCTGGCCGACCTGCAAGCCTCGCTGGGGCTGGCGTACCTGTTTATCTCCCACGACCTTGGAGTGATCCGTCACGTCAGCGACGAGGTGTTGGTAATGCGCCACGGCCAGGTGGTGGAAAGCGCCAGCGTCGAGACGTTGTTTGAATCACCCCAACACGAATACACCCGGCGCCTGCTGGGCGCAGTGCCGCGCCTGCCCGGCAGCGGTACGCAGTTGGTGGTGCCGGCCCTGGAGCCGGAAAACCCCGGCTGGCTGTTTGATGAATCGCGCCTGTGGAAAATCGCCATCTAGACCTGAATCAAGGAATTGCCATGAGTACGTTGTCTGCTGTGCCCAAGCCACCGGTCGTGACGGTGGCTGAATTGAATGCCCGCGCCGACCGCATCCTGCCGCAGATCGCCGCCGGCGCTGCGCAACGCGAGCGCGACCGCCAACTGCCGTATGAGGCCGTGGCGCAGATCGCCAAGGCAGGACTGTTCACCGCACGGATTCCCAAGCGCTTTGGCGGCGCCGGTGGTTCGGTCAAGGACGTGATTGCCTTGCTGATTCGCATCGCCTCGGCCGACTCCAACGTGGCTCAGGCTCTGCGCCCCGGTTTCGGGTTTGTCGAA
Organism: Pseudomonas sp. K2I15; assembly: GCF_002204795.1. Classification (GTDB taxonomy): domain Bacteria; phylum Pseudomonadota; class Gammaproteobacteria; order Pseudomonadales; family Pseudomonadaceae; genus Aquipseudomonas. The sequence continues at coordinate 168,124 of NZ_NIXO01000003.1, forward strand.
GGCCTGTTGGCGTCCCGCGCCGAGGGGGCGGAGGAGGAGCGTGAGCGCTGGTTTACGCGCTATCTGCAAGGCGCCGTGATCGGCAACGCGGGCTGGGAAGTCGGCGGTGCCAACGGTTCCATCAGCGCACGCATCGTGCGTGACGGCGAGCACTATCGCGCCTCCGGCAGTAAGTACTACAGCACCGGTTCGTTGTATGCCGACTGGGTCAGTGCCGTTGCCCTGGACGAGAATGATCAGCCGGTGTCGTTCATCCTGCCCCGTGACCGCCAGGGCCTGGAGCTGCTGGACGATTTCGACGCCATGGGCCAGCGCCTGACCGCCAGCGGCACCACCCACCTGCATGATGTGCAGGTGTTGGCCAGCGAGATCCGCACCCGCACCGTCGAGGAAGGCAAACGCACGATTGTCACGCCGTTCCTGCAAGTGTTCCTCGCGGCGGTGCAGGCCGGTATTGCACGCAATGCGCTGAATGATGCGGTGACCTTTGCCAAGGACCATGCACGGCCCATCAAGCACAGCAGTGCCACGCGCTCGGTGGATGATCCATACGTGGAGCTGACCGTGGGCGATGTCTCGGCCCGGGCCTTTACTGCCGAAGCGGTGGTGCTGCACGCGGCTGAGTCCATCGACCGCGCCTGGGCTGCCGATCTCAACGCGGTAGCGGTGGACCAGGCAGCGGTGGATGTCGCCCAGGCGCAGTACATCGCGGCCGAGTCGGCGCTCAAGGCTGCAGAGCTGGTGTTCGACGTGGGTGGCGCCTCCACCACCGGCCGTGCCCATAACCTCGACCGGCACTGGCGCAACGCGCGCACCGTGGCCAACCACAATCCCCGGCACTGGAAGGCAGCGGCCGTGGGCGCCTGGCAACTCAAGGGCACGCCGCCTCCGACATCGGGGCTGTTTTGAACAAAGCCATCGACAATAACCTTTCACACGCCTTGGGCGCGGTGGCCAGCGGTCATTCTCGCCGGGTGCCGATGATCATCGGTTGTGCGTTGTTCATGGAACTGATCGACGCCACGGCGGTGCTGACGGCGCTGCCGCAGATGGCCCAGGATTTCGGCGAGCCCAGTGTGCGCATGAACCTGGTGGTGTCGCTGTACCTGCTGGCGGTGGCGCTGTGCGTGCCGGTCAGCGGCTGGGCGGCTGACCGCTTTGGGCCGCGCCGGGTATTTATCAGCGCGATCGTGCTGTTCACCCTGGCGTCGGTGGCCTGTGCCTGCTCGGGCTCGCTGCTGCAATTGTCCGTGGCGCGCATGGTCCAGGGCGCGGCGGGCGCAATGATGGTGCCGGTGGGGCAGGTGATCCTGCTGCGCTGGTCGGCGCGGGAAAACCTGCTGCGCGCCATGTCGTACCTGACGGTGGCGGCGCTGGTGGGGCCGCTGCTGGGTCCGCCGCTGGGCGGGCTGCTGGTGACGGTGTTGTCGTGGCACTGGATCTTCCTGATCAACGTGCCGATCGGCGTGCTGGGGGTGATCCTGGTGTTGCGCTACATCCCGGATTACTCCGGGGCGCCTGGTCAGCCACTGGATATTCCCGGGCTGTTGCTCAGCGGTGTGGCGTTGGGCGGGCTGGTGTTCGGCTTCGAGGTGTTGGGCCACGGCTTGTTGCCGCGTCAGTGGGCGTTGCTGCTAATTGGAGGCGGGCTGTTGAGTGCCTGGCTGTATGTCCTGCATGCGCGGCGTACGACGCACCCATTGATCGATTTTTCACTGTTGAAAATACCAACCTTTGCGGTGAGCTTCTGGGGCGGCAACCTGATGCGCATCGGCAGTGCGTCACAGCCGTTTTTGCTGGTGCTGCTGTTTCAGCTGTGCTTCGGGCTTAACCCGTTGCAGGCCGGGCTGCTGAGCGTTGCCGGCGGGGTGGGCGCGTTTCTGATGAAGATGCTGGCGGTACGGATCGTCAGCCGCTTTGGCTTCCGGCGTACCTTGATCAGCAATGCCGTACTCACGAGCCTGACCATCCTGGCGTGCAGCCTGTTCGAGGTGTCCACGCCGTACTGGATTGTGGTGCTGGTGCTGTTTGGCAGCGGGATCATTCGCTCGCTGCAGTTCAGCACCCTGGGCGCGCTGACCTACGCCGATGTGCCGCCGGAGCAATCCAGCCGCGCCAGCAGCCTGTCGGCGATGACCATTCAGTTGACCCTGAGTTTATCGGTGGGCATCGCGGCGGCGCTGCTGGGCTTGATCATGGCCGCGCGCGGGCATGCCACGGTCGAGCAAAGCGATATCGCCTGGATCATGGTAGGTGCCGGGTTGTTGTGTGGGTTGTCGGGGTTGGTCTACCGTAGGTTGTCGCCGCAGGCGGGCTCGGCGATATATGCAAAACGCGCAGAGGGTATTTGATGATTCGTACGGCACGTATCGAGGATGCAGGTGACATCGCCTGGGTGCATATTCGCAGTTGGCAGCAGGCTTACCGTGAGTTGATGCCTGCGGATTACCTGGCTTCGCTGGAGGCTACTCAGCCTCGGCGTGAGGCTCTTTGGCGGCAGTCTATTGAGCAGGGAAGTGAAGCTGTTTTTGTCGCGCGGGTGGAGGAGCGTGTGGTGGGCTGGATTGCCGTGAGCCCGAGCCGTGATGAGGATGCGGATTCTGGCAAAACCGGTGAAGTGCAGGCGCTGTATGTGCTTGCCGAGCATTGGGGAACCGGAGTGGGGCGGGCGCTGTGGCTCAAAGGCCTGGAACATCTCGCAGGCCTGGGCCTGGAGACTGCGACGTTGTGGGTGCTGGCTGAAAACCGCCGGGCAATACGCTTTTACCAAAACGCCGGATGGACAGCGCAGGCCGAATCAAGCCGTACCCTTACCCGGGGCGGTCGTGAGCTGGAGGAAGTTCGCTACCAATCCCAAAAGTGACGCTGAACTTGTGGCGAGGGAGCGTGCTCCCGCTGGCCTGCGTAGCAGGCCCATCTTTTAGGGCCGCTTCGCGCTCCCAGCGGGAGCAAGCTCCCTCGCCACAGGGGAATGTTTGTCTGTTTCATGGGGCACAGTTGCAGCCCTTTTTTGCCTGAAAGCTGCGCGGCCACAGGCGTCATTCAGGAATGCCATTGGCCATGAGCTCGTCTTTTTCATTGTTTCGCACCTGGAATGTCCAACATCTGCCGTCGACGCCGGCGGCCTTTGTGCGGCATTTCATCGGTCATTTCAAAGGATGGTACCTGGCCATTTTGCTGCTGCAGATTGCCGCCGTGGTGTGTTCGATTCTGACGCCCTGGGGGCTGGGGCAGATTACCCGAACCGTCAGCAACGGGCTGGAGGCTGAGCGTGCCTTTGAAGTGCTGCAATGGCCGCTGACGCTGCTGAGTGTGCTGCTGGTGTGCCAGGTACTGTTTACCCGTGCATCCGCAGGCTGCCATATCCATGTCTTGCCGTTGCAGCGGCGCACGGTGACGCATGTGGTGTTTGCCTATCTGCAACAGCATTCCCATCGTTTCATCAGCAATGAGTTCGCCGGGGCACTGGCACATCGGGTTGCCGAAATTACCCTCGGCGTTAATCAGACCCTGAGCATTTTGTTGTTCGACCTGATCCCGTTGCTGGTGACGCTGAGCCTGGCCACGGCCTTGCTCTGGACCGCATCGCCGCTGTTGGCGTTGTTCATGGCGGGTTGGTCGGTGGCATTCATCGCCATCTGCTACGTGCTCGCACGCCGCAGTCACCCTCTTGCCCAACAGTATTCGGCAGCGCGCAGCACCAGCACCGGCAAGGTGGTGGATGCGGTCTCCAACCTGGCCAATATCCGTCTGTTTGCGCGCCACGCGTTCGAGCACAGTTACCTCGGCACCTTTCTCGACAAGGAGGTGGCGGCTGCCTATCGATCCTTGGGTTACATGGAGAAAATTCGCTGGTTCCAGGCCAGTTGTGGCGTGGTGCTCAAACTGGGCCTGTTGTTGCTGGCGCTCTACCTGTGGCGCAGTCACCGTATCGACATTGCTGCGTTTGTGATGTCCACCAGCCTGTCGTTATTGATCATCAGCGATGTTGAAAACCTGTCCCGGCGCTTTCTCGAATTCTTCGAAGCCACCGGCAATATCGCCAACGGCGTACGCACGCTGATTCGCCCCCATGAAGTCATCGACCAACCCGGCGCCAAGGCGCTGCAGGTTCAGCGTGGCGATATCGAGTTTCGCGACGTGGGCTTCAGCTACGGCGGTGACCGCTCGATTTTCGAACACCTGAATATCGTCATCCCCGCCGGCCAGAAAGTCGGCCTGGTGGGCGCCTCGGGCTCCGGCAAGTCGACGCTGCTGAGCCTGCTGCTGCGCCTCTACGACGTACAACAAGGCCAGGTGCTGGTGGACGGCAAGGACGTACGCGACGTCACCCAGCATTCGCTGCACCAGCAGATCGGCCTGATTCCCCAGGAACCCGGCCTGTTCCACCGCAGCATTCGCGAAAACATTCATTACGGCCGCCTGGATGCCTCGATGGACGAAGTCGCCGAGGCAATTCACCGCGCTGGCGCCAGTGAGTTTATCGACAGCATGGAGCACGGCTACGAATCGCTGGTGGGCGAGCGTGGTGTGAAGTTGTCCGGTGGCCAGCGCCAGCGCATTGCGATCGCCCGGGTGTTGCTGAAGAACGCGCCGATCCTGGTGATGGATGAAGCCACCTCCAGCCTGGACTCGATCACCGAGCGCTTCATCCAGGACAAGCTCGACGAAATCATGGAAGACAAGACCGTGCTGGTGGTCGCGCACCGGCTGTCCACCGTGGCCCACCTGGACCGGATCCTGGTGTTCGACAATGGCCGGGTAATCGAGGACGGCAGCCACGCACAGCTGCTGCGCCAGGGCGGGCAATATGCGCGGTTGTGGAGTCGCCAGTTCAGCGATGCGCTGGATGAAGTGGCGCTGTGATCAAGCGGCGTACCGGGTACGCCGTGTCTTGAGGTTCAGATGGACAGGTGCAGCACTCGTTCATCCTTGGCGGTGGCCAGCGGGCGGCGCTTGTTGACCTTCAGCTCACCCAAATTGATGAGTAAGGTGCGGGTCACGTTGCGGCTCAGTCCCAGCAGCTCGGCGGTGTGCACCTGGTTGTGGTGGCAGAGCCGGTAGGCGGCGGTCAGCAGGCTGCGTTCAACCTGTTCGTGGAGGTTGTCGATCTGCTCTTCGAACAGCCGCTGGAACGCCTGGTCGAGCAAGTCATGGGCCGTGGTGCTGTCCTCCTGGCGCTCGATACGCAGGTTGGACATGCGCAAGTCATCGGCCTGGATCACGCCGTCGCGGCAGATCAGCAAGGTGTGGTGGATGACGTTTTCCAGCTCGCGGATATTCCCCGGCCAACTGTAGGTGGCCAGCCGTTGCTCGGCTTCCTTGCTCAAGATGATCTCGCCATAGCCGAGGCGGCGGGTGTAGGTGTCGATAAAATACTGCACCAGCGGCAGGATATCGCCGGGGCGTTCCCGCAGCGGGCTGAGTTCGAGGTTGACCACGTTCAGGCGGTAGAACAGGTCCTCGCGAAAATGCCCGGCGTTGATCGCTTTTTCCAGCTGCACGTTGGTCGCCGCCAGCACTCGCACATTGATCGGAATGCTTTTGCGCGAACCCAGGCGCACCACTTCACGCTCCTGCAACACGCGCAGCAGCTTGACCTGGATCGACATCGGCAGGTCGCCGATTTCATCCAGGAACAGCGTGCCGCCGTTGGCTTCTTCAAACCAGCCGGCCTTGGCGCTGAGGGCACCGGTGAAGGCGCCTTTCTCGTGGCCGAACAGTTCGGCTTCCACCAAAGATTCGGAAAACGCGCCGCAATTCACCGCCACGAACGGCTGTGCCTTGCGGCCGCTGAGGTTGTGAATGTGGCGCGCCACCAGCTCTTTGCCGGTGCCGGTTTCACCGATGATCAGCACGCTGGCTTCGCTCGGCGCGACTTGTTGCACATGCTTGAGCAAGGCCTTGGACCTGGGGTCTTCAAACACCTGCGCGGTGGCGCGGATGGAGGTGGCAAGGGCGGGTGAGGGCGGTAAGGTCAGCAGTTGCATGGTTATCCCTTTGAATAAAAGATCAGGAATAAAACGTCGGGATGGGCGGGGTACGGTTAAGTGCCCACTCGCCCAGTTCATGAAGTTTGTAGTCCAGCGGGTCATGCAGGCTCTGGGTGCGCAAATTGCGCCAGTGCCTGTCGAGTGCCACCGAGGCGTTGGTAGCCCGCGCGCCGGTGACCTCGAAGACCTTGCTACACAACTCCAGGCCATTGCGGCTGGCGGCGACTTTGGCAGTGGCGATGGCAATGGCAACTTCGCCGCGTTCCTCGCTGGTCAGCGCCGGGCCCTTGGCCCATGCCGCGTCCAGCACCTGACCTGCGCGTTCTACCAGCAGGCGGGTGCTTTGCAGCGCCACCCAGAAATCGCCGTAGTGGCTGAGGATGTAAGGGTCCTGGCTGCTGTGGGTGGCGCTGGAGCGGAACCATGGACGGGCTTCTTCCTGGGTGTATTGGCGCGCTTCTTCGAACGCGCCCTCGGCGATCCCGAGGAAGATATTGGCGAAGTGCAGCTGCGCAATCAGCGGGCGCAGGCAGGCGAACGGCGTGCTCAGCGGGCCTGGGTCCAGCAGCAGGTCGGACTCTTCCACGCGCACGCGCTTGAAGGTCACGCTGCCGCTGTCGGTCTGGCGCTGGCCCATGTTGTTCCAGTCGTTGTGCAGGATGATCCCGCTGCGGGCGCTGGGGATCGCCGCGATCAGCAACTTGCCGCCGGCGGTTTCATCAATGGCCGAGGCGATCAGCATCTCTGAGTCGTTGGCGCCGGAGCAGAAGTTTTTCTGCCCCGAAAATTCTCGCCAGCCCGTGTGGCGCTTGACCACCGTGCGCGTGTCCAGCGGGTTCAGGGTGTTGCCCCAGAACCAGTTGTTGCTGGCGGTCAGGCTGAACCAGGTTTGCCACTGCGCCGGGGTGGCGAACAACCTGACGGTGGCGAGCATCAGGTGATGAAAGCCGAATACGTGGGCGATCGAGCTGTCGACCCGGGCGAATTCGCGCACCACTTCGAAGGTGTCCGACCAGTCGGCGTCCAGCCCGCCAAATTGTCCAGGAATGCTCAGGGACAGCAGGCCGCTGCTGCGCAGCTTGTCGCGTTCGGCTTTGGGCGTGCCGCCGGTGGCATCCCGGTCGACGGCGGTGCGGGCGAACTCGGTCGCCAGGTCACGGGCAATCTCCAGTGGCGTCCTGCGGGTGCAGAGTAAGTTGACCGTCACGCGTGAATACCTCGTTGCTTAATCGTCGAGTGTGCTCGAACTGATTTGTTTCAATAGTCAATTGATTGAGCAAGACCCATACCAAGTAACGATGGGCCGATAACTTGCGCCTTCTTATGGGCGTGCAGGAATAGACAGTGTCGGATACGCAACTTTTGTTGGTGGGCTGTCGGGATTTGAACAGTTTCGTCCGGAGCCCGTATGGCGGGCCTTTCGTTATGCTTTTATCGCTTAAACATATAATTTATTGTGATTTTTAAGCGTTGTTTGGAATCGAACATTTCACCAGCAAAGTGTTGCGCCTGTGGCGGTTAAATAGGTGTTTGGTCCCGTATTTATTGATGTTTTGACGTGGCACGAACCCTGCAAAGTTGGAAGTAGAGCGCGACTATACGAATAGATGCTCCCACTAATTCGAGACCCCAGGAGTATTTAATTCATGCGGCAACTGTTTGAACCACGCGCTCGCTTTTTTGAGTCACTGGCCACCGCTTCCAGCCTTGGCGTGCTGTTGATGCTGGTAAACGGCGCGGCATTCGCCGCCCAGGCCGACCCTACTTTGGCCACGGTGGTGGTCACCGGCGCCGAAGCCACCGAAGCGCAAAAGGCCGAAAAGCAGCTGGCCAAGGTGCCGGGAAAAACCGCAGTGATCGACAACCGCAAAATCGAGCAGGGCCGTGCGGCGAATGCCGAGGACGTGCTGGCGTTGCAGCCGGGCGTATTCGCCCAGGCCACCAGCGGTTCGGGCGCCAACAAGATTTCGATCCGTGGTTCGGGCCTCAACACCTTTTATCAAGGCTATGTGCTGGGGATTAAATTCCTCTACGACGGCCTGCCGTTGACCGGCCCGGGCGGCACCCAGGAAGACATGCTGGACATGGCCTCCGTGGACCACACCGAGGTGCTCTACGGCGCCAATGCCTTCCGTTATTCGGCCCTGTCACTGGGCGGCGCGATCAACTTCGTGAGCAAGACCGGCCGCACCGATCCGGGCAACTACGCACGCTTCGAAGCCGGCAGCTTCGGCTATCGCAAGCAGCAACTGAGCACCGGTGGCGTGGAAGGCGACAACGACTACTACGTCAGCATCCAGCACAACGAGCGCGAGGGTTATCAGGACAATACGCCCAACAAGGGCCAGGGGATCGTCGCCAACTTCGGCCACGTGTTCAGCCCGCAACTGGAGACGCGCTTCTACATTCGCTACAAGGAAGAAACCCTGAGCCAGGGCAACACCCTGACCAAGTACCAACTCAAACACGACCCCACGAGCAACCTCGTGCCCATCGGGCGCAAGAAGGACGGCTCGACCCTGCTGGGCAGCACCACCACCTACACCTTCGACGACAATGCCAAGCTCGAAGTCGGCCTGGGCTACAACGATTACCCGCTGGACAACGGCTGGCGCTATTCAGCAACACCTCAGGAATGGCGCTCCCAGGACGTCAACCTGACCCTGCGCTACCTGCGCACCGCCGACACCTTCTTCGGCCTGCGCAGCGACAGCAGCGTGACCTTCAGCAACACCCTGGCGTACCTGGCCGATGTGAAATCCCACAGCAAGGCCACCGGCATCACCCAGCAGAAAACCAACTACACCGGCTCGCGCGACACGGTGTTTTCCCTCGGCAACGAACTGCAACTGGGGGATCGCACCTGGCTGTCTACCGGGCTGTCGCTGATCGATATCAAGCGCAAGGCGCAGATCGAATACAGCACCAGCACCAACACCAGCGCGTTTCCCAGTGGCGTTGAATACGACGAGACTGACGTCGCCCCGCGCATCGGCCTGCGCTATCAGTTAACCCCGGAATTCGAAGTGTTCGGCAACGTCAGCCGCTCGGTGGATCCACCGGTCACCTGGCAGTTGGGCAGCACCGGCACCCCTTATATCCGCGATGTACGGCCACAAAAAGCCAACACCGTGGAGTTCGGTATTCGTGGCGGTCACGGTATTTTCGACGGCAGCCTGACGGTCTACCGCTCGTGGGTGCAGAAAGAGCTGCTGTCGGTGGTGGTGCGCCAGGCAACCGCTACCCAGGACCAGTTGGTCGCCACCTCCAACGGCAGCGCGACGATTCACCAAGGCATCGAAGCCGGCTTGAACGCGCAACTGTGGGATGGCGGCAATGGCGACACCGTGACCCTGCGCCAGGCCTACACCTTCAACGACTTCCACTACCGCAATGACTCAGTATTCGGCGACAACCAACTGCCGGGCCTGCCGCGCCAGGTCTACCAGGCCGAGCTGGAATATCGCCAGGGCAGTGGCTTCTATGCGCAGCTCAACGCCCGGGCGGCGTCCAGCTATTACGTCGACTTCGCCAACTCCCTGAGCGCGCCGTCCTATACGTTGTGGGGCGCGAAGGTGGGCTACGAAGCCCCGAGCAAGAAGTGGGAAGTGTTCGTTGATGCGCGCAACCTGACCAACAAGCGCTACGCCACGGCCACCAACACCGCGTATGACGCCAAGGGCCAGGACTCGGCCAACTTCTATGTGGGGGATGCGTTTAACGTGACCACGGGCGTTGCGTTTCACTTCTGACCGCGACAGCAACCCACTGTAGGAGCGAGCTTGCTCGCGAAAAACGTCAACGATAACGTGTACCCTCTGAATTGATGCGGTGTCCTCGGCTTTTTCGCGAGCAAGCTCGCTCCTACAGAGGCGCTTAGTTGTGTGGCCGTTGCTTGGTCGAATCCAGCTCGGCCGTTTTACCGGTGCTGACCTCGGTGATCTGCGCCGGCTTCACACCACTTCGCAGCGGCCGGAAAATTTCACAGCGTTTCGCACAGGGAAGGGATGGTGTTCAGGACGAATCAAGGGAAAAGCCGCTTTGCCGGGGTTTTCATCAGCCGCAATTTTTCACTTTTATGGCTGGGCCAGGCGCTCTCGTCCTTCGGCGAGTTTGTTTTAGAGAGCACGATCATCGTCTGGCTGGTGACGGACCTGTTCCGTGACAACACCTTTCTACCCAGTGCCGTTGGCCTGGCGGTGGCGGCATCGGCGATCCCTCGGGTGCTGGTGGCGCCATTGGCGGGTGCCTGGGTCGACCGCCTGACGCCGCTCTACGTGATGATCACCGCAGACGCTATCCGGGTGATCAACTTCCTGATCTTTATCCTGATCTATTCACTGTCCGGCCTCGGCCAGATGCAGGTGTTCGCCGGCGTGCTGCTGTTACTGGTGATGAACAGCAGCGCCGCGCAGTTCTTCAACCCGTCCCGCCAGGCGATCATGCAAGTGATCATTCCCGCTGAGCGCCGGGTGGAAGCCTCGGCCAAGACGATGTTTTCCCTGACGGGCATTTCGGTGCTGTCAGCCTCCGTGGGCCCGGCCTTGTTTGTGTGGGTGGGGCCGATCTGGGCGTTGCTGATCAATGTACTGGCCTTCAGTTGTTCGGCGTTGTGCCTCGTGGCCACCCGCGGCCTGGGTGCTGCGTTGCCGGTAGAGCGCGCTTCGTTTTGGGGGAGCTTGGTCGCTGGCCTGCGGTTTTCCTGGGGCCACCCGTCGATTCGAACCCTGCTGACTGGCGTGGCGTTGTACGGATTTTCCCTCGGCATCAACAACGTCGTGTTGTCCTTGTATGCCTTCAAGACCCTGGGCCTGAGCCCGCGTGAATATGGCGTGGTCCTCGCCGCATTCCCCATCGGCGGGCTGGTGGCGGCATTACTGGTGCGGCCGCTGTTGAAGGCATTGAGCATTCGCCGGGCGTTTACCGTTGCGCTGCTGTGCCTGGGGTTAAGCTACCTGGGCTACGCGTCGCATCCTCCGTTTTATCTGGCCTGGGCGCTGATGTTCTGCTGCGGGGTGTGCTTTTCGGTGTTCGCCATGGTTCAGGGGCCGATGCTGCAAGAGGCCGTGCCGGCGGGCTATATGGGCCGGGTCTGCGCGACGGTGACGCCGGTGTTGGCCATTGCTTCGCTGACCGGCACGCTGGTGTGCTCCCAGACGATCAACCTTGCGCAGGGTGTTGTGGGGGATGTCTACGGCGGTTACATCTTTATCGCGGCGGGCTTGCTGCTGACGGGCGGCGGGTTGATGCTGCTCGGTGAGCGTGCCGGTAAACACCGGGTCGCCTACTCAAAGTGATTCACCCGCATCCAGTTTGGCCAGCAGCCTCTGGCCACGGTTCCACAGCGCGTCCTGCTTGGCTTCAGGCATGCGGTCGAGATTTTTATACAGCATGGCCATGCGTTGATTGCCCCGCAGCAGGTCGCCGTGGCGCATCAGGAAGTGCCAGTAAAGCGAATTGAACGGGCAGGCATTGTCCGCGGTGCTTTCAGTGACTTTGTAGGCACAGCCTCGGCAGTAGTCCGACATGCGCTTTATGTATTGGCCACTGGCGCAGTAAGGTTTGGAACCCAGGTAGCCACCGTCGGCGTGCATCACCATGCCCAGGGTGTTGGGCAGCTCGACCCAGTCGAAAGCGTCCATGTAGATCGCCAGGTACCACTCGCATATCTGTCTGGGTACGATCCCGGCCAGCAGCGCGAAATTGCCGGTGACCATCAGCCGCTGGATATGGTGGGCGTACGCATGTTTCAGACTTTGGCCGATCGCCTGGCGCATGCAGTTCATTTGCGTCTCGCCCGTCCAGTAGAACTCCGGCGGCGGGCGGGTGTTGCCGAATGAATTGCCGGCCGCGTAGTCCGGCATCTTCAGCCAGTAGACGCCGCGCACGTATTCACGCCAGCCAATCAGTTGGCGGATAAAACCTTCGGCCGCATTCAGTGCAATGCTGCCCGACCAATAGGCCGCCTCCACATCGCTGCACAGCCGGCGCAGATCCAGCAGGCCGATGTTCAGCGCCGCACTGATGCGAGCGTGAAACAGAAACGGTTCGTCGCTGGCCATGGCGTCCTGGTAGTCGCCGAACCCCGCCAGGCCGTAATCCAGAAAGTAATCCCAGAGTGCCTGGGCGTCGGCGTGGGTCACCGGGTAGTCGAAAGTGTCGAGGGCGCCGTAGTGACTGCTGAAGTGTTTAGCCACCAGCGCCAGCACGTCCTGGGTGATTGAGTCCGAGCCAAAACGCGCCGGGTAGGGCGCTTTGGTGCCCTTGGGCAGTGCCTTGCGGTTGTCTGCATCAAAGTTCCAGGCGCCGCCGACCGGCGTACCGTCGCCGTTGAGCAACAGCCCGCTCTTGCGGCGCATCTCCCGGTAGAAGAACTCCATGCGCAGCTGCTTTTTGCCGTTTGCCCAGGCTGCGAATTCGTCACGGCTGCACAGGAATCGGCTGTCGGCATGCCACTGGATCGGTAAGCCGCAGTCCTTCAGGGATTGCTCCAGGCGCCAGTCACCGCATTCGGTCAGGTGCAGTTCGTGCGCTTGCATCAGCGATTGCCAGCGCCTTAACTCGCCGGGTACCGAGCCGGTATTTTGCGGGTCATCCAGGCTGACGTACTGCACCCGAACGCCACGCTGCTGCAATGCCTGGGCAAAATGGCGCATGGCGCTGAAGATCAGGGCGATTTTCTGCGGATGGTGGGGCACATGGCTGGCTTCCTCCATGACCTCGACCATCAAGACCGCGTCGCGTTGGTTATCCAGCCCATTTAACGAGGCCAGGTCAAACGACAACTGGTCGCCCAGGACCAGGCACAGCCGGTGAGTCTCATGCATTGATTCAGTTGGCCTCTTGGGCGGACTGGCGGCGGAAGAACAACGTCACCTGGCCCACTTCGACGCCCAACTTGGACATGCTGGAGCGATTGATCAGTGTGTCTTCGTCCATCAGGTACATCCAGTCGTCCAGGCTCACTTCGTACACGGAGCCATCGACCGGCAGGTTCAGAATGTAGCGCCAGCGCAACGCGTTGCCGGCCACTTCGCCCTTGGCTTCACCCACTACATCATCAGCACGACCGCGCCAGTGGCCCGGGCCGTCGGGGGTGAGGGTCCAGACACGCCGCTGGCGAGTACCGTCGCTGTATAGAAAGCGTTCGTCGAGAATCAGGTTCTCACCCTCGCGGCGGCTGGCGATATTCACCTCGAAGCGCTTGGCGACTTCCCCGGAGCGTTTCTCGAATATTCCCCAGGCTTTAACGGGTTTGCTGAAGAAGCGCACCAGGTCCAGTTGCGGTTGTTGGTCGGCATAGTGTTTTACATCCACGCTGCCACAACTGCACAGACCGAGAACCAAGGCCAGCGAAACCAATAGACGGGTCATTGCATTTCTCCCTGAGCGGGCGTGATACAGAGGAAGCTTCGATACTTGTACAGAATTATAAGTTTGTACAGGTTTTTAGGAGGCTATCCGCTACTGTCCTGCACATTTATGGGCCTTGCCCTGAGCCATTTGGTAGCACATTCCTGCAACGCGCTTTCGCGCAATGGCCGCGGCGGCCCACCAACTTCATCTGAATCAATCGCTTGAATCTCTTGCCGTGCACTTGGCACGCAAACTGCTTTTTTGCATCTGTGGATAATTGGATACAAAAATTCAAAAGGTGCTGCCGATGCAATTCGCTCCCGCTTACGTTGAACGCCAGCCGCTGACCGCCGAGGAGGAGGCCTATGCCTTCCTGCTGGACGCGATTTGCAGTGGCCGCTACCGCAAGGGCGACCGGTTGATCGCCGAAGACATTGCCAGCGAGATCGGCATGAGCCGCATGCCGGTGCGCGAAGCCTTTCGCCGCCTCGATGCCCAGGGCCTGGTGACCCTGCGGCCCAACCGTGGGGCGATTGTCAGTGGCCTGGATATTGACGAATTGCACGAAGTCTTCGAGATGCGCAGCGCCCTCGAAGGCCTGGCGGTGCGCGTGGCGGTCGGCCGGATCGGCGAGCGCCAACTGGCCGCGCTGGAGCGGCTGCTGGACGAGATGGATGACTACCGCGATGAAAGCGCCGAGTGGGTCAGCCGGCATCGTGCCTTTCATGAATACCTGTGCAGCCTCAGCGGCCGCCCGCGCCTGATGAAGCAAATCTCGGCGCTGTATTCGCTGGTGGAAGCGCCCATGCGCCTGTGGTTGCAGCACGGTGAGAAACCCCTCAGCGCCCGCCAGGAACACGCGGTGATCCTTGATGCGATCCGTGCCGGTGACGCCGACCGCGCCGAAGCCGTGGTACGCGAACACATCGAAGGCACCGTGCCGGCGCTGATCCAGTTCCTGCAATCGGAAAAATAGAAGCGGGCCCGAGCCCGACCGTGTTTTGACGTTGAGTCCTGCCCCCGTTGTTCAACGAACTGGAGTGTCTGGTCATGCATAAACGCCGCGCCTTGCTGGTCGCCGTATCCCTGGGCCTTTGCACACCATGGGCCTTTGCTGCGCCCCAGGTGCCGGAGCGCCTGCAGAAGGTCGATAAATTGGTGTATTGCTCGGGGATGGATTCACCGCCCCTGGTGTCCTTCGACGAAACACAGAAACCCCGGGGACTGACCGTCGACCTGGGCCTGGAAATCGCCAAGCGGCTGGGGAACAAACAGGTGCAGTGGCGGGTGATCCCGTTCTCCGGGCTGGTGCCGGCCCTGTTGGCCCAGCAGTGCGACATGATCGTCGACCAGTTGTTCGACAAGCCCGAGCGCCGGCAAGTGATCGACATCGTCAACTACATGTATTCCAGCCAGTCGGTGGTGGTGCCCAAGGGTAACCCCAAGGGCATCCAGGCGCTGGATGACCTGTCCGGGCACAAGGTTGCGGTGCTCAACGGTTCCACCATCAAGACCCTGCTCGACGCGCAGAATGACAGCCTGGCCAAGGCCGGCAAGCCGCCCATGAAACTGGTGGTGTACAACACCGACACCGATGCCTTCCAGGCACTGCGCATCAACCAGGTGGACGCCTATGGCACCACCGTGGAAACCGCCGGCTACTACGCCGCGATGGCCCCGGAGCTGTTCCAGGAAGGCGTGCCGGCGTTCAGCCGGATCCTCACTGGCCTGGGCATTCGCAAGGATGACCCGCAACTCAGCGCCGCCGTGCAGCAAGTGGTCAGCGACATGCGCAGCGACGGCAGCTACGTCCAGTTGTTGAACAAGTGGCACGTGAGCAGCGACACACTCGACTGAGGCAAATCCACGATGAATTTCAATTGGGATGTGTTCTGGCAGTACCTGCTGCAGCCCAGCGGGGTGTACCTGACCGGGCTGTGGCTGACGTGCCTGATCGCAGTGTCGGCGATGTTGTTGGGCTGTGTGCTGGGGCTGGCAGCGGCGTTGTTGCGGTTGTCGAAGAACCCGCTGCTGCACCTGCCGGTGCGCTTTTATGTGTGGCTGATGCGCGGCACGCCGTTGCTGGTGCAGATCGTGTTTCTGTACACGGCGCTGGCAGCGGGCGGGATTTTTCGTTTCGAAGATATCGACCTGTTCGGGTTGGTCATCCCCGGAAATATCCAGGCGGCGATCATTGCCCTGGGCCTGAACGAAGGCGCCTATATGGCCGAGATCATCCGGGCAGGCATCGGCGCAGTGGACAAGGGCCAATACGAAGCCGGGCGCTCGCTCGGCATGGGCTTCGCCAAGCTGATGCGGCGCATCGTGCTGCCCCAGGCGTTCCGGGTCATCGTCCCGCCGCTGGGCAACGAGTTCAACGTGATGCTCAAGAACACCACGCTGGTGAGTGTGATCGGCGTGCAGGAGCTGCTGCTCAGTACCCAGATGGTCACCTCGGCGACGTTCCGGGTGTTCGAGTTGTACCTGGTGGTCGCGATCTACTTCCTGTTGCTGACCACGCTCTGGGGCTTTTTCCAGCGTTGGCTGGAAGCGCGTTTTGGCCAGTCGGACCGGCCTTCGTCACCGCCGCCGGCCTCCAGCCGGATGTTCGGCCGCAGCACCCTGAAATTGCTGAGGGGACGCTAACCATGGCGCACAAAAGTGAAGAGTTGATCATCGAGGCGCTGGATGTTCACAAGTCCTTCGGCCAGTTGCAGATCCTCAAGGGCATTTCCCTGCAAGTGCGCCGTGGCGAGGTGGTAGTGCTGATCGGCGCCTCGGGCTCCGGCAAGACCACCTTTATCCGGTGCATCAATCTGCTGGAAGACATCCAGGGCGGGCGCATCCGCGTCAACGGCCAGGCGATGGGGTATCGCGAACGTGCCGACGGCAGCCTGGTGCGGGATTCGGAGCGCAACATTGCCCGTCAGCGCCGGGACATCGGCATGGTGTTCCAGCGCTTCAACCTCTTCCCCCATATGACGGCCCTGGAAAACATCATCGAGGCGCCGATCCAGGTACTCGGCGTGTCCCGTGCCGTGGCGCTCGAACAGGCGCGCGGCTTGCTGGAACGCGTGGGCCTGGCGGACAAGGCCGGCCACTATCCGTCGATGCTGTCGGGCGGGCAGCAGCAACGGGTGGCAATCGCCCGGGCGCTGGCCATGAAACCCCAGGCCATGTTGTTCGACGAACCCACCAGTGCCCTCGACCCGGAAACCGTGGGCGAGGTGCTGCAGGTGATGAAAGAGCTGGCCGAGGAAGGCATGACCATGGTGGTGGTGACCCATGAAATGGGCTTTGCCCGTGAAGTGGCCGACCGCGTGGTGGTGCTCGACCAGGGCGAACTCATCGAACAAGGGCCGCCGGAACAGATTTTCAGCCACCCCAGCCATCCCCGTACCCGGGCCTTTCTCAGCCGTGTGCTATGACCCTTCCAAGGAAATTAACCATGCGCTTATCGAGTTTGTTCGCGGCCCTGTGCTGCGCCGCCATTGTCCCCATGGCCCAGGCCGCCGACCCGGTGGTGAAGGTCTATAACTGGTCCGATTACATCGGGCCCGACACCCTGAAAAACTTCGAGAAAGACAGCGCCATCAAGGTCCAGTACGACATCTTCGACACCAACGAGATGCTCGAAGCCAAGCTGCTCTCCGGGCACTCGGGGTATGACGTGGTGGTGCCGTCCAGTCAGTTCCTGTCCAAGCAGATTCGTGCTGGCGCCTACCAGCCGCTGCAACGCTCCTTGCTGGATAACTGGAAGCACCTCGACCCGCGCCTGATGCAACGCCTCGAAGCCGCCGACCCGGGCAACCGCTACGCCGTGCCGTATATGTGGGGCACCGTGGGCATCGGCTACAACGAGGAAAAAGTCCGCGCGGTACTGGGCAAGGATGCGGTACTGGATTCCTGGTCGATGGTGTTCGAACCCGGCAACCTGGCCAAGCTCAAAAGCTGCGGCGTGGCGTTTCTCGATGCGCCGGTGAAGATCATTCCCCAGGTGATGCTCTACCTCGGCCTGGACCCCAATAGCGTCAAGCCCGACGACTACAAACAAGCCTCGAAACGCTTGATGGAACTGCGGCCTTCGGTGACCTACTTCAACTCGTCGAAATACACCGCGGACCTCGCCAACGGTGATATCTGCGTGGCCATCGGTTATTCCGGCGACGTGATGCAGGCCCGGAGTCGCGCCAAGGAAGCCGGCAAGAATATCGACATCCGCTACCTGATTCCCAAGGAAGGCGTGAACCTGTGGTTCGACATGCTGGCGATCCCCAAGGACGCCGGTAACGTGGCCAACGCCCATGCCCTGATCAACTACCTGTTGCGCCCCGACGTGATTGCGCCCATCAGCGATTACGTGGGCTACGCCAACCCCAACAAAGACGCCACGGCGCTGATGGACCCCAAAGTCAGTGGCAACCCGGGCATCTATCCCGGTGACGATGTGATCAGCCACACCTTCGTGTCCGCCGACCTGCCGGAAACCATCCAGCGCCTGATGACCCGGGAATGGAACCGGATCAAATCCGGCCAATGAACCCTTGTTTTGAAGAGCCTTTGCCATGTTAAAATTTTCTGCCCATGAATACCCTTATCCGTCCCAGCGCCAGAGCGTATTTGCCCGGCGCGGCATGGTCGCAGCGTCGCAACCCTTGGCCGCCCAGGCGGGCATCGAGGTCATGCAGAAGGGCGGCAACGCGATCGACGCCGCCATCGCCACGGCGGCTGCGCTGACGGTGGTCGAGCCCACCGGCTGTGGCCTGGGGGGCGACGCGTTTGCGCTGGTCTGGTGCAAGGGCCAGTTGCATGGCCTTAACGGCAACGGGCATGCGCCTGCGGCGCTGTCGATCGAGGCGGTCAAGGCCGCTGGCCATGAACAGATGCCGCTATATGGCTGGACCCCGGTGACGGTACCGGGCTGCCCGTCGGCGTGGGCCGAGTTGTCGCAACGTTTTGGCAAGCTGCCGTTTGCCGAACTGTTGCAACCGGCGATCAGCCTGGCGCGGGACGGATTTGCGTTGTCGCCGGTGGTTGCCCATCAATGGCAGGTCGCCCTGGACGAGTTCACGCCCCATCGTGACCCGGTGCTGGAGGCCTGGTTCGAGACGTTTCTGATCGACGGCCGGGCGCCACAGGCGGGCGAGCTATTTCGCAACCCGGCCCAGGCGCGAACCCTTGAAGAGCTGGCCGCGACTCGTTGCGAAAGCCTGTATCGCGGCGCCCTGGCCGAGCGCCTGGACGCCCATTCCCGTGCGACCGGCGGCTACCTGCGGGCCACCGACCTCAACGGTTACCGTGCACAGTGGGTGGAGCCGATCCATATCAATTATCGAGGCGTCGACGTCTGGGAAATCCCGCCGAGCGGGCAGGGGTTGGTAGCGCTGATGGCCCTGAAGATTCTGGAAGGTTTCAGCTTCGATCACCGTGACAGCCAGCAGACCTGGCATCGCCAGTTGGAGGCGATGAAACTCGCCTACAGTGACGGCCTGCACTACATCACCGACCCGCGGCACATGCGCGTGGCGGTGGCCGAATTGCTCAGCGATGACTACAACACCCGGCGGCGCGGGCAGATCGGCGAACAGGCCCAGCCCCCCAAACCCGGCGACCCCCACGCCAGCGGTACCGTGTACCTGGCCACCGCCGACGCGGAAGGCAACATGGTCTCGTTCATCCAGAGCAACTACCACGGCTTCGGTTCTGGCGTGGTACTGCCCGACAGTGGAATCGCCCTGCAAAACCGTGGGCAGGAATTCAGCCTCGATCTGGCCCACGCCAACTGCCTGGCGCCTGGCAAAAAAACCTTCCACACCATCATCCCCGGCTTCCTCACACAAAATGGCCAGGCCCTTGGCCCGTTCGGCGTGATGGGCGGCTACATGCAGCCTCAGGGCCATGTGCAGATGGTGATGAACCTGGTGGACTTCGGGCTCAACCCCCAAGCGGCCCTGGATGCACCGCGTTGGCAATGGCTGGGGGATATGAAGGTGGGCATCGAGCAAGGCGCGTCCCGGGACCTGGCGAATGCCTTGGCGCGGCGTGGGCACCAGGTGCAGATCGCCAGCGACCTTACGGACTTCGGGCGCGGGCAGATCATCCTGCGAGACCCGGTCAGCGGCGTGTTGTGCGGCGGTACCGAGCCCCGGGCGGATTCGCATATTGCGGTGTGGTAGGCGAATCAGTCCGGGCCGTGGGATTCAGGCAGCTTGAGTACGTAACCGCGGTTAACCGCCTTTATGTAGGAGCGAGCTTGCTCGCGAAAAACCGGAGGGCGCTGCGTTGGATCAGGATGCCAACGTCATCGTTAACGACCTTCGCGAGCAAGCCCGCTCCCACATTTGGACCGTGCGCGCCTTTGATTTTGCTTTTGCTCTACACCACTCAAGCCGGCCGGCAGGCCGCTGTGTTCTTGATCTGCTGTTGATCTTGATCTTAGGCGCCCCGTTAAACCACGCTGGCCGAACGCAGGTAGTACGGAGCGGGTAAACCGGCAGGACGCCGGTTTAGCCGCGACGGGGCAGGGACGCCCCGTCGCGGCGGCCCGCGTAGTAATACCGGAGTTGAGGGCACACCGAGCCTAAGCGAGGTGCCGAGTGGTGGGGCAAGAGCGTTTTGCTTACTTTTGCGCTGTTCAAAAGTGAGCCGCTGTAAAAGCGGAACCATAAGCAGCCGTTACCACAAAAACGGATATGTCCCCGGCTCGCATCCCCCCAAGCAGAGGCACCCCGCCTGGCTGTCAGTAGCGAATCATCACCGACTTGAGTTCGGTGTAATCCTCGATAAAGGCCCCGCCAAACTCACGGCCCACCCCCGAAGACTTATTGCCGCCAAACGGCACGGCCGGGTCGAGCATCGTGTGCATGTTCACCCACACCGTGCCCGCGTTGATCGCCGGCACCATGCGCAGGGCCTTGCTCAAATCGTTGGTCCACAGGCTCGCGCTCAGGCCGTAAGGCGTATTGTTCATCAGCTCCAGCAACTCATCCTCGGTGTCGTAGGGGAAGAACGTGGCGATCGGGCCAAAGGTTTCTTCATTGAGCAGCGTGTCGTTGATCGTGTTGGCAAGAATCACGGTCGGCTCCACATAACACCCCGGCCCGTCGATCAGCTTGCCGCCGTGGACAATCGTATTGTTCTCGGCTCGGGCCTTGGCGAAAAACCATTCGAGTTTCTTTTGATGCTGGCGGTTGGTGACCGGGCCGAATTCGGTGCGTTCGTCCAGCGGCGAACCAATGTTCAACCGGCTGAGGCGTTGCGCCAATTTGTCCATGATCGGCTCGATCTGCGAGCGATGAGCGAAGAAGCGTTCGGCAGCAGCGCAGATTTGCCCGGAGTGCAGGAAGCCAGCTTCGATGATCCCATTGACGGCCTTGTCGAGGTCGACATCCCGCAGGAACCCAGCCGAGTTTTTACCGCCCAGCTCCAGGGTTGCCCGGGTCAGGCCGGCGCCCATGGCGCTGCGGCCCACCGCGATGCCGGTGGGCACCGAGCCGGTAAACGAAACCTTGTCGGTACCCGGATGCTCGACCAGCCCTTTGCCCACATGCCCGCCACCGGTCAACACGTTCAGCACGCCCGCAGGCAAGCCGGCGTCGATGGCCAGTTCGGCGATGCGCAGGATGGTCAGCGGGGTGAACTCGCTGGGCTTGATGATGATGCTGCAACCAGTCACCAGCGCCGAAGCGAGTTTCCAGATGGCGATCATGGTCGAGAAGTTCCACGGCACGATGCCCACCACCACACCCACCGGTTCGCGCAGGGTGAACGCGGTGTAGCGTTCGCCGGCGAAGGAGGGTAGCGACGGGGTGATGGTCTGGCCGCTGATCTTGGTGGCCCAACCGGCGTAGTAGCGCAGGAAGTGCGCGGCCTGGTCGACCTCAAAGGCTCGTGAAATCTGGATGATCTTGCCCGACTGGCAGGTTTCGATCTGCGCCAGTTCTTCGCGGTGTTGCTCCAGCAGATCGGCGAGTTTCAGCAGCACGTTGCCGCGCGTCGCCGGGGCAACCTGGGACCACAGCCGAAAGCCACGCCGGGCTGACTCCACCGCCGCGTCTATATCGGCAAGGTCAGCATCGGCAACATGGGCGATCACCTCGCCGGTGGCCGGGTTGATCACCTCCAGGGTCTGGCTGGCATGGCTTTGGACATAACCACCGTCGATAAACAAGGCATGGTTTCGACGAAGGAAAGCTTGGACTTCAGGCAGCAGCGCAATATCGCTCATGGGATTTTCCTGCTCGCAAAAGCCCGAGGTTAACCAGCGCAGGCAACCCAGGCTTGTCTGTGCCTGCCGGGCGACATGTCTGTGGCTGCCAGGCCTGTGGAAAGTGCAATCTTGGCTGTGGAAGGTGCATTTTCCGGGGTGATTACCGACTCCATACTGGCCCTGCATCCAGCGCCGTTCGTTGATTTGGAACGCCAGCCGGACATCCAATAATAAGCAGGGCCGTCCATGAAAAAGCCAAACCCGCTCCTCGAAGACCTCAAGTCGATTCTGCCGACCATCGCTGCCAACGCCTTCCAGGCCGAGCAGGACCGCAAAGTCCCCGACGAGAACATTGCGCTGCTCAAGAGCATCGGCATGCACCGTGCCTTTCAACCCAAACCCTTTGGCGGCATGGAAGTCTCCCTGCCGCAATTTGCCGACTGCATCGCCTTACTCGCCGGCGCCTGTGCCAGCACCGCCTGGGCCATGAGCCTGTTGTGCACCCACAGCCATCAACTGGCGCTGTTCTCGGCCAAGCTGCAGCAGGAAGTCTGGGGCGATAACCCGAATGCCACCGCCAGCAGCAGCATCGCGCCGTTTGGCCGCACTGAAGAGACCGAAGGCGGTGTGCTGTTCAGCGGTGAAATGGGCTGGAGCAGTGGCTGCGATCACGCCGAGTGGGCGATTGTCGGTTTCCGCCGCAAAAACGCCGAAGGCACCCAGGATTATTGCTTCGCGGTACTGCCGCGCAGCGACTATCAGATTCGCGATGACTGGTTCGCCGCCGGTATGAAAGGCAGCGGCACCAAGACTCTGATCATCGACAACGTGCTGGTGCCCGAACATCGTATCCAGAAGGCCAAGGACATGATGGAAGGCAAGTCCGCAGGCTTCGGTTTGTACCCTGACAGCAAGATTTTCTACTCGCCTTACCGGCCGTATTTCGCCAGCGGTTTCTCCACCGTCAGCCTGGGCGTGGCCGAGCGCATGCTTGAGGTGTTCCGCGAAAAAACCAAGACCCGCGTACGTGCCTACACCGGTGCGGCAGTGGGCGCCGCGACCCCGGCGTTGATGCGCCTGGCTGAGTCGACTCACCAAGTGGCGGCTGCCCGGGCCTTCCTGGAAAAGACCTGGCAGGAACACGCCGAACACAGCGAACAGCACCGTTATCCCAGCCGCGAGACCCTGGCGTTCTGGCGCACCAACCAGGCTTACGCCACCAAGATGTGCATCCAGGCGGTGGACCGTTTGTTCGAGGCCGCCGGTGGCAATGCGTGGTTCGAGCACAACGAGATGCAGCGCCTGTTCCGCGATTCCCATATGACCGGCGCCCACGCGTACACCGATTACGACGTGTGCGCGCAGATTCTGGGGCGTGAACTGATGGGGCTTGAGCCTGACCCAAGCATGATCTGAAGCCTGCCACGGCCCCCCATGTAGGAGCGAGCTTGCTCGCGAAAAGCCCGAGAGCGCCACGCCCATCCAGGCACCCCGCGTCATCGTTAACGACCTTCGCGAGCAAGCTCGCTCCTACACAGAGCTGCTCGATAACAATAAGTAATCCGGGAGTCTTGCATGTCTGATAACAGCTTCGACCCACGGGCCTTTCGCCGGGCCCTGGGCAACTTTGCCACCGGCGTCACCGTGGTCACTGCCGCCTCTGCCGACGGGCGCAAGGTCGGCGTCACCGCCAACAGCTTCAACTCGGTGTCTTTGGACCCACCGCTGGTGCTGTGGAGCATCGACAAGCGCTCCAACAGCCACGAGGTGTTCGAGCAGGCCAGCCATTTTGCGGTCAACGTGCTGGCGGCCGACCAGATCGACCTGTCGAACAACTTCGCCCGGCCCAAGGAAGACCGCTTCGCTGAAATCGAATTCGAACCAGGTGAGGGCGGCTCGCCGGTCTTCGCCGATTGCTCGGCGCGGTTTCATTGCGAGAAATACCAGCAGGTGGATGGTGGCGATCACTGGATCATGATTGGCAAGGTCGTGGCCTTCGATGATTTTGGTCGCTCGCCGTTGCTCTATCACCAGGGGGCGTACGCACAAATTCAGGCGATTCAATTGTCAGTGCTAGAGGCCAAGCAGGCTTAGGGCGATACACTTCTTGAGGATTGACGCAGCTTCAATGTGGGAGCGGGCTTGCTCGCGAAAGCGGAGTGTCAGTCACTGAATGTGGCACTGACCCACCGCATTCGCGAGCAAGCCCGCTTGTGTCTTGATCCGGGATTAAGCTGAGGGTGAGAGCGGTGAGTGGCAAGCTGAATGCCCGGAGTGCTTAAAGCACGTGTGGGAGCCCATGCTGCCACTCACCTCTCCGCTCTGGACATGA
>NZ_NIXO01000004.1 GCF_002204795.1 Pseudomonas sp. K2I15
GCTGGATGCGTCGTCAACCAGAACACTGCTGCTAAGCTTATCCACAATTGCTGGGACAAAAATCAGCAATCCGTCCTGGGTCAATTTTCAATCGGCAGGGTGGGTCAGTTTTCAATCAGCGCCAACAAGGTGAGGTGAACCTTTAACGGCGGGGCGTGTGGTCCCCAAGGAGGATCAAAGAATGGTGCATGCGTGAGAAAGAATGTAAGCCCGCGTATTTGGTGTTGACGCGGTGTTGCAAGGCTTGGTAATAAGGACATGGAGGAATGCGCTTTCGCCGCTTTAGCTCAGTTGGTAGAGCAGTTCATTCGTAATGAAAAGGTCACCAGTTCGAATCCGGTAAGCGGCACCATCCCTTGTAGAAATGATTTAAGAAGCACCAGGTGCAATTCAGGAATCATCGTATAGGTGTAACGTTACCTACCTTGCGTAGCGCGGCTTCAAGCTCCAACATATACTTTATATACAGTGCTTCGCGGCTTAGCGCTGCGTTTATCTCGCTCTGTAAGATTTTTATCTTGTCTTTGGCTTCTATTAGTTTCTTTTGATATTTATCATTACTTTTGAATTTCTTACCGTAGTGCTCCGAAATATTTTTGATCAGTAGCTCATGAGTTGGATTGTATTTTTTTATCGCGCCGCGCGGATAGCCAGCCTCTACAGCCACTGTATCATTGTTAATTTTGTATGGCCCATTGATATGGATTGGAACTTCGGATAGCAGGCGCTCAAGTGCAAGAAAGCCCTCTGTAATATTCATTTCTTATTCCTATGCTAGCTCGATGTTTTGTCGTTGGAAATGATCAGTTATTATATTTAGTTCTTTTATTGCACTTATTTGCTCCGGTGAATTAGGTTGCAATGTGGCTAGGAAATCGTTGAAGGTTGAGACTGCGAGACGTATTCTGGATGGTATTAGTGCGGCATGCGCACACCCAACACACGCAGATAATGGGTTTATTAGATGGCGGTGGCATGGGTTAGGGTTCATACATCCACCTGTTGCACGGGGAGTGTACGCAAGCAACCCTGCCTGTACTTGCTCGATGGTTTTCTGTCGGTGAATTAGAATATGCTCTTTGCCTAATGGTTTTATATTTTTTTCTACATGCTTCCCATAACCTCCAATAAGTTCCTCATCTGAAAGCAAAATAGTCTTAACGTAGTCTAGTGCTCGAACTATAGTGGTTACTCGTTTAAATTCGTGCTGAAAATGGTTAGTCGAATTACCGATCAGGGATGTCGCTACCGATCCGCCTTTTGAATAGTGCGTAGTCATCTGCATGCGGATGTGTTGCAGTTGCTCATGTAACGAAGAAAAACGAATAAGTCCGCTTTCAATTCCATAATAGGCAAGAGAGCGCCGAAACTGGTGAGTGGTGAAGTGCCAATGAACTCCAGTGATGTATATTTCTTCCGCATCCCAGTTGCGAGCATACTCAATGAATTGGACTTCAATAGAGTCTTTCTCGGAAATAATAAACTCTGATGTCTTGAAAATTCGATTGAACGTCGCGTGTGTGAGGTTGGAAAATTTGTTGCCATTTTCATTTGGCTTTATTCGATTGTGGGAAAGTGCGAAAGCAAAATGGCTGATATTAGAGAAAAGGGGTATGGCTCGTTCGATTTTACATGCTATCTTGATCCAATCACAAATGGCTTCGCAAACCGTAATTGCAGGACAAACATCAAGCGATGTTACCCAAGCAGCGGGCTTTTTACGACCGTATCCTTTAGTTGCAATGCCGTGAAGCCAATATCCTACCTCTCCGTCAACGGTTTCTTCGCACAGGCATCCAGGGAGTAAACTGTATGCTTCGTCGTCCCTCATTCCTGAGTATATGTGAATAAGTGTTTTCGATGAAAACTGTACTTCGGAAAGATAACGCCCAAACGATATTGAGTTATTCCATTTGTAATGCTCAGAAAGCTTCCTGAGGTTATATTGATCTATCAGTTCGTTAAATCTGAGGGGGGATATTTTACCTTCATGCAGGTATTGACGTGCTCCGGAGTATTTTGCGGTTTCGCGATGCATTTCTAATGTTAGGAGTTTGAGGTCCTCCAAATGCAGATTAAAATCTGAAACGATTTTTTTTGTTGTTTTTATACATTTGAAAAGTAGCCTGCTCGGTATTACTAAGGTCTGTTCTTCTTGGTTCGATTCAGTAGAAGTTGAAAGCTCGGAATGATACGCGTCAAACATTTTACATCCGATCTCTTCGATGGTAAGTGAGAATAACATTTTGAGCATTGATGCAGCGGTTCGTTTTCGCGGTTGTGGACAAAATTTATGAACAAATTCTAGGCACAACTTTTCTTGCGTCAAGCAAGTTGCTATTGATAAATTATTATTTGTGCAATAATTAGATAAGCAATGAAGTGCGGAAGCCCAGCGCAAATATGCACTTACTGAATGAGTTTTTTTCTTGTAAAAATTTAGTTTAATTAAGTGCCAAAGTAAATGCTTTACATCCTGAAGTATGCCTGGGTTTGAAAGGTAGGGTTCTTTGTTGAAGTACAGAATTCCATCTCCTTTGTTTGAGGCAACAAAATATCGGAAGTCCCATAACCAGTCCCCATAAGCTGATACGCTTTCGCCGTTTAGCAAGGTCGTTACAGTAGTTTTTTTATGTGTAAATTCGCGGGGGGACAGGGATGGAAGTAAGGAATCAGTAAGTTTAGTCTGAGTTCGCTGAATGACCATGGCTATTAAATTTTTCCAGTAAGTGCCCATAGATTTACATAGGCTTGCCAATAAGAGTGAAGTGATCCGTCGGCTAACTGTTTGTCGATGATTCTATCTGTGACTATTAAGTCTGGATTTTGCTCTAAAATGAGATTTATGTAGTATTTGGCACGGTTCAATGTCTCTGAAAGTGCTGGTGTGAAATCAGATGAGTTATCCCGAACAACCTCGATGGTGTAAGCCATGCTTTTAAGTTTATGCAGGTCTTCTGCGTCAGCATGAAGAGCATAATGGACGCAGAAAAGGCAGCCCCAAAAAGTGCTACAGTCTTTATCAAGGCCTATATTAGTGCCTATATCAATAGGTACTTGACCGCCTATACATGCACCCGAAGGCGTATTGATAGTGTCATCTATCTCGCTTTCAGATAGGTCGGTAATGTAAGCGTATAGTTTGGTGAATTCTTTTTGCCTTATTTTTTTTGCAGACGACGAATATCTATTGGAAAATACACGATGAGTATTTTGCATAACTAGGCTAGCAACTTGAGTTCCTTTGGTGTCGAGTACCCAGTTTGCTTTGTATTTTCTATACTCGGTTGAAGTGATGCGTGGTAGTGAGGCGTCGAGCATATGGCTAACGCGGTCATGATACGTCTGTAGAAACTGGTCGCAAATTTTAGAGGGGATTCCATTGTGAATCCGAACAAACAGATACTTGCTATTCTTCCCATTAAGTACATAGCTTCTGAGTTTTAAGTACTTGTTGAGCAATGGAACAAAAGCGCTTTGCACTTCAAAGTATACATATTTTTGCGCCCTCGCTTTATAGACGCGAAATCCCTGCTGCTCACTGGGCACTGATATAATGTCATTAGACCACGGTATGTTTCTGAATGACTCCAGATCCATGCCAGTAGCAGACAGCATAAGTATCTGAAATCCAGTCTGCGCCCATGAAGCAAGAAGGTGTCTTTTGTTGTGGTGTGTGTTTTCATTGGCTGAATTTAAAATTTTTTCTGCTTTAGCCAATTCGCTTTTAGCTTTGGATGGTTTATATCCATGTTTTTCTTGCACATATTCCACGCTATTTAGACTTCCCGTCTCGTAATCCCATCTCCAGTTAGGAGACTGCATCAAGTCGCGCTGGGATAAGCGAGATTTTGTGAGTGCCCACATTGTGCAAGGTATGACGGTTACAGATTCTTTCGGAAGTTTAAGCGTGAAAGGATATGGAGCATCATTCAGCACAAAATCGGATAGCTGTGTAAATAGCTGATAAGCCATTGTAAGGTTTTCGGTTACTGCCGCCTCCCCAGGAGGAGGGACCGGCCGCCCGATTGATCGAGCAATTATTGGCACACCTTGTCCCAATGCAAATTTTGGATTTGTTGATGCCAAACGGAAAAATTTCCTCGCTGCATGCTGTCGACGCGAAGTGAAATCATCTAGATTTTCGTGCTGTGATTTAAGCATCAGCAGATGTTTGGTGTACTCAGCATATCGCGAATTTAGTTCATGTTCATTGCTCAGTGAGTTGTTTAAAGCTTCGCAGTCTAGCCATGAAAAAAAGGGTTTAAGATGGTAGAGGTCTGAGGCCCAAATAGAGATGATTCGTTTTTTTCCGCTGCGCAAGTCGGTCGCTATGTCATCTAATAAGTTCTGAAGTAAGCAAACCCTCGCAGAATCTAGTGATGCAGGGTCAACGTACGTGCAGTCATCAATAGTTTCTCGAATCAAGTAAGCGTAGCTGCCGAAGTCGATAAAGGATTTGTTTTTTTCCGTGAGAATTCCGATGGTCTCTATTGCATTGAGATGTTGCGATAAATCTTCGTTGTCAATAAGCTCTTGAAGTGAAATAATGCTACAGCATGGATTAATTAATTTCACAGTCTTTATCCAAAGCTTTGACAATGTCAGATAATAATTTTGCGGTCCATGCCTTATTCACGGTATTGATCACAGGATTCAAATTTCTGTAATCAAGGTATCTGTAAGTTGTCCTGATGTCAGAATGCCCCATGGCGTCCTGTATTCCACGGAGGACTCCATCGAGCGTAGCTTCCCCACGCTCAACGCTTTGTAGCCCCTCGTCGAGTCTGTTCAGGCAGTAAGTGGCACGAAGGTCATGAAATCGGAAACGAAAGCTGTGCCCGAGTCGCGCTATTCTGGGGAAGAGTTGTTCTGTCATGAATACTCTTACAGCTGAGCCTTCTTTGCTAGCAGATGTAGCATCGTCGGTTGATGTGTAGTATGGGTTGCCTCTACTAGTATAAAAAATATACTTCTCCGACTCTGGAAGTTGACATATTTTTGCGCGGGCTAAATACCTGTCACTGCGTAGATAAACATAAATTTTTTTGTACAGCCACGCGGGAACGTCGAGATAGTGCTTTTTGCCCCGTTTGGTATCCACGCCCGTACCTTTGCCAGTGTGAATTCTGAAGAATTCTTGATGGGTAGGCAGTTCTCTGGCAAAGCTTCGTGCGCGCAGTGTAAATGCGGTTTGAATCCGAGCGGAAGATGATAACGCCATCAAAAATCCGAGTATCATTTCAGTATTCTTCGAATCATATAAAGCCTTAACGGTTTCAGTCTGTTGTTCTTCTGTAAGTGGCTTAAGTTTTCCCTCGTCCACAATATGGTTAGGGTCGCGTGGGGACCTCGCTTTTTTGATAGTTTCAGCGAGGTCTGTTGTAGTGTAAGTTGTTACTACGGTCACACCTTTGTCATCTACTGTCGATCTGGTTCGCGTAAATTCTTCCCACAGTGGATACATGCGTTGCAATCTGAATTGAAATTCCAACCACCGATAAAACTCCACTATTGTACTCACGATCCTTGACGCACTTGACTCTGCCAATTCGCCCAAACTCACACGTTGATTAAGCAGGCTTAGAAAGGCATATGTGGGACGATTCGTTTTAAAGCGCTCGTCCGCTTTGAAATCGATCTCCAAGGTATCGAGTGCATTTTTATAGTAAGCCAAATCATCAGCTTTACGCGAAATAGATCTCACACTTAAATTGGTACGAGTAAAATTTTGGTCGTACATACGGCTAATGAGAAAACCTACACCCTCTTTCCAGAGGGAACCGTCGTTAAGACGCAATACCGGCAGTTCTTTTATGTAGGTTGCAGCCGTTGGATACGACCAATTTAACAGCGAAGGTGATTGTAAAAGTTTTTCATTGGTCAAAAGGGCGAGAGCAGGCCTGGCGCAAGGCACCCGTTTAAGTACTATTTTTTTCATTGATCTAAACCGGGTGATATATGCGCTTTGCTCTGGCGTCTATGAACAGTGCATGCATGATATGCGCAAAGTTTTCGTTGTTTCAACTCTGCCGATCTGGGCTGTGGTAGTTAAGTTGTATACAATGTTTGTGGAGTTGACAAAATTGGTTCAAAAACGAAGTTTGTTTATATGATTGACATATTGATCGTATGTTTTAATGGGTGTCGCGCGCTTTAGGGGAAGTTTCAATCGCGATATTCGATTGCTGTATTTTTGATTGATCCGACGAATGGTAATGCTTTGTCGCTCATTAACCTTAAAAGATGACTGTGTCACGCTTCTTACAGAGTACTTAAGCCCGCGTCGGTAGGTGCGAACCCGAATAGATGAACGAGCCCCCGTGAAAGACAGGACACAGCTTCTCCCTTACGATAACGGATAGGCAAACGGTTATGACTAATAGCAACGATAAGAGTGGTGAGCTGTAGGGGCAGGAGCGGCGCCGCCGCTGGAGTCCAGAGCAAAAACTGGCCATGGTTCGAGAGAGTCTTGAGCCAGGGCAAAGCGTTTCAGTGGTGGTCGGCGCAACGGTATCAGTGCCAACCAGCTGTTCCTGTGGCACAAGATGTATCAGGACGGCAACATGTTGGCGGTCCGTGTTAGCGAGGCCGTGGTGCCACGTCGGAGCTGAGCGATGCGCTCAAGTAGATCCGTGAACTGCAACGGATGCTGGGCAAAAAAATGATGGAAGCAGAAATCCTCAAAGAGACCGTGGGGATCGCCCGGTCGCGAAAATGGACTACCAGTGAGAAAAAATGACGTCATTGATCTCTGGGACGTCGCTGCGAGGGTGCAAGAACATTCTCAGCATTCATGCGTTGCGCATGGCCAACGCTAAAAGTCTTGCTAGCGTTCCAAGCTCTCCGTGATTTCCATGGGCAGCCGCGAAGGAGGCTAAATCAGCTGTGTTGCCAAAGCGTCGAGACCCAGGTGCAGGTCCTTAGAAATTCAAACGCTTGCGCTCGGGTTCACACCATGCTCTTTGAAGTATGCGCGCCAGCTGGACGCTTGCCGCGATCCTAGCGCATCCCAACGGCTCAGGCTGCGGTTTTCACGTGAATGTCGGACCTAAAGATTCCCTCCGCGCACTCGAAGCTGCGTTGTTCATGATCGGCTACGACTTGGGTGAGTGACCTAACATCTTCGCCTGACTGGTCCTCGGGAGCACCGGAGGGGCCTCCAGATTAGGAGATCGATTAATGGAATCATTGAGCAACGGGCAGGCCTTGATCATGAGTCTCGCAAGTCACGGGATTTGCGTCAAAGCCCTTCAGCTGAGATGGTGGAACGTCTCCCAGAAATGACGCACGAACAATGCCAGACCCACCTCTTCGCCCTCCAGAAAGGAAACCGCATTATCAGTGAGGAAATGGATGGCCGGTGGGTGGTATCAACTGTTGATCTTGCTGTGCCAGCTTATCAGCCGGAATACAGTCCGGAATTTGCTGAAATGATCATTGCTGCGTCGTGCCGTGAAATGATTGAAATTGACCCTGATGAAATGATTGCCCAGCTAGAGGTGGTGATTAAAAACGCTTGGGTCAAAAAATCTCAGTTTTGATTCTCATGCCGTATTGTCGGGCATCGCCACGAAGCGGTAAGTCGTATGGATGAAACACTGTCGAGTGTCGGAGGCCTATTGCGTAGCATCGACTGGTAAGAGCCACAGACGACCTGCCCCGCGCGCCCCAATCTCGTCAGGTGATTAGCCATAGGGATGCCAGACATCCATCGCAACGATCCCTATCATCAGTTACGCGATGACCCTGGCGCTTGGATGTCAGGCGCGCTTCGGCAGCTTCCAGTTCGCCAGTATGAAGTGGCAGCTGTAGTCGTCAGGTAAGCGCTGCAAATAATCCTGGTGCTCAGGTTCGGCTTCCCAGAACTGCCCTGCCGGTTCGATTTCGGTGACCACAAGGCCTGGCCATAGATGCGAGGCGTCTATGTCGGCGACGGTGTCTTCCGCGACGTCGCGTTGCTGTTCGCTTAAGTAATCGATTGCCGAACGGTAGCTGGCGCCACGGTCATTTCCCTGGAGGTTGGGTGTTCTGGGATCGTGTATCTGGAAAAAGAATTCGAGGATCTGCCGGTAGCTGATATCGGCAGGATCGAAGACTATTTCAATGGCCTCGGCGCGGGTGCCATGCTTACGGTAGGTTGCATTTGGCACATCGCCGCCGCTTTAGCCGACCCGTATTTGCAGCACGCCGGGGTGAAATTCAAAGAAGCTCTGCATCAGTCAGAAACATGATCGCTCGGCTTTTAGTGAATTGACTGGCGAAAACACGAATTTTGAATGGAGAATTTGCGAGTTTTCATTAGCGCATGAACTAGGAGCGCTACAAAAAAGCGTACTCTCGCTCTGTTTCCTTTGAAAAGCGTACGCAGTTGATGAGCGAATAGGCTAGGTTCATCTGCTCAGCGCTTTGCAACAATGAAATTTAGCCATATCATTTTTTCGCTTATGTCGGAGGAAGCACTTTCCCACGAGTCTACAACTACGAGTTCCAACTGATTGGCGATTATCGAAACCAACTCGGATTGCCGGTAGTTGTAGAATAGTCTGCCATCAGGTTTTCGAACCTCTCCCTCTCCTCGTTTCACAGAAAAGTAAAAGACTCCGTTCCTTTTTAGTCGATCGGACACCAAAGAGAGCACTTTGCTCATATTTGGTGGTGCTACGTGCAAAAGAGATGCGCAAGCCCACACCCCATCATAAAATTTATTGATATGTAAATTCTCGGCAGTACACTCGTAAATGACAGTTTTTGTGCGAGTTCTTGCTATGGCCGCTACTTCTTTTGCAGGTTCTACACCATCAACCTCAAAACCAAGCGATAGAAAATATGCTATGTCTCTGCCAGGACCGCACCCTATATCCAGAATACTTCCGCCTTGTGGCACCCGCGATGTAAATTCAGACCAAGGCCGATGTAAAGCCAGAGAGCTGGTTCGCAAGTCGTAGCTGATAGCATTCTGGTTGTAATACTCCAAAGTCAGGTCGTCAGCTGCCACTTCTATTAAGCTCACGGTGTTTTGCCATTGATGAGTTGGTTTATGGTGGTTGGCCAATTGGTAATTTCGGCAGTGATTGTACGATAGTCGCTGCTCACTAGCTGTTCTAGTTTCCATGGATATGCAGCATCATGAACGCGGGCGGGAGTCGCCTTACCAGAAGTGGTTGCTTGGTTATATGCGTCAGTCAGCGCCAGTCGATGCGCAAGGTATTCAGCGAAACAAGCCATTAAAGGTTCATTCGCCGGGTCGGCAAAGCCTGATTTTTGTTCAATAAGGTCAGAAATTTTCTCGCCGGTGTCTAATATTAACTTTACATATGGCAAGCAATTCTGGTAGTGCTCAGCAAGCAAGTTAATATCTGATATTAGCTTAAATGGTCGATCGCCATTTTGAGATCTAATATAAAGAGACTCTCGACCGTCCCTGGCGGGGTCAGTTAAATAGTAA
The DNA here is from genome assembly GCF_002204795.1 of Pseudomonas sp. K2I15. Classification (GTDB taxonomy): domain Bacteria; phylum Pseudomonadota; class Gammaproteobacteria; order Pseudomonadales; family Pseudomonadaceae; genus Aquipseudomonas. The sequence goes on from NZ_NIXO01000004.1 coordinate 9,449, forward strand.
AAAGAGCTGGGGGATTCGTTTAGGAGAAGGCTGTAGAGTTGACGGCTAAGATTATAGCTTTGGCGAATCAATATCAAAAGCGGACCATAAAACTCATTCGCTTGTTTGTGGCGGTACTCAAGCATTTTTGACATGGCTTCAAAGCCAGATTTGCGATCTTGACTTTGCTCGTTATGTTTGAATTGTTTGGACTGAACATACAATGTCAGAAACGCACTAATCACTGATAGGATTATGGCAACCAGAAATGGGGAGTAGGTCTTAAGCCAGTTATCGGTTAATTTCTGGTCAATTGATTTAAGTTGTGCACCTAACTCAGCGAAATGGGATTGCGCAGACTGAGTAGTACCATCATGACCAACCGATACGGTATATTGGCTAGCATGTAGAACTCCGACAGATGAAGGGGCTGACGGTGAAATTGGAAATATTAAGGCGTTGTTAAAATCTGCCGCGTAAATAGTTGACGAAAACATCAGAGCTAAAAATGGACAAATGAGTAGCCGGAAACGCTTCAAGTGATCACTCCTAAAAATACAAATATCTCATGCCTCTTAAGCGTTTCATAGACCGAATTCCAAGGTACTCAAGCAGGCTTGAGCCTACCCCCATCAACCGTCTGAAACGCTTTTAGCTGTTGGTAGGCCCATTGAGCAAACCCTGGCAAACGGAAGCCTGAATTGAGTGCATGGCGACCTGCGAGCAGCAAACCTGGGGATAGCATTGAGCTATCATGGAGAGTAAGGTACGAATGCTGCTTTCGTGTGGATAGCTTCTTCGTCATAGTAAGTGATGCGGGCGCCACTATGCACCACGGATGGAATGAGATGACCCCTATACACAGCTTCTTCCGACCTACTGCCCCTTCCGTCCCGGTAGGTAAGCACGCGTCCCTGCCTGACATGCGACCGCCTCAATCGTATTCCTATTCTGTAAAAGTATTCCTGCGGTTAAGACCAAACATGCCGAAACCTTTCAGTTTTCAGATATATAACTACCATCTATTTTTTGCGTTGCTGAGGTTCAGTTAAAATGTCAATGACACTTCGGAAGGCATTAAGCGTTCTGGGCAAATCATCTCCGTTTTCAGTAAGTACCGTCAGTGACAAAGCTAGTGATGAGCTAGATATCTATAAAAACAGGTTATATGTACAACAGGATATTGAAAAAGAATTCGCAGACAGAGCGGAGCAGTTGGGTCCACACGGCGTTATATTTCTGTGCGGCAGCAGCGGTGATGGTAAGTCTGAAATATTAACAAGATTTTACTCACGACTAAGTGAGACATGTGATTTTCATCTTGATGCAACACATAGTTTCGCTCCTCATGAAACCGCTATCCAAGCATTGGATCAATTGTTCGATAAGTTCAAGAACTCAAATAAGCCGCTGATACTCGGAATCAACGTTGGTATGTTGGCCAATTACTCTAAAGAAGGTGCAGAAAGGCACAGGGATTTTAGAGAAAGCATAGATCTGTTTTTGAGTGGAAACCACAACCTTGTTGGCGAATTTCATTTTCTAGATTTCGAGAACTTTTCAAAGTTCAAATTTGCAATAGGTGAAGAGTCCTATTCTGAGTTCGCTGAGCAGTTAATCAGTAACCTTGCTTGTCGGGAAAATTCTAATCCATTTTATCTCCGTGCTCTTGAAGCCGAGTCCGCGGGAGTAGAGACAAAGCTTGTGGCCAATTTCAATATGCTGAGTATGCCAGGAGTCAGAAGGGTTATTATAACTCAGCTATTTAAAGCAAGGCTTCTGAAAGATCAGTTTATTACAACTCGCGCAATATTGGATTTGCTGCACCATTTGCTTACCGCTGATGGGTATTTATTCGACAATCTTTATGTGGGAACTGCCAATGAACTTGTGCAGCGAATTTCGGAATTTGACCCCGCACTTTTAAGAACGAGAGCCCTTGATGACTTTATATTGAGATATGAGTTGGGGTTGCCTGATATTGAGTTGGATGTTTTTGTCGCTCAAATATCCAGTTTAAATATATGCTTTAGTCGTGAAGGGGTTAAGCGGGGGGACGCGGCGTCATTGATAAGGCTCTTCAGCCTTCTACGAGAACAAAATATTAGTAATAACTACCATCAACAATTTACAAGCGAATTTTCCGAGCTTACTTTGCTATCCTATGCGCGTATGTGGAGTTTGCATATGGGTTATCAGGGTGGAGGCAATGATAAAAAAGAAATAAGAAAATATTATCATAACGATTTCATTACTGGTGTGCTGCGTTATGCTAACCGCAACGCACCACAGCTTCAAAATTCTCGCGGAGAGATCTATCTTGGTGAATTTGGTACTGTAAAACTTTCCGCAGTAGTCGAAGTTAAATTTGATTTTGACGCGCTAGCTAGCCTGAAAAAGAGTCGAGGGGTTTATTTCTCAGCTCTTTTGAAGGTTTTCGATCAGTCGCTTAAGTCGTTACCTTTGACGCTGAATTTGTTTCAATTAGTGGAAAAGCTTAATTATGGATATCGGCCTAATAAGTACGACAAAAATACTGTGGTGATTTTGGATGATATTGTTGAAAATATTAAAAACGTTGCCAGGCAGCATGGTGAGTTGAAACTTTATGAGGGTGATATCACGTACACTGCTAAAATGGATGATGATATGATCACAGTTGATAGGGGGGCGTAATGTACCCAATACCAGAAAGTATCGTGCCCGCAGATGATAATAAGCTTGATAGCTATTTTCCTATACGAAGTAAAGGTAATGAATTTGACTGGGGTGTTATCACCGGGCTCATCTTGAGCTATATTTTAAGATTGCAAATTAAAAACTATAGTATCGAGGACTTTCGCTCGGAATGTGAGAAGCATATGTCGGAGCTGCTCGGAAGTCATGATCATGGTTTTTTGGCTGTGCTTGAAAGAATGTACTTTTCTACTAATGACGTTTTGAAAATATCACCATTATTCCTTCTCTTTAAAGCCCAGTACAACGGGAGCGGCAAGGCTACTTTAGGGGCGTCGAACTGGAGAATGGGTGCGCTTTTTGCGAGCCTTCTGGGCGACCAAAAAACAGAAAGCGAACTCCCTCAAAAGCTTAATTTTTTGGAGGTTGAAATATTAAATGTATTGTCAGCCCGGTTAAAACCTGCCGCAGAAGTGCTTTTCGCTGAGGAACGGCCGTATCTCCCTTACCTAGCAGAGAAATTTAAACTCGATATTAGTTTTTTGTCTGGGCATCCCACGTATTTACTCGAACACCTTGAAGACGCTTTAAAGTTATATGCGTTTTCCTATTGCAGTCAGCTTGCGTTGAATATTCGAGCTTGGAAAGAAGGCTGTCCAGTTAGCCGAAAGCTTTATTTTATTCTAGACTCTGAAAAAGCCAGTGCTGAACGTTCAATGGTACAAAACCACGGTTATAAGATGTTTTCAAAAGCTTCTGAGTATTTGTTTCCTATACTTTCCGCTTTGGAAGTTCTCCAGCTTCAAGGGTCGAAGCGTCCTCTATGGCAGGTTTATGATGAATGTAATAGTTATTCTGATCACGTCCAGCTGCTAACAGATTTGAATAACTACCTGTCGGCGTTCATAGAGCTGCGTGTACTACCTAAGCAGGCACCATCAACAACTGTCGAAGAGGCTTTCACGCAACTTGAAAAGGTCGCGGTTGGTCAATTCCGCGACGAGAAGACAAAGCGCTCGGACGTAAATAAAAAATACATGATCGCACTTGAGGACCAGATCGGAGCTGAATTCATACAGTCCAGAGGTAGGGCAGGGCGTGTGCTAGTACTGAATCAAGATCAATTGGTATTATTAACAAATTTATCAATTGGCTTGCGTGATAAGTTGAGACTGCACGAGCTGATAGATGAGTTTAGATCCAGAGGTTTCTATCTTGATAGCCAATCACAGCAAGTGCTCGTTTCCTTTTACGAACGTATGGGGAACATCGAAAGGATGAGCGATAGTGGAGACGCAGTTTATGTCCGCAAAACCATATGAAAACTTTATGGTAGAGTGCCTGCTTAAGTCGATTAGTAAGGATATGCAGCCAGGCTCTCGTTATCAATTTAAGTCCTCAGACGACAAAAATTCTTTTAAGTTGTACGAAGCGTTTATGGTTTTTTCGTCTGAAAAAAGTATGATGTTTAATGGACAGAAGTTGAGTTATATAGAGGTTAATGGTGTCCGCTTAATTTTTGTTATGCAGGGTGTGTCAGAAGTTGGGTTTACCGAGAACTATATATCACATCTGCGTGATCAAGTTGCAGGTCAAGGCGGGGTATTCAAGGGTAGTGCGCTTTTATATGTTCATAATAGTATGCTGGATACGCTAATTAATAGTGCTAGTGATGTAGCGGCTGAAGGTGCAATATGGCACCCAAAGTTTTTCCAAGATGAATTATACCTTCTAGTTGACAAAGCAGTAGCGCATGCCTCTCTGTTCGTTTGTTTATTAGAAGATCAACTACGAGTGATAGTTGAAGACGGAGCAACGATTTTTGGTTTTGCCTCGTTGTACAAATCTCTTTCTGGAGGTGTGCTTGAGTTTGAGGAACTTGGTCTGTTTAAGGATCCTATCATTCTCCAAATGAGGGAGCAAACTCCTCAGATCAAACGGAGGCTCGACGAAAATAGGTCGCTACGTCGAGAGATAGAGTTTTGTGTTGCCAATTATCGAGATCAACTTGATGGTGTGCTAACTAAGTTTAGCCCTAAATTTATTAAGGCCCATTTTGAAGATGCTAAGGATTGGCAGTCTTTAAATTTCGAGGCCTTCTCTACCGAGATACGTTCAAACAAAACTCCGAAACTTGTCCTTGCAGACATTAAGGTGGAACGAGCTACTGCTGAGCCCCGAACTAAGAGCATGACAAAAGCTGGCCAGCGAGAAATAAGCTTACTTATGCATTACGTGCCAGGTGCTACGGATGTACTGATCAGTTTAGACTTTTCCGGAAGTGAGCTTCAGGCGTCTGATATAAGAGTAGTTAGTCGGCACGGCATTATCGACCACAAAATTGATGTTAAATCTATTGCAGGAGGAGCATCAGCTAGGATTAAGGTGTTCCCCCAGCAAAAAATTTCTTTCTTTAGTATTGAACTCAATCGGACTAACAAGGCAGAAGAGTATAAAGTGAGATGTCTGTTAGTAGAGGAAGGTTTATTTGAGCTTAATAGGTTTAAAACTTGTTTCAAACTTGAGCCTACTAAGCCAATCCTTACTCTTCAGCTAGAGGAGAACAAGCTATCAATTGGTCCATCCATTTCGAATATCTGGACTTTAACCGGCTCACAAGATGTTGTCGACTGGAACGTTTATGGAACGGTTGACTTTAACGCTGTCGCGAACCAAAGCGATATAATTCAGTTTTGGTTGGAAAGTTCAGGTCATAAAATATTTATAAATATTGAGGGTGCAAGCGCAAATACTGGCCTGGTAACCCCTTTATTATTTGATCGGGAACGATATAACAAGCTATTTAGAGACGACGGTAACGCGGAGTATAATCGAGCAAAGCGTCGGGTAATTTTAGATAATTCGGAACACACACTTGTAGGTGTAAGGCATCAACTTATAGAGTTTGAAGCATACTTGGTTGACAATCGAAAGCTTAACAAACTTTCTGATAATTCATTACACATAGATGACCTCCAGTATTCGCATCCAGAGCTTCATGGCGGCTACGTTAGACTATTTGATTACTATGACCAATACAAAACACTTCCTAGTCTATGTGCTTGGGGCCCTGAGTATTGTGAGATAGTGCAAGCCTTGCTTGATGCGTACGAAGATGCGTTGACGGCCATTCGGTTGAATCAAGTACTTTCGATTGAAGATCGAATGCTTCTTCAGATCGGTCTTCACGTGCATGAAGACAAAGAACGGTTGTCGCCTATTCACCCTCTTACGCTAGTTTACCATTTACAATTGGTACATGAGATTTTGCTGGAGAGGGATAAAAAAGGTAGCTTCTCATTTTTTGAACTACCGGAGGTCACGACAGAGCGTCTCGTAGCTTCTGGGTTGTTGCCATATATATACCATAGTGATGCTGACTACGCGAACTTGGTGCCAGTAAGGGAGAATCAGTTTTGGATAGATTTGATCCCTCAGCGTAAAGGAAGCAGTCAATACGTACGACGGCTTGTTAAGGACAAACTTACCGAGTTTACCAAGGCCTACACAAGGTTGTTCGAGGGTGGTCGGAGCAGCACGCTGATTGTTAACGCGATAAATCAAGGTCAGGCTAAAGAGTTATTCTTGGGGATAATTGATTTTTTCAAAGAGGACTTGCTTCACAATAAGAGTTGGCTTCATGTTAATTTTTATGATCAAGATGTGCTTCAAAATCAATTCGATCTCTTTGCTGAAGCGGGAACTTATGATAAAGCCCAAGAGCTGCTCGGGCTCAAAAGTGGTCAGCTTCGCGCCGATGTAGATACCTTAATCGACTATGTCAGGGGCCGATTAACGTATAGTAAGTTCCCTTCACCTACCTCCGATACTACGCTTGAATATGCACATCTTGCTTTTTTTAAAAATGATGTTCCAGTTGATAAACAAGATGTGAATATAGACAACCAGCTTAGCGGTGTATTGTGCGGCGGCTTGATATCTGGCGAAGCAGCGGAGACAAAAGGTCAAAGCTATTTTACAGCTTTTGGGCTGCGCGATGTTGACACCTCGGACGTGCAAAGTTTGAGGTTCGCTAGGCTGATTGGAATGCTATGGAAGCCTTCTCGACACCCCAATGCACAGTACTTAGGCACTGGTATTGGTTTGGCGGTTAGCCCTGATTTTAAAGAGCTTCTTATACGCTCGTACGATAGTGCTTTGTGGACCACTATAATCGATCCAAAAGTGACGCTAGATTTCTTTACTAGCCAGAAAGATGTGGTCTTGATTCACTATTCTGACCAATACACTAGTAGTGCTGGATATGACGCAATAACCGTTACGAAGCAAATCGAGCTATTTCAAAGACTGATCAAAGCGGATAGTAGCGTGGTTAGCGATAGGCTGCTTTCCGAATTTAATGCATTTAATGGTGAGTGGTTGTTAAAAATGCTGACGGCTCCAGCAAAAGATCGAAAAGAAAAGCACGGGATCATTGGCGCCTATAAGTTTGTTAACGCGATTCTGCGAAAATCCGATATCTGCTGGGTACCGCTGTCGGTAGCGGAGATGATTCGGGTGTCCGGTAATGTTGGTCTAAAGATGTCAGAGGGGGATTTTTCAAGGAAATTGCAAGGTTACAAAAAGGGCGCAATCTCTGATGATGTATTATTTGTGGGGTTACATGATGATGCTCTTTATCTTCTGCCACTTGAAGTGAAAACGGGTGCTCACCCGGATTATGAATATGCTGCTAAACAAGCAGCTGAGTTAAAGCGATATCTTGTAGATGATGTGCTTGGCCCTGACACTCTTGCTGGAAAGATGTATCGCTCGCTGTTTGTCCGTCAGATTTTTATTCAGCTTGAAAAGTTTAGGCTATACCAGGTACTAGTTGACGAAAAAGCTGAAAAATTGCTCGCGGCTCGTCAAAAATGGCTAAAAGGCGATTACGCTATCAAAAATTTATCTCATTACCCCGAGGGATTTGTCCTTGCGCATGTGGATAGCGATTGCTGTTTTGGACCTAGCTACAAAATGCGTGATCCAGATATCTTGCAAATCGAACTTCCTTATGCATTGTTGCCGACATTGATTGCGGCGGATAGTAATGCTGGTCTCGATGCTTTGGTTGAATCGTGCCACGTACCGCAAGAATACGTTCTCGTGAAGTCTATGGGCTTAATGAGCAAGTCAGCCTCAGTGGCCAATTTGAGCCTAGACGAATCAGTTAGCTCTGTTCACAGTCAGCACTACCAACGTTCCGAGACTGAGGACAGTTTTGTTAAGAAAAAATCTGAGCAAATAGACTGCGACCATCAATTAAGTGTGCCAATTGTAGGGCCTCTTCAAGTTTTGTTTGGCCATGAAGCCCTGCACGGTGCACCATTATTTTGGGAGCCAACCAATACCGATAAGTTCATGAATACCAATACTGGGATTATCGGCACTATGGGTACTGGGAAGACGCAGTTTACTAAGTCTCTGGTAACTCAGCTCATCAGGAACGAAATGTCTAATGTGGGTGGTGCGCCGATTGGTTTACTGATTTTTGACTATAAATCAGATTACGTCGACCCAGAATTCATAGCTTCTAATAATGTAAGCTGTATGAAGCTTCACAGGCTACCTTATAATCCGCTTAGCCTTTACGGAAACATGCCAATGTTACCGGTGCATACAGCAACTGGTTTTGCAGAAACTATGGCCAAGGCATTTGGGCTTGGACAAAAACAACAGTTTCGGCTTCGCAAACTGATTCTAGAGGCGTATGAGCGTGCTGGTATTAGCGTCTCCGACCCCAAAAGTTGGACGCTCCCTTGCCCCACTATATTTGCGGTTTGGAAACTTTTTCTCGCCCAAGACAAAATAGAAGAAGACTCTTTATATGCGGCGCTGGATAGCTTAGCTACGTATGAGATATTCGAATCAGATCCAAAAATGGTTACTCCGCTTTATGAAATGCTCAGAGGCGTAACAGTTATCGAGTTGGCGGGGTACTCTCCCCAAATTCAAAACCTCGTTGTGGCTTTGACGTTAGACTTGTTTTACGTTCAAATGCAGAAGCAGGGAAAGCCGAGGGTTGTTGGTAATTTGCGTCAACTAACCAAAATGATCCTTGTAGATGAAGCGGATAACTTCATGAAAGAGGACTTTCAAAGCTTGCGAAAAATACTGAAGGAAGGTCGTGAGTACGGTGTAGGAGTAATATTATCAACTCAAGAAATTACCCACTTTAAGACTGGCGAGAATAACTACGCGTCATATATTTTGACTTGGGTTATTCATCGAGTTGCGGAAATAAAAAATTCAGAAGTAAAAGCGTTATTCAATAAAGATGATAAAGCGGATCAAGAAAAATTAATGGAAGAAATAAGAAAATTGGAGAAGCACTATAGTCTTTATGTTGATGGTGACAAAAAAATTGTAAAGATGCGGGATCGAGCTTTCTGGGAGCTATAGATTTAATATTAGGACTTCGGCTATCGCTTGAGCATGTTACATCACGGCGGGAAATCCCGCTGTGATGTAGGGACGGACTTTTCGGTTTGGCGTTAAATTGCGCTAACAAAATCTTTCAAACTGCGATGATTCCGCAGTGACGCTACCCCGTCATGCACATGGGCGGCCCAAGCTTTTGCCATTTGTTTGGGGTCAAAATTTGAATAGTGTAGCCTCAGTACTAACTCTGTAACTACTGCTGTTTCTCCTAACCATGTTATCTTGTCCAAGACAAGTGCCCCATCGAGCTTCTTTTCGTCCTGTATATATCTGTGTCCTGCTTCTATTGATCTGAAGAACGCGATGCGAGCAGCAACATTCGGCGTGATGCCTGTATAGGCTTTGAGCTTCTTCAGTTGCTCTTCCGTATCCAGAGAAAGCTGCATTCTATTAGGCAGCATAAAACTTTCCTCCTTCAGTCTGATTCCAGAAATAGCCGTTTTGCAGCTTGGAAGATCTGCTAGATTCTTCAAACTCTATACGAAACGAATGTGATACTGATGAATTTAGCTTCTCCGCGAAGTATTGTTCATGGACTTCAGTATCGGTGGATAAAATGATGACTTGATGACTCGCATTAGGAAAGTAGTTTTCAATCAATGTATCACGATGGTGCGAGTCGAGACGACCCAATGGGGTATCAATAATGACAGGAAGCTCACGCCCGGAGCTTTTAGCTAAGGCGTCAAGAATTGAAAGCGCGTATATTTGTTTTTCACCAGCAGAGAGACTATCTCTGTCGATAGTAATACCTTGTTCATCGATAAGCTCAACATCGAATGTCTCAGGGTTGATCTTGGCTGAAATCTGCAATTTTTTCTTCCGCGCGAGTCGATGATAAGCTTCTTCGAACTTTCGCTCTAACTTTTCGACGCGAGCTTGCGTCAAATTTTTAGCATATTGATCCAACATATCTAACGTGCGCTCTGCATTTTGCACTGCGGTAGAAGCGTCATGCTGCGATCGCCTGCTGTCATGCAAACGTTGTAACTTACGACTACAATCTAACTGATCTGCTAAGGCTCCTTTAGCTTTTTCTAAGAGAGACCGATATTCATTCTGTGCGATTTGCCGTTTTCCATCTAGCTCTCGAATTGACTGGACGACACCCAGCAACTGCTCGTCATCAGGAGCGCGGTCAATGTTTGCAGCCGCTTGTTCCAAAGCGTGCTCTACTGCGAACAAGCTACTTCGTGCCTCTTCAAATCGTGCCCTAGCGCGCCCCGCCTCAACGTGTGTGGAATTTGTAAGCGCACCTAGCTCGCGCTCCGATATATCCAAATTCACCTCACCACGAGGCTGACCTGCAATATAGCCATCAAGCTCCCCAGTTAAAATCTTGATGGTTTCCGCTTTTTGCTGACTTGTTTCGAAACTCTTAGTCTTTTCAATTTGGCGCATGAACACAGAAAACTGATTAGCGAAAGCGTTGGTGTGTTTTATTTGGGCTTCAATGTTTAGTTGATCAACCAATCTCGCAATCGTATTGGGAGCTAGTGTGAAAGGGAATGTCCCTTCTAGTTCTAGTCTTATAGAACGCTCAAACTGCGCTTTGTCCCTTATGAGCAAATCTACCTTCGATTGTTCTTGCGCTTTTGAAGCCGCGAATGCCCCGCCTTGAGCGGCCAGGCTACCTTCTTGTTTTCTGATTTCATTGTCCATTAAACCTAACGACATCTTCGCCAGGTCAGCGGCATATCGAAAGTTCTCAGCACTTTTACCAAGTCCGTAGCTTTTTTCTTCAAGCTCGGACAACTCTTTTTTATAATCGGCCTCGGAACCGCGAGTGGCTTGGCGTTTTATATATATAACCAGGTCATTCCTAAGCTTTTCAATTAAGTCCAAGCCTAGTAGTCGACGAACAGCGGCTTGTAACGTTTTCCCGGTCTTGTCTTCTGCTAACGCAGCGATCTTTTCACCGTCGAAGAAGAAAAGATCGGCAATACCGCTCGGGATCAACTCATTTAAAAAGCCCTGGCACTGCTCATAGTTTAATTCACTCAGCTCAACGCCATTCTGCTGAAGGGTCAATTCGTCCTTCGAACCTCTGGACCAACTGCGCTTTACAGTAAATTCAGATTGCTCCCCGGCTTTATTGTAAGTGAACACTAGCATCACCGATGCAGAATCCCCTTGACAGCTATCCCCTTCCCCGTTATGAATCAGTGATGATAACTTTTCGATATAATCCTGAGTGGTATGGAGTTCACCAAATGCTAGCCGTCCATACAGAGCTAATCTAATTGCTGTTAGGATTGACGTTTTACCCGATCCATTAAGTCCACCAAAAAGAATAATTGGCTTTTCTCCAGGTGGCATCGGCTCCAAAGCCATTTCGTGCTTGCCTTGGAAGACCCTGAAATTTTCTACCGTCAACTTCTTAATGATCATTTTTTGTCCCCCTCTGGACCGGCAACAACTGTTGTGCCGCTCCTTGAAGCTGTGCTGTCACATCTAGCAATTCACGTTCAATTTTTTCTATATCGAGCTTGTGAATATCTCGTTCATGCTTTTTTTGCAACTGGGCTTGATCTTCTTCAATTTCAGCAAGCGAACCCCAATCTTTGGAAAGGATACTTTCAATCTTTTCGAATATGCCGTGGCGTCGACTAAGTCCTTCCATTGAAACTTCAAGCTCGATCAGTTTCATAACCATCTCGGCAGGCGCCCCTGTCTCAAGCGATACCTCCCTCAGTAATGCCGCATCGAGTTGATCAAATTGTGACTGGTCATCAACTATCCATGCCAGATTTCGGTTGTATACTTCTTGATATATCTTCGGTAGTTCATCAGCCCAGTCCGGCTCGTTCGGATCTCTAAGCCAATGCTGACGTATTACATGCAGTTCTGGCTCTGTAATCAAAGATATTTCATGGCCATCTTTATTAAGATCCCGTTCGAGTATAAGAAGCTCTTTCAACCAGGTTTTCCGGTATTTTAGCCAGTATGGGCCCGGAATATGTTTGCGCGCCGTTGTTAGGTCTTCACCATCTTTCGCATACTGGTAAGTAACCTTGCCATTCCGGCGCTTGTAGTTACGGTAAGTGTCTTTTTGCTCAGGCTCAGTTGTTTTGGCCAGGACGTCACGGAAAGACAACAGCGGTAGCATCCAGTCTTCACCATTTTGGATGAGGTTTTCCATTGCTCTGTCTTTGGATACTACAGTACACGTCCAGCACCCAAATCTAGAGTTACCGCAAGATGGTGTGCTTTCATCAATTACTAGTGGGCACTCGCCTTGGCTTGATGAGTGCATGTAAAGCGTCCAAAGAGGACGGTTATTTCCACCCCAAGGTGTCTCCCATTCCTCAATGTCATTAGACGAGTATTTAAATGCGCCACGCAGTAGACCCCATACTTCTTCGGTGCTCCATGTGTCAATAGGTGTATATATAAAAGCATTCGAAAGTGAGGTGTGTCTGGCCAGTCTCGAGCCATCTATCCTATGTTTTGCTATTACTTGGGCTCGTGACGAGCTTTCGTCACTTCTTGCCCCTAGAAGGATAATTACTTCTTCGAACTGACTAATTTTTTCCCGGATGAACTCGCTTACCGGATTGATTTTCATCCTTTCTGTGCACCAGCGGAAGCTACGGCTAGGCGCGGGGTATCCTTTCCCTAGCAAGTTTACCCAAAACGTTTCGCCTACCTTTGGCATAACAGTATGTTGAGTTATTGGAAGTCCATCGCGACGCGCGGACTGCTCTATCAATTTCATACTGGTTTTGATTAGATCGACGACTACAGGTGTTTCAACCAACGTATCAGATGTTACAAGAAATACATCTTTTTTTCTTAACTCTGGTGGCAGTCCGAGTAATGCCAAGTACACTAGTGTAGCGACTGCTGTCGAGTCTTTTCCTCCGCTATATCCAATAATCCAAGGTCGGTTGTCAAGGCAGTAAATCCTTTGTACCTCGGAAACGTATTCAGCGAGCGGTCTACCAGCGATTAACTCATTATTTATGAATTCTTCGTAATCTGCGAGATCATGTGAGAGTGCTAACATTTTGGTCATTTTTCCGGTAGCTGCTGCTCAAGTTCAACTTCTTCATCAGTCAAAGGAACTTTAATTATGTTTTTAAGTGCGTTACACGTCAGCCGAATCGCTGATATGGATTTACTTAATTTTCCATGCGACATAGTCCTGCGAAGCCACTCAGGGTTTGTCTTTCGCCAATCCACATCGCGGATTTTTTCGAGTTCTGTTACCCATGTATCCGGCTTATAAGCTATGAGGCTTCTACCTAACAGACCTAAGGCATGCAATCCGACCGCATGTGCATGCACATACTCTTGCCTCAAATGAGCAGGAGAAATACTCTTGGACATGGCCATTTGCCAATCAGGCATATGTTTATAAAGATTTTCCCAGTACGTAGCTGCTAGCTCTGCTTCGTCAGTACTGTATCCATCCTTTGGCCCCTTACCTAGAAGGGACCTTGTAGCTTGCTTTATACTGCTTAGAGTGAACAGTTTGCTGGATAACGCTGATACGCTTGACCGTTCCATTTCTGTCAGGCCAATGAACGGTACGGTAGCTCGTGCGAGGTGCCGTGCAAGTTCTGATGACGGGTCGCGGTGATCATACAAGGTCGAGAGAGACGGACTTGGCTTAATGGCGTGCTTGTTAAGATCAGCGAACATTTGCTGGCTTCGCTTCAAACCTTCGTCCACAAAAAACATTACAGGAATATTATCCTGACCAAGTTCGGGTCTTTCCTGAAGTGCTTGCTCTATCGCTTTTCTTCGGTGTTGCCCGTCATTAATCAATATCTGTGCATCCATAGGAACCCGCAATGTTCCTAAATTATGCGACGCTGGATACTCTTCAAAAGCGATATCTACCGCAATAGATGCAGTTAAGGCCGAGAACACATAGTCGTCGGGATTTTCCAGCAGGTACCTAACCATCTCTGGTATCCGTGTTTTATTTAGCGTGCGCTGGGCTCTCAGCTCAGGTGGAACTTCCGATTCGTCAAAGCTGAAGATTTTAGGAATTATTCTCATCGGGCACGTGGCGATGTAAAAAGGCCTACCTGCCTGCATCCCTCTGACGGCAGGGAAGGAGTAGCAATAGTCGACATCGAGCGATTTCATTTTCCGGGTAAGCCTGGGCTAGATGAGATTAATGCCCCATTTTACCCCATGCTTCGTCATTTTTTCACGTAATAATTTTATTTTTGACGTAGCCTGCACACAGCTACGGCACTCAGATGGGCTCAAGCCTCCACAATCCATTGCCGGTCATCGGACCCCTCGGGGGTATAGTTGCGTACCGTTAGCCTCTGGGAGCAAGACGTAATGCCCTGAGCAGAGCGTAGGTACAGCGTACCTGGCAGGGCGTGGACGTCGGGAGATGCTTATGCCTTTTTTGCAGGTCAAGGAGCCAAACTGTGCCCAAGTTAGAGGGCATTCTTTCTGCGATCACCGAGGATGTGCACGCGGTGCTCCACACGTTTTGAGAACCCACATAAAGGATGATTATCCATGGGGAATGAGAAAAAAATCGCGGACGAACGAGACGTCCTCGAAGCAGCAAGTAGCCTCCTGAGAGACCTATATGGGCACTTCGTGATCGATCCCAAGCAGATCGACAGGCCTGATGCCGCGATAGATGCCAGCGAGCCTAAGAAGCGAATCGGAATCGAGATTACATCTGTAGATGACCAGAAGGACAAGGCATACCTCAACGACGAAAAGTTTGGAAAGGACATCACACGCCAGCAGGTTGAAAACTTCCTGCGCGATGGGAGTTACACCATTGCCCCACGCAAGAAAATCGACATCGACGTCCATGCCAAGTACATCTACAAGGGTGCGGTAAAGAAGCTGGACGACCACAAGGTGTACGCCAACTCCGGAACCTTCGATGAGGTGATCTTGCTTTGCTACAGCGACTACATCACCCCGGAACTATCTGCGAAGCTTGGAATCATCGAGTGGACGAATTTCTTTCTGAGCGCCGACGATTTCCCCTATGACAAGGTCATTTACGCAAACGTGGAAGACCAAAAAGCTGCGGTGGTATACGAGCGAGGCGAGCCTCCCAAACAAAAACCTTTGCGCTACGAGTCAGCGACTACCACTGTTATCCAGGGCAGCTTCACGCCTATGGGCGCTGAGTTCAATATGAACAACACAGCCAATCAAGCTCCTCTCATCAGGCCCAAGCAATTTCGCAAGAAGGGCAAAAAGTAGCCTCGACTCCAGCCAAGTCTCGCGCTGCGGGGATTGAACGCCAGGAGCCATGGTCTCAGGCAGGCAGTCTCCACTGCTCCGACAGGCATCGGCAAGCTCTCAGGGGCAGGTTCATTATAAAAAGCGGTGTCGTAACAATGCATGGAGCAAGCCAGCGCGACCATTGTGGGATAGCCTCGCAAGCTTGTTGAAGCAAGCCACGATCCTGCGGTTTTCTTTCAACCAGCCAAGCATGGGTTCGACGATGTTGCGCTACCGGTATCGGTGTGGATGATGAATCGGGCCTGGTGCATAGCGTGGTGTGCACCAGGCCAATGTGGCAGATGTCACGCAGGTCGATAAACTGCTGCACGGCGACGAAAACGTAGTCTGTGCCGATGCCGGTTATACCGGAGTGGAGAAGCGCCCCGAGCATGAAGGTCGCCAGGTCATCTGGCAGATAGCCGCCCGGCGCAGCACCTACCATAAACTGGGCAAGCGCAGCGTCCTGTATAAAGCCAAGCGCAAGATCGAAAAAAGCCAAGGCGCAGATAAGGGCGAAGGTCGAACACCCGTTCCGGGTGATCAAGCGCCAGTTCGGTTATGTGAAGACGCGCTTCCGTGGCCTGGCCAAGAACACGGCACAGCTGGTGATGCTGTTTGCACTGTCGAATCTGTGGATGGCTCGCCGACATTTACTGAGCGATGCAGGAGAGGTGCGCCTGCAATGCGGGGAATAGTCGCTTCGAGGTGCTCGCAGCGGCTAAAAAGACAGGAATGAGTGAGTGATCTCAGCGTTTTGGATCGACTCGCCACTTTCAGAAACGGCGGTGGCCGAAGTCAGCCAGAAACACATGGCTACTTCAGACCATCCCTAGGTGTCGCAAGAGTCCTATAACAAGAAAGGTTCTCAGGTTCGCTCTACGCCTTTCTGTCTGCGCGTGAAACTAAATTGTTGGTTGAAAGAGTTTCAAAAAGCAGGCTTGACTGATGTACAGAGCATTTAATGGCAGCGTCTACAGGCTAAATTTTTATTCGATCGATATCATCGACCCTTTGAAGTGGATATCTATCCAGTATATTCTGATGCGGAAAGTAGAAAAATCAGAAGATCACTAGCTGTTGATCTAGAATATCACATAGCAAGTCGCGTAGTTAATTTGGGGGGATGATGACAATCGTCGGAGCAATACAGAAAGTCTTATCCCAAGATGGGCGGGCTCTCACGCATAAAGAGATATACGATTGCATAATTACAAACGGGTATTATGAGTTCGGGGCCAAAGATCCAATTTCGATTGTTAGGAATAAATTAAGAAAACATTGTGTTGGAGTTGATTTTCCCAGCGCTAGCCCTCGGAAGTTATTTGCTATTGCGAAGCAAGAAAAAAATGGCACTGCATCGTATTATGAACTTTGGGATGGTAAGTCATCCAATGCCTTTAAGGAAACAACGGGGTTAAAGGACTTAATATCGGAAGAGCTTATATATAAAAGCCATAAAGTACATATTCTAAATATAAAGAATCAGCTTCTAGATTGTATCAAATCGTCAGACCCTGCCTTCTTCGAAAAAATTGTTGTAGACCTGCTGTTAAAGATGGGTTACGGCTGGCATAGCTCACTCGCTGGGCACGTCACCGGTGGGAGAGGTGATGGAGGTATAGACGGCATTATATATGAAGATAAACTTGGTTTAGATCGGATATATATACAAGCTAAGCGGTACAAGGGGAATTTCGTCAGTCCTAGTGATATTAGGAATTTCATTGGTGCGATGTCCCTTAGAGGTGCTAGAAAGGGCGTATTTTTTACATCCTCTGACTTTACGGCGGAAGCAACGAAGCAAGCCGGGCAGGCACAAGGTATGAACATCACGCTCATCAACGGTCAATTGCTTTGTGATTATTTGGTTCAGCACGAAATGGGGATAGAAAAGATTGTTACCTATCCGGTTTACGAGATAGACCGCAATTTTTTCAATGACGAATGACACCGATCAGAGGGTGAATCAGTTGTTTTTTGCTTGTCGATTTTCTAATGTGATCTACAAACTGATTCTTGCGCCTCACGAAAGTTTAAAATTGATGCTCTGAAGTAGATAAATTTAATTTTTTTAGCAAGGGTTTAAGATGAAAATTAAAGCAACTGATCCTGATTTGAGCACTATCTACTCAAGAATTAAAGATGAGAGTCTTGATTTGCAGCCTGATTTTCAAAGGGCGGAAGTTTGGAGGATTCCAAAAAAGAAATTATTGATTGATACTATTCTAAGGGATTGGCAAGTACCTCCTGTGCATGTTGTTTTAAATGAAGATTCGATGGTTCAAGAAGTTCTGGATGGGCAGCAGCGCTTAAGTGCCATACGGGATTTTATGGATGATAGGTTTAGGGTGGACGGCCGAATAGAGCCTTTTGATGACGATCTTAATGATCTAAATGGTATGTTCTATTCGCAACTTCCGAACAAGGTAAAAAATAGGTTCGATCGGTACGCAATTAGGGTTTTTGAGATTTTAGAATATAATCAGGGAGAACCTGGTGAGTTGTTTAATAGGTTAAATGAGTCCTTAAAATTAACTTCGGCTGAAAAGAGAAATGCTTATGTTGGGGCCCTTCGTACCCAAATAAAGTCTTTGGTTGATGAGCTTGATATTAATGACATTGATAAAAGATTTTTGGGGTTTAGTAATCAGCGAATGGCTTATCACGATCTTTTTATTAAGCTGTGCTACATGTTGGAGGCTAGATCTGTCACAGCCTCATTTACTGAAAAGCAGCTGAATGATCGCGCTAGAGAAGACAGACCATTTGCCACTACTATCGTGAGTGCAGTGAAAACTGCAATCAAAGTGATCGGAGCAGCTAAAGAAGAATTGGACGAGGCAGGGAAAATAATTCACGTTACAAAAGCTTCGATAAATAGTTGGTTATTCTTTATAGCTTATCAAAAATTGACGACTCGAAAATTTGAAGAGAATTCGCTTATAGAGGCGTTTGTGAGTTTTGAGGCGGACAGGGCTTATTATCGCACATTGAATAAAGCACCGCGTAGAAGTTATTCTCTAGGCTATGAGGTTGTTAATGAGCTTTTTTCTATATTTGGAACTCGTTCTACGTCGAGAGTTACTACGGTCAGTTCCCTGGTGATTCGTGATAGCATAATATCGCTTTTTTATTATATGTATCAATCCGATTCGTTGAGCGAGTTCAATAGTTCTAAAGCGTCCTCGATGAAAACTTTGATCGAGTCGCTCGCTGTTAGCGATAAACCAGTAGTTGTCGTGGTTGAGGAGTTTGCTGATGATGTAATTTGGGAGGCTGCATTGTGAAGAAAGCACTGCTGGCGGACTATCGAAGATACATAGATGAATGTAAGCAGTTTTCATTCTATATGGAGGGGATTACGTTAGAAGGTGTTGATGGAATAGAAGATACCAAACTGAGTTTTTCTTCTGCATTGATTTCAATTTGCGGCAGAAATGGGGTTGGGAAAACTTCCTTCCTAAAACTTATCTATAGGGTTCTAACAAAAGAAGATCTTGGGCTGGGCGTTTTTAGTGAAAGTAATATAGATAATGTGAGCGTAGAATTAATCAGAAGAGGAAAGCCCATAATTGTAAAAGCTAACGATGAAACAAAGGTTCCAAAGGTTTTTTATTTTGACCCATCTACGTTTGCATTAAAAATAATAGATGAGTATAAGCGTGATGAGGAAAGAAATGGCTGGCTCAATGGTACTGCCGCTAATGATCTAGATAGCGAAACTTTGCGGTGGGTTAATAAAATTACTGGCAAGTCTTATGATAGAATAACTATTAGTGAGGTGAGTGGTATCATTGATGATACTGTTTTTCCATATTTTGAAGTTAGTGCTGGTTCGCGAATTTATCATACGCAAGACATGGGCCAGGGAGAGCATAAAATACTGATAATGGTTTGGAGGCTTATCTCCTTAGACAAAGAGAGTATATTGATTGTCGAGGAGCCTGAGTCATTCATCTGCCCGGTTAGTCAGATCAGGCTAATGGAATTTATCGTTACTCTAGCGTTCGAAAAAAAAATAAACATTGTAATGTCTACGCATTCTGAGCATATTTTACAAGGGCAAGGCATAAAGGCTATAAACGTTATGTCGCAGGTGGCGAAGAGAAGGATTGTGCCCGATCACTTGAAAGCTTTGTCTGCGCTAGGACTTACTCCAGAGAAGAAAAATGTTTTGTTAGTTGAGGACTCTTTTGCAAAATTAGTCCTAGAAAGTATTCTAAAAGCCAAGCTCCCTGATTTTTTTATGCGGAGTTATATTCATGTATTGGCTGGCGAGTCCAATATTCAAATGCTTTCTAAGCATTATCGTGGCATAACTGGGTTGAGTTTCACCGCAGTTTATGACGCGGATCAAATTACTCGGAATGATAATTTTGTTTCGAATATTGCGAAGGTATTCTTGCCGTCAGTCGATAAGCTACCGCCTGAAGCTGAGGTGATCAAAGCAATTAAACAGCACGCTACTCTTTTGGCTCAACGAATTGACTTTCCTGATGATTATCACGAATTTGTAGCAATCGTAAATAAGATGACTAGCGATCCTCACGACTTCTTTTTAGATCTGGTGAGTGAACTTGAGGGGCTTGAGATTTTCTACAATGTAAACGAGCTAAAGCAAAAATCCATCAAGTTGTGGATCGAGCTTAATTCTATTTTAATAGATTATTTTGTTTTTGAGCTTCAAAATATAACCAATAATATATTTGTAAATGTGATGGAAAAAGATGATGGTGATATAAGTCGATTTGGGAGTGTAGGAGTCAATTTAACTTATGAGCTTGACAAAAAATTTGATTCGTTCCCTGCTGGACAATGTAAGGGTAAGTTGATGCACTGTCATGTATCTCAGAAAATTATGCTAACGCTTTTAAATTGACTTCGATGTCTGTGTCTCATAGATAAAATAAGCCTTGTTGATAGTAAACCTCGCTTGCAATTTTTAGGGGCGATGTCAATAGGGCGCTTGTCAAGGAAGCAGATTTCGATATTGATTGGGGTTCACATGATCGGCTTTTTTGGGGGACTAGTTCCGAGCAATCCTTATGGCATTATGGCCAACTAGAGAACACTACTCATAAATCCGGAGAGAAATTGTGTCGAGGAACTACTGGGGTTTTCGTATCGACAAACGCAATATTATGTTTTTCCGGCAACAACTAGAGCATGGTCGCCTTCACCAGGGATGGGGGAAGCACCCAGAACAAGAACTGACCAATCCGCACCTTAGCGGTGGTGCTAAACGCAATCTACCAATCTACAACAAGGTAAAAAAAGGCGACATCCTTTTGGTCCCAAGGCTACCTAACTACCATGAGGTGGTCATCTTGGAGGCAACAGAAGACTTCAACCTTGGCTATACCTATGCGCCCGATCCTGTGTTCAGGGACTATGGGCACAGTTTCCCGGTTAAACGGCTCAAGCAGTTCACCCGCAAGAACTCCAACGTATCTGGCAGGATCCGCGCTGCGCTGGGTTCTCGCTCAAGGTTCTGGGACCTGAATGGATGCGCCGAAGAAATTGAAGCGCTGATCACTCTGGCTGACGAGGCCATGCGCTCGACTCAAAGCTTCAGTGATCGCTTTACTGAGGCGGTCCAAGACAGCTTTGCAGACTCATTCAATGAACACAAATTCGCTGCTTCGCTGTACGAAAAAGTACAGAGCGGTTTCTCCAACGCGGAATGGGAGTTTGCCTTGGTTGACGGATTGAAACGCCTGTTCCCAGCCCCTTGTAAGGTAGAGCGTCGCGGTGGCCCAGAAGAATCCCATCATGGCACCGATATTTCCATCACGATTCCTGGCTTGACTGATTACAGCTACTTAATCGCTATCCAAGTAAAGGACTACATCGGTAAAGTATCAGAAGCTCCGCTGAACCAACTCAACAAAGCAGATGCTTACTGGTGTAACGATCAAAAGGTTCGCTTGATCGACAAGATATTGATAGTAACCAAAGCTAATGCGGAGCAGAATTGTCAACTCGCCGAAAACCAACACGGCATCACGGTCCTGTTTGGTCATGATGTCCAGGCCCTCCTGCTACGAATAGGAAAGGCTTATAAAGGTCTCCAAGATTAGCTATCTTAATCACACTTGGATTACTAGATATAGCAGACTTACTGCTTTTGGCGTTTCACGGTCTAAGGCGAGAGCATCAGCTAGTAAAGGTAGTAGCCAGCGTCTTGTGATACGGATCGTTGGCAGGTTTTAGTCGCGGTGTAATGGCATATTTTGTTTATACTGTCAGGTACCTATTGAAAAGAGATACGTCATGTCTAAACTTGCAGAGTTCCGCCAGCTAGAAAAGCACCTCGCCGAGCAACTCGAAGCTCTTGATCCGTCATCAGGCGATTTGTCAGTAAAGGGGAGGTATCTAGTGGACGTGAGCCCGCTACATGCACTCACTCACGGTCCTCAAACTCAATATCTTCATAAGCAATGCCTGCTTTCTGAAGCCGAGCTTGGATTTTGTATTTGAGGTATGTCCATGTGTCAACGCCTTGATCGGCGCATGTGCTTATATCGAGGCATAGGGCTGTAACCTCAAGATCTACCTTCTCATCTCCATTCTCGTCGTAGAAGGAAATCTCCTCTACAGACCTATAGTCCTCACCGTCATACTGAGTTCGTACCACAAAAGTTTTCTTCATCGTGTCCTACTGTCGAGTGGGATGGAAGCGAGCAAGCGCAGCCGTTGATTAGCGGTACAGACGTACGAATACTCTTCACTAGCTAACGTCCGACCGGTAACCGAATTGGACCAGCTTGGGCTGGTGCAGCTACGTCGACTCTGTAGGAGTATTTGAAGATGAAAAGTCAGGTCTATTCCAACTTGCTGATATAGGCCATCAAATGCGCTTTACCCGCATCGCTAAGCCGAAAGTAACGTTCAAGCAGCTCCGCTTCATCATGGCAGTAGGCGTAAAAGTAAGCAGTAGGTAGGTCAAGCTCGGCTGCAACCCGCTCAATTAGCTCAGGGGCGGGAACACGCTTACCAAGCTCATATCTATTCATTCGGGTGCTTGCGGAGGCCGGCTCAAGACCGATACGTATGCCCAGCTCTTCTTGAGAGAGATTGGCACGTAACCGTGCGTACTTCAGCCGGATTGATAGCGTACTACTGGTCATGGCGTCGTCTAGTAATTCAGTGACGTCATGGTGCGATTTGCTGCTTTTCTTAATACTACCGATTTGGTAGCTTTGGCCGACGATGGCAAATCAGTGGCTCGGAAGCGCTGAGGTGGCCGTCACTACGGAAAAATCAAAGGGATAATATTCATGGTCTTGGACCACAAAACGTTGCTGGGACGCCGTTTGCTTGCGCTCGCAGTACCACTCGGCTGTGTTCTGTTAGCGGGGTGCGGCGGTGACGGTGAGTTGCCTAAAGAGAAGAACTCCGTGGCCACATCGGCTCCAGAAAAAGCGGGAGCGATTGACTCAACGGCCGCAGACCGGGTGGTGATGCAACAACTTGCGCAAGAAAATGCTCCACGCGTGGTCACCTTCCAAGATCCAGGGATAGGTGAGCCAAGTGCCTATCTTGACGCCAAGCAGCCAATGACGACTTTCAATCTTTATAATGCTAAGCGGGATTGGAACGAGGTTCCCGAAGATATCGCTGACTCTATTGGGGATGCGTTCAACGTCCGTACAGTTAGTCCCGAGCTTTATCGATTGGCTGCTGAGAGATTGTCTGAGCAAGACACATTTAAAAAACGGGATCTGACGACCGCGCTCGGCGTCTTGGTGGGACAGGAAGCTGAACAAAATAAGCAGCGCAATTTAGTAAAATTAAGTTCTGATGATTGGGCTCCAATTTCCCTGAGCAGCTATGATCCTCAAGCTAAAGGCTTCCGAATAGATAACTGCTTGTTTTCGGATAAGCTTGATTACACTGATGAAGAAAAGCGCAATCAGACCTCCCTAGCTAGAGCGTCCAAACTTCGGTGCTATATAAATCCTGGACCAACTTCTTATTATCTCGGGTTTCAAGGCGGTTCTGACGTACTACTAGATGTTCCCAGTGAATCGCTCGCGCGCGAAATAGAAAGCTCTAAAGGAAACTTGAAGATCGATATTTACGGCTACGTGAAATCCGTAGGGCGTGAGCGATTTGCAGGAGAGTTTGGTCCTCAACGATTCGTCTTAATCGGTCCGCAGCGTATTGATATCAAAAGCCCTGACGGCAAGATTATCTATTCCAAGAATATTTAACGTTACTCAATCAATGTCTTCCTCGAAGGGGGTGTGGATATGGCACTTGTAATATTAGATGGCGTCATCCAGGAAATTGGCGTGGGCTCTTCCATTGATGGGCAGAGAATCGTCTCATTTGTTAAGATAAATGGCGTTCGGATTAAAGATGTAATTTGTGACGATTACATGCGGTCATTTTTAGTCGTCGGGAAAAAGGTAAAGCTAGCACTAGTTCGACGGCTTCAGGGTGTGCATGTTCTATACTCCGCGCAGTTGGATGATGGCGAGGTTGTCACGAGCGGCAAAGCTCTTCCTGTTGCGCAGGTGATGATGGTCGGATTCGCATTTTCCCTACTGCTGAGTCCAATATTCATAGCTATCCTGCGAGCAACCAACTCGATAGTGATGTCATTGATAATACTTATAGGTGCTGGAATGGGGATGGCCTATTTTATAATGAAAGACCACTTTAAGGCCCGGAAGGTGTTCAACGCTAAGCATTGAATAAATCCGATACTTTGACGCTTGTATAATGGTTGTAAGCTTCTGCCATACAGCTATTTTCGCTCGTGACTACACCTCTATTTATCTGCCCGATCTGGCATAAAACGGAAAGGGCAGCGAGACAAGGACGGCCACTCTTCGCGGCGCGGGAATTGGCCAGCTCGCGGCTGTCATGACAGACAAATAGCCGCCACTTACCCAAGAGCTAAGGGCACGGGTTCGTCCGTTTAGATGAGCGAGGCGAGCGGTTTAAGCAATTAGTCATCTCCAAATAAATGGATATAAAGCTCATTTATGGTGTTTAGCTTGACGAAACTACCTTTGTTCAATACGCGGATATTAGGTCTCTCTAACTTCAAGCCCGTGGCATCACCTTTAGTATGTTTGGCGACTTTTAGATTTTCTAGGCTTGGCAGTGGTAGTCCAGGGCGGCTACCAAAGTAATAAAAGGGTCCAAGATCAAGCGTTTCATTATCGAAGTGGACTAATACAACGCACCCTGATGGTTTCTTTGTCAAGGAAATATGAATTCTATGACTTGCCGTGGTCGACCCGATAAATGTGGCTTTGAGTTGAATGTGTCTAATAATACCATTTGCTTCCGCGATGATATCGTAGCCAGACCTGTCGACTTCCGGTTTGGAAATTTCCAGAGTAAAGTCTTTATTTATCCAAGAAATTTTAAGTAGCTCGCCAATAAATAAATGTTCGATTAGCTTTTCACGGTAGGAAGAGTGCAGCGAGTGTTCAGCCATTTATGGTCGCCTGCGATAAAGTAGGGTTTGATGGTTATCGAGAGATCTTCGCTCACACGCCGGAAGTTAGTTTTGGATCAACTGTCGATGCCAAGGGGGGTCAGCATTGGGTGTGAGCTATGTGATTGTATTTCTAATACATAGACCTAACGCTTATTACTTCGACATATCTGAATTTTTTCTTCGCCGCTTTAGTAGCTTCCTGCTCCGCCAAGAGAGTGCTCAGTGTATCGGCCTCATGGATAATTTCGTGCGTTTCCCCTTCGAACTCATTTCCCACCTTTAGGGTGACCCTTAGCCTCGGTGTGAAGGCTTTCGAAGCTCTCTTTTTTGTCACCGCTTTTGCGAGCGGAAGGATCACGACATCCGCAGGTACTTCTTGCACACTGAAGGTGCCAGCATGCGGAGAAACCTCGCCATTACCAAACAGCGCACGGCGCATCTCTTCTTCTATCGATTCTTTATTCATGCAATGTCCCTGAGTGTTAATGTTCGAGCTTTTCCCGATTCTACCTGCATGGCTGATGACTGAAGCTGCCGCTCACGACGGGCTAGCATCGGCCAAAAACGGCGGCTCAGATATGTCGCTAAATGAGAGCTAAAATCTGCCTTCACTCCCTTCCAAGTCATGATTTTACGGGTTTTTTCCTAGTGGGAAGCGAGGATCGGGCTATCTGTAGTAACCGGGCCATTGAATTTAGTAAAAAGTCGTAGAATTCACATGTCGATGAAGGTGTACATATTTGACTGCCGAACCTCCTTGCGCGCGCGCGGTCATGCAATCTTCTAACAACCATTGCAGCACCAGGACCGGCTAGAAGTATCAAAATTTGGCCTAGATTAATCACTCCATGAAATATGATCCAAGCCCAAGGTTGGGATAGTTTCCACCCGGGTTGTTGAAGACGTATGTGCAGCTCTGGCCAAGTTGAGGAGCTTGATCTGTATCCACCCAATCCGAATCACTGATGAATACAATGCAAGCCAGATGCTTGTGACTAACATTGGTCATCAACGCCTCCGAAAATACTGAGAGTAGGTTCGGGTGTACCTGGCATACCGTCTTCATTTTGTGGCCAGACATCCCTTCAAGACGGATGATCAAACAACCAGGTCGCTTTCCACTCATCTGTTTTCGAATGGCGTTCTTGGCTGAGTCCTCCCACGCTTTCAAAGTGCCATCGCCTTCATCACTTGCGATTGTCAGCAGAACGCAAGCGAGATTTGGCGTGGTGGCGATAAGTCTCATCGAGTTCATCTCCCCCACGTGGTCCCGGACGTGTTTGCTGAACAGTTCGGCGAGATGAGCTTGTCCCTTTATTTCGCCCGGAGCAAAAGGCTCAATCGAAAGTTTCTCCAAGGAGAACAACTCTTCGACCACAGGAGCATTATTGTGAATGGCAGCGCAGATTTTGTCGCGCAACCCCTTCAATTCGGTAGTTCCCGTGGGTAGCCGCTTCGGCACGGAGATCGACACTGCAACCATTGCGCCACGGGAAAGTGTAGGGGATAGCGATGTCAGGAGTTCTCCCAAGAAGCCCTGAGCTTCTTTCGCCGGGATTTTCAGACCCTTGTCAGAAGAGAAGGACTTACATTCGACTTCGAAGACATCATGGTTCGCTCCACTGGCAAGTATATCGAAGGTGTCGACGCTATTAGGAATCGTCTCAGGCCATTGCACTGTGAGTCCTTTGCGATGAAGGCCGATAGCCGCATGCAATTCAAGGGTCATGGCCCGAAGATCGGCCGGGTTATTAAACGCGCCAGCAACCCGACCAGCGAGTCTGCTAGAGCCGGCTTGGGTCTCGGCATCACACATTGAGTTGACCTGAATCGCAAATGCCATGGCGGCCTTCACTGCTTCCCAAGATTCAATATCGTTTGCCTTTACGCCAGCATCAAACCAGGTCAGGCCATAAGCGATGCGGTTTTCGGCGACTAGAGCGGGGATTGATATGGGCTTGGCTTTAATCTCGTGTTGCAGGTTCTGAATACGCTTGAGCCAAGGCTTTTTGGGAAATCGTGTAACTAGCTGGGCGTAGATCAGAGGAAAGTCGTCGGCATGCATTTCGGTGATCATAGCTATACCGGGCCTGGGAGTTAGAAAGATGACAAGGAGCGCGGCCCTGCATGCACAATCTCAGAAACCGGAATCATGGTAGCCGATTGACAGAGTCCGAAAGGCTGCACAGGGCATGAGCTTCTCATGACCGTGCAGCATACGGCGTAATGACGTCTGACAGAAATCTCCCGAAAGGGTCCATCCGCGACCGGCGTCCATTGACAATACAGAAGCAGATATCTGCATGTTTCCCAATGCACGGGGCGGTTTATTACCCAGTAATTTGGGGAACACCGTTTAGAAACTTTAGACGGATCTTTTTCAACGTTGTTAACTCGGAGCGCAGTCTGTGTTATCGGGCAGTGCGCAAGATGAATGTTGTAATGGGTTGTGGTAGATCTGCTAAATTGAATTCAACCAATCTGGAACACCATTCGCGCGGTACGCGCAAACTATACCCGCCGTCACCATTCGATCTTAGGAGCCACATATGTCCAAGCTTGCAGAATATCGTCAATTGGAAAAGAATTTGGCCGAGCAACTTCAAGCGCTTGAAGCTTTGAAGGGGGACTCAGGTCTAAAAAAGGAAATTGAATTCGAGGCCAAGCTTCGCGACTTGCTCGCAAAGTATGGCTTCAGCCTCAGAGATGTCGTTAACATTTTGGACCCAAAGAGCGGACGTCGCGCTGCTGGCGCTGGCACTGACGCGCCGAAAGCAGGGGCTCGACGAGCGCGAGAGGTGAAGATCTACGAAAATCCGAAAACGGGTGAGCGAGTAGAAACCAAAGGTGGCAACCATAAGATTTTGAAGCAGTGGAAATCTGAGCATGGGTCTGCAACCGTCGAATCATGGCTCAAAAAGTAAAGTATTCGACTATGACAAAAAGGCCCTGCGGTGCCGAGTCGTTCGCTTAATCTGTTGAAAACCTAAAGCCCAGTGAAGGAGAGCTTGTCCCTGTACTTCGCTGGGTCTTGGGCCATACAAGATGCATGGCCAAGGTCTTACCGTCCTTGCTCTTGAGCACATAGTTCACTGCTCGCAGGATATCCCGAAGTTTCTGCACCTGATGGGGCTCCTAGTTAACCAAGACACTCGCGTAGGCCATTGATGAGTGACTGCGGTCCTCTACCTTGATGGCGAAATGGGCGTAAATGGGTGAGTAATTGGTTGTTGAGGCGCTGACATCGTTCGATCGCCTTTCCCCAATCCCGGAGGATGGACGCCTTGGGCTACTGGCTCGATGCTCTAGCCTTGGGAAGTTATTACCCAATGACAGGCGGGCTTCACTAGCATCGCCGGGCCGGCTGAGGGATCAGCCGACGCACTATGCTCAGGTCGGCATCAAGGCCGATGCGTGTGTCCAGTCCTGCCTGAGAGAGGCGGGCACGTTGTCGCGCGCCTTTGAGTCGGATTGCTAGCGCGCTACTGATCACAGTGTTTTCTCGTAAATCAGTAGCCCCGTGGGGCGATTACTGCTTTCTTAAAGGCTACCGTTTTGGTAGTTTTGGCCAGAATTTCAAACCAGCGGCTCACAAGCGCTCAAGTAGCCGTCTTCCTGGGACCTCATAGGGAGGCAGATTGCGGTCTTGGGCCAAAAAGTTGCTAATGCGCCTGTTGCTCGCCGTCACGACCTGCTCGATGTGCATTGATAGCTGGGTGTGGCGGTGATGGTGAGCCGCCTAAAGCAATGGGTTATCTGGAGAAAAAGTATGTTCGAAACTCACGAGCAAGCACTTGTGCAAAATCCTTTCTTCGTGCTTGAGGAGGGCGCACGTCGATGGGCGTATATCTCGCAAACGACAAACGACGAGTGGTTTTATGTCACCTCTGAATCAGCGGGCGAGGAGGGTAATGCCCAGCAACAATTCATAGTTTCGACCGTTCCTGTTCTATTGGCTTTATCGTCCAAAGATGGACCTGAGCGTTGGATTCAGCAGGTTCAACTGGTATCGCCGCCCTGGTTGAACAAAAAGGGTAGCTGGTTGATGGAGCCAATTTCTGCAATTTATAAGGTCGACAACCGGGTGTGTTACGAAGTGATAGATGGACATATCTATCCATCTGAACTGAGCGAAAAGCCTCGCGAACTTCTGTGGTCCCAAGAGTCGGGGATAGATGGATAATTTCATCGAAAGGCATCTCGCCGCTCAGTACCGCACTCTGCTTTTTCCGCACGACTACTCCGGGGAAGGAATGTTCGGTTTTGAATGCAATGACGGTTGGGCGGATCTCATCGAAGCGACTCTTCGGCTGACCCGGCAACATGCTGAGCTGAACGCGCTCGACGTGAAGGTTAACCAGGCGAAAGAGAAGTTCGGTCAGCTCCGGATCTACCACAGCGGAAGCGATGAAATCATTGGTTCAGTTTTTGAAATTGCGCAGCTTGCGTCTGGCAGTATCTGTGAGCTTTGCGGCAAGCCTGGCGAAGTGGTGAGTCTTGAGGGCTGGCTCGTAGCTCGCTGTGGCAAGCATACCGGGAGGGGGCATCTAGATCCGATTGAAGCCTACATCCCGGATGAAAAATACATCACCAGCTACACACAAGCCCTGGACATGATTTTGGCGTTTTTCGGAACAGGTGCAGTGCGTTGGGTACAAGACGAACGCACTGCCTTTGCATGGCGACGCCCCCTAGAAATGCTGGCGACAGAAGAGGGGTGTCAGGCGATTTTCACCTTTCTGAAACGGTTAGAACATGGGGTTGGCGTTTGACTTCGCAACTGGTTCGCGGGACGTGTGTGGTGATGGCCACCCACCCAAACCTAGAGAATCATTTGCGAGGTGAATTGAAATGGGAATTCAGTCAAGGGCTAGTGGATTTACGCCACGTTAGAAGCCTCGTATCGTCGCCTCGATTGATATCGTTAAGCGTCCGTGCTTTCAGCCATCCCGCACTAGCCGAAGCTGGGGACACGTTTTTGGATTCACGCACGCGGTTGGCGGATTACCCCCAAAAAACGTGGGCCATGTCGCTTGTCAATTTTCTACCTCTGGCGGACGCGGTCGAGATTGTCGAAGAATACAATCCCAATGATCCGTCGGTGATGAAGCTTCAAGTCTGGCCATACGAGCCGGGTGCTCTAAATGACTTCGCTATGACTGTCGCGGTGGCATTGAGTTACACGCCTGCGGAGCTAATGGCTGAATCGAGGATTTCGCTCGCGATAGATGAGTTAGTCAGTGAGTGGGGCTATTTCACGGATGGGTTCTGATTCCCGCTTCAGTTAATAGCTCTCTCGTCAGGTCAAGATGAGGGCGCGCATTGACCAATGCCCATGTGCTGCTTTTGCATTGCTCGACGGCCACGCTACATGCTGAATGTCATCCAATTCACCAGAACTCCAGCCCCACCGGTTGCAGTTCTTCCCATGCTTGGTCCACGTGGTTTCTCGGTGTCTCTACTAACAAGCCCTCAAGCGAATGTTTCGTACCTAATGGCACATCATTAAAGGAGTCCACTTGCGCGACGGCATGACCTTGCTTCGCCAGGCATTTTTTTGAAGTGGCCGACTCTTTTTTCCGCGCCATTATTTTTCTCTCGGGTTTGATAGCTGGAGTTCAGTAATTTGAGTGGAAGAGAGAACGGCGGGGTGACGGGTGGCAGGACCCGCTTGGAAGTCGAATATTGCGAGCGTTGCAGTGACGGCCTGAGCGTCCTTCGGTGACACCGCAAAGCGGTGCGCGGAAGGATGGCAGCACACGATTGAAATTGTGCTGCTACCCCACAGATGATTTTCCGTTTGGACGAAACCCAATCCTTATGCGGCTATCGGCCAATGCAATCTCGTTGGGGTGGAATAAGCCTATATTATCAGCTAGCGTTGCCCCTACGTTTTAGGTTGCACCCTTCAGGCATTCCTGAAACTGCGGTACTCTCGGATTCGTTTGCGATGGCATATTTTCTGCCACTAGCACGGCCCGGATAGGGTGGCCTTACTTACGCGTAGAAGGTCGCAGGTTCGATTCCTGTCTCGGGCAAAAAGGCAACACAGTTTTCAGATGATCCCAGAATGGTTCTGAAGGCCAGACGAACGGGTATTCATGCCTGTTCTTTTGTATCTGCGCGACCTTGATGACCCAGATGCATCCCCATTCCTCGATCTAAGAGAACGACATGACCACACAAGAAATGACCCAGGAAGCGCGGCACGAAGCAGCCCTCAAAAAGTACGTCGCGGAGTCGCCGGAACTGCTGGATGAGATCAAGGACCTGAGCGCCGATGATCAAAGGGACCAGATCCAATGGTCATTTGAGGATGAGGCCGAGGCCCAGGGCTTGCAGCCGTGGGAACTGACCCTGAAGTACACCTCTACCCCCGAAGAGTTCGAGGCGGCGCGCTTGGCTTTGCACAAGCAGGCCGCCGAGGTGCTGGGTGTCGACTGGAACGAGTATTGCGGGATGAATAATCTCGCGATCTGAGACGTAACTGTAGGAGCGAGCTTGCTCGCGAAAAACCTGAGGACCCTGCGGGGTGTCAGGTTTTTCGCGTTATCGTTGACGACCTTCGCGAGCAAGCTCGCTCCTACAGGTGTTGTCAGAGACTAAGCCGCATCGACAAATCCACCGCCTTCACATCCTTGGTCATCGCGCCGATGGAGATGTAGTCCACGCCGGTTTCAGCGATGGGCAGCAGGGTGCTTTCGTTGATCCCGCCACTCGCCTCCAGCTTGGCTTTGCCGCCGTTCAGGCGCACCGCTTCGCGCATGTCATCCAGGCTCAGCTCATCCAGCATGATGATGTCGGCGCCCGCCGCCAGTGCTTCGCGCAGTTCCTCCAGGCTTTCCACTTCGATTTCCACCGGCTTGCCCGGGGCGATCTTGTGGGCCGCGCTGATGGCCTGGGCAATGCCGCCACAGGCTGCAATATGGTTTTCCTTGATCAGGAACGCGTCATACAGGCCGATGCGGTGGTTGTGGCAGCCGCCGCAGGTCACTGCGTACTTCTGCGCCAGGCGCAGGCCGGGCAGGGTCTTGCGGGTATCCAGCAGCTTGACCTGGGTGGCGGCGACAAAATCCGCCAGATATTGGGCGCGGGTGGCAACGCCTGACAGTAGTTGCAGAAAGTTCAGCGCGCAACGCTCGCCACTGAGCAGCGAACGTGCCGGGCCTTCGAGGTGGAACAACACCTGGTTCGGGCTGACGCGCTCGCCGTCGCGTACCTGCCAATGCACCGCGACGCGCGGGTCCAACTGGCGAAACACCGCATCCACCCATGCCGTGCCGCTGATAACGGCGGCATCACGGCTGATGATCGTGGCCTTGGCCAGGCGCTCTGCCGGGATCAGTTGTGCGGTGATATCCCCACTGCCGATGTCTTCCAGTAGTGCTCGACGCACATTGGCTTCGATTTCGGCGGTCAGGTCGGCTAGACGAAGATTGGGCATAACAGGCTCCACAAACAAAGTGCCTGGATTATAGGGGTAGGGCGGGCCTGAACCCAAGGCGGCAGGTGCCACTGGGGCGACTCGCGGTGCTCATTTACACAGCAATCACAGAGTTTGCTGGCGCAACAACCCTCATTTGCAAGATAATCTCGCGCCTTGCAATTGGCGTCATAGCTTTGACGTCGCAGTGATAGGCCGATTTTCGCAGCGCTCCACGTTGCTGCACCGATCTTTCACAAAATCGAATACCGCCGGTTCAGGAGGCCAGGATGCACAATGACGGAAAGGTGGTGCCGATCAATAAGGCACGGACGACGCCATCGCCGCTCGCCCGCCTGCCGGTGGTTCTGCTCCAGGTCCGTGACAAGGCGGCGCAGCAACTCAAACAGGGGTTGCAGGAGCTATTTGATAACGCCGACGACACCCTGTTTGAAATGGCTGACAAGACTCGCAGCAACGTCGACCACGGTATTTTCTTTGAGGCCATGCGCGACTTGCGCCTCAAGCGCAAGAATTTCGAGCGCGGCTTCATGGAACAGCTCTACGAGGCATTCGCCAACCTTGGCAACGTGGAGCGCAGTGAGTTGCAGCTGATTCCGGTGGTGTCCTACGCGGCGGTGCCCGGAGCCTCCAGCGACGAACTGGAAAAAGCCGTGGCCCTTGAAGCGATGCTGGGCAAGGTGCTGCGCCGCGATGGCCTGGCCCTTGGGCAGTTGACGGCTCGCCTGAACGCCTTGCTCGACAAACACCTGGATGATCGGGACAACCCTCTGGGGCCAGCGATGTTGTGCGCGTTCTTTCTGCAAGCGGGGCGCAGCCTTGGCGTAGAGATTCGGGTCAAGCTGATCATTCTCAAGCTGTTTGAAAAATACGTCCTCAGTGACGCCGACCTGTTGTATGGCGAAGCCAATCAGTTGCTGATCGCCACCGGCGTGTTGCCTGAACTCAAGGCGGCGCCATCACGGCGTGCCGTTGCCCCCACTGACCAAACCGAAGACACCCCGCCCATCACCGACCACCCAGCGGACGACAGCGGGCAGGAAGTTTTCGCGGCGTTGCAAGAGTTGCTGTCTGCCGTGCGCGGCAGCGTTGCACCTACCCTTGAGGCCAGCGCCGAGACCCAGCCAATCTCCACCCGTGACCTGCTGCGCCTGCTCTCTCATTTGCAGCAATACGTGCCGGCGCCCGAGGTCGAGGATGACTTCGACCTGCGCAACCAGCTTGAACAACTGCTGACCCGGGTCAGCGTCAAGAGCGGCAAGTCGCGGGTGGTGGAGGACGCGGACGAGGATGTGATCAACCTGATCGCCATGCTCTTCGAGTTCATCCTCAATGACGGCACGGTGCCGGAGTCCCTCAAGGCGCTGATCGCCGGCTTGCAAATACCGATGTTGAAAGTGGCGGTGCTGGACAAGAGCTTTTTCAGCCGCGCCAATCACCCGGCGCGGCGCCTGCTCAATGAAATCGCCGCAGCGGCCATGGGCTGGAGCCGACGCGACGACTATCAGCGCGACAGCCTGTACCTGCACATCGAGCAGGTGGTGCAGCGGTTGTTGAACGACTTTGTCGATGATCCGGCGATTTTTTCCCAACTGCTGACGGAATTCACCGCGTTTACCCATGATGAGCGGCGCCGCAGCGAATTGCTGGAGCAACGCACCCGCGATGCGGAAGAAGGGCGCGCCCGGACCGAAATCGCCCGTCAGCGAGTGGCTGAAGCGCTCAATCTGCGGCTGCTGGGCAAAGTCCTGCCTGAGGTTGTGGTGCAGTTCCTGCAACAGGCCTGGAGCCAGGTGCTGTTGCTGGCCTGTCTGAAGCACGGCGAACACTCGCCGCAATGGGCGGCCGGGCTGCGCACCATGGACGAGCTGATCTGGAGTATCGGCCTCAGCGAAGACACCGAGGCGGGCCGGCGTTTGCTGGAGCAGTTGCCTGACTTGCTCAAGGCCTTGCGCGACGGATTGAGCGGCGCCGCGTTTGATCCCTTCATCACCCGGGAATTTTTCACGCAGTTGCAGACCCTGCATGTCCTGTCTTTGCGGGGCAATGCCGACGGAAATTCTTGGTTGGCGCAGGTCGAGGTGCGTGAGGCGTTTGTCCTCAGCCCCGCTGCGCCGGCCATTTCGGTGAGCCTGCCGGAAGATGATCCCGACCTGCTCAAGGTTCGCCAACTGCGAGTCGGTTGCTGGGTCGAGTTCCAGGAAGACGCCGAAAACACCCTGCGCTGCAAGCTGACGGCGATTATCGCGCCGGACCATACCTGTATTTTTGTCAACCGAACCGGCCTCAAGGTATTGGAAAAAAGCCCGGTTGAACTGGCGCTGGAATTCAAGCGCGGCGCGGTGCGAACCCTCGATGATGCGTTGCTGTTCGACCGCGCCCTGGCCTCGGTGATTGGCAACCTGCGCCAACTTCATCACGCCAAGTGATCGCAACCGGATAGCGGAACGCGGCATACTGAGGCACCCCAGCCTCGTTCAAGGAACCTGTATGCAGTTGGACCCCGCCAGCGGTTGGTGCCAGGGCATTCGTCATTGCCCCTCGCCCAACTTCAACGAGCGCCCCGGTGGCGAGATTTCCCTGTTGGTGGTGCACAACATCAGCCTGCCACCGGCGCAATTCGCCACCGGCAAGGTGCACGAGTTTTTCCAGAATCGTCTGGATGTCACGGAACATCCCTACTTTGAAGGCATCGCCGACCTACGGGTTTCTGCGCATTTTCTGATTGAGCGTGATGGCGCGGTGACGCAGTTTGTCTCGTGCCGGGACCGGGCGTGGCATGCCGGGGTATCGAGCTTCGAGGGCCGCGAGACCTGCAACGACTTTTCCCTGGGGATCGAGCTGGAAGGCACCGACGACCTGCCTTTCACCGATGCCCAGTATTCATCCCTGATCGCCCTGACGCGCCAGTTGCTGGCGGCGTACACGGGCATTACCCGCCAGCGCATTTGTGGCCATAGCGATATCGCCCCGGGACGCAAGACCGATCCCGGACCCGCTTTTGATTGGGCGCGCTTTCGCAGCGCCTTGCAGGATGGAGGACACGCACAATGAGTTTTCTGGTGTTGGTGTTGGCGGTATGGATCGAGAAGTTCTCGGCCCTGCGCCAGCGTATACAACGTGATGGCGGCTGGCTGCGGGAACTGGCCAAGATGGAATCGAGTGCCAGCCTGGGCAAACAGCCATGGCTGATCCTCGCGCTGCTGGTACTGCTGCCGGTGGCCTTGCTTGCACTGTTGCTGCTGGTGCTGGAGCCAGTGGCTTATGGCCTGTTGGCGCTGCCGGTGCACCTGCTGGTGGTGATCTACAGCCTGGGCCGTGGCGATCTATTGGCTGGGCTGGGACCGTTCCGGGATGCCTGGCGCCGGGGTGACCTGCAAGCGGCCGAGCATGTGGCCGAGCGCGACTTGAGCATCAGCGCGGACAGTGGCGAGCAGTTGCTGGAGCGGGTCCAGGGGCATTTGTTGTGGCAGGCCTACCAAAGCTTCTTTGCGGTGATTTTCTGGTACTTCCTCCTCGGGCCGGTGGCTGCCCTGGCCTACCGGCTGCTGGCGCTGGCGACCGAGAACAGCCAGAACCCGCTGGTGGCCGAACGTGCCGGGCAAATACGCCATGCATTCGACTGGTTGCCGGTGCGCCTGCTGGCGGCGAGTTTTGCCTTGGTAGGCAATTTTGTGGCGGTCGGCCGCGTGATGCTGCATGAGCTGTTGAGCTGGGACATCACGGCGGCGCAACTGGTGGACAAGGTGGGCCTGGTGGCCGCTGAAATCCCGCCGCCGGTGGTGGGCGCCGAGGGCATCAATAGCCTCGACCGAATTTGGGAATTGCTGCTGCGCGCCGCTGTGCTGTGGTACGCCGGCTTTGCCATCTGGACCGTGCTGCCGTAATTCGCCCCTGTAGGAGCGAGCTTGCTCGCGAAAAACGCAAAGACACCGCGTGCATCCAAATAGCGCGCGTTATCGTTGACGTTCTTCGCGAGCAAGCTCGCCCCTACCTCGTTAACCTTAAGTTACAAACCTCCTTTTCGAATTGAGCTATACAGACAGAGCGCCAAATAGTGGCTATCTGCCGCCGCCCTGCGCCCTCAATAAAAATAAAAGAAAAGGGAGTTCACCTGTGAAGAGCTTGCTCTATCCCGCCGTCGCGTTCATGAACCGCCTGACCTTCGGCATGAAGTTCAGCCTGATCAGCGTGCTGTTCCTGCTGCCCATGCTGGCCACCAACTACTTCCTGGTACGCGACTCCTGGCGTGAATTCCAGGGCACCCGCATCGAACTGCAAAGCCTCGACCTGCTGACCAGCAGCCTGGCCCTGCGCCGCGACCTGGAAACCCTGAACAACCAGGTGCAGATCAACGCAACCCTCGGCCAGTCAGGCAAAGCCGGGGATATCGAAAGCAAGATCACCGCCCTCGAACAAAGCCTGCTACAGCGCCTGCAAAGCTTCCACGCCCTGTCCGCCGACCCCGAACAAGCCGCTGCATTCGAAGCCAAGCGCGATGAAATAATCGCCGCCTTCAAGGCCCAGCAACAGGAAACCTCACTGCTCAGCAAAAGTGCACTGATTGGCAAACTCCTCAACAAGGCGCAGATGCTCAGCCAGCTCATCGCCAGCCAATCAGGCCTGAGCCGCGACCCCCACGGCGACCTGCGTCAACTCAGCGAACTGATCACCAGCGTCACCCCGCACGTCACCCAGACCTTGGGCGAAGGCCGGGCAATGGGCGCTTATTCGTTGGGCCAGGGTTTTCTCAACTCCTCCTCCAGCACCCGCTTTGACGAGTTGCTGCAGCAACTGGAAAAACTCCAGGCCGAATACGCCCTGAAACTGCAAGACGCCCTCGGCGCAAGTAAACCCGCTCACGCAGCGCTGGCGAGCCTGGCGGACGCGAGCAAAGCAAGCCTGAAGCAAGGCAGCGAGTTGTTCGAAGAGCAGGTGGTAATGGCCGAAACCCTCGACGCCCCCTGGCAAGGTTTCTACGACGAAGTCAGCACGTTGATGGCCAAGACCTACGAGCTGGACGAAGCCACCCTGACCTTTCTCGAACAGCAACTGGAGCAACGCCTGTCAGAAAACCGCACGCACATGATCGGATTGGTCGCGGCCCTGGCGTCGGTGTTTCTGCTGGTCTTCTATCTGTACGCCGGCTTCTACGCCTCCACCCGCACCACCTTGCGCCGACTCGGGGCGATGATGGACAAGGTGGCGGCGGGCGACATGACCGTCAGCTTCGTCGCCCATAGCCGCGATGAACTGGGCGACCTGGGCCAGGTGTTCAACGGCACCGTGGCCAAAATCCATGACCTGATCGAGCGGGTAGGGCACACGGTCAGCCAGGTCGAGCATCAGGCCGGGCAAGTGGAGTCGGTGTCGGCCCGCAGCAACCAGGCGGTGTCGGGCCAGCGCAGCCAGATCGAGCAAGTGGCGACCGCCATGAACCAGATGTCATCCACCGCCCAGGAAGTGGCGCGCAGTGCGGCCGCGGCGGTCAGCAGCGCCCACAGCGTCAACGATGAAACCGTCAGCGGTCGCGGCCTGGTGCAGTCCCAGCAAGGCAGCATTGCGGCATTGGCCTCGGAGATCGATCAATCGGTGCGGGTGATCAATCAGTTGGCCATCGACAGCCAATCCATCAGCCGCGTGCTGGAAGTGATCAAGAGCATCGCCGAACAAACCAATCTGCTGGCGCTGAATGCCGCCATCGAGGCCGCGCGCGCCGGTGAGCAAGGGCGCGGTTTTGCCGTGGTGGCCGACGAGGTGCGCACCCTGGCCCGGCGCACCCAGCACTCCACCGAAGAAATCGAGCAGATGATCGCCAAGCTCCACAGCGGCGTCGGCGCAGCGGTGAAGGCCATGGGCACCAGCCACGAGATGGCGAATGGCACGGTGGGGCAGTCGGAAAAAGTCCAGCAGGCCCTGGAAAATATCCTCGGCGCCGTAGGCATGATCGTCGACCAGAACCAGCAGATTGCCGCCGCCGTCGAGCAGCAGACGGCCGTGGCCCACGACATCGACCAGAACATCGTCGAGATCAATCGCGCCGGTGAACATGCCGCGCACGGCGCGCATCAGACCGAAGCGGCCAGCCGGCAGTTGTCCTTGCAAGTGATCGAACTGAAGCAGTTGATCGGAGCCTTTCGGGTGTGAGGCACGGCTGTAGGATTACTTCGCGGGTGGCGTGGCATTGTTCTCATTTTTGGCGGTGGTCTTTTTTGGCTGCCAAAATGGGTGAGAATTTGTGTCATCCATTTTCGCGGAGGTTCGGTCATGACCGCTGCCATTGTCGGCGTCCGAGGGCATTGCGCCCATTGCGACATATCCTTTGAACTCAAGCCCTGGCAGCTCAACGCCATTGCCATCAACGAACCCTTTGATTGTCCGTATTGCCACAAAGGCGTGCAGCCGAGTTGCCCCAAGCAGTTGAAGCAATTCAAGTCACTGGACAACCTGGCGCTGCTGCGCCCGAGCATGATGGTGCTCACCGGCATGGCGCTGTTGGTGGCGCTGGTGGCGGAGTGGATAGGGCTGATCAGCGTGATCGGCCAGCTCAACGTCTCGATGATGGCGGTACTGATTTACTTCATGACGTTGCGCTATGCCCGTCATCGGCAACGGATGACGCTGATGCTGCAGTGGGTAAAGCCCCTACCAGTTGAACAGCTCGCAGGCATTGCGGGTGCTCGCCTCAGCCAACGCTGAGGGGCTGATGCCCATGCGCTCGGCCAGGGCGGCGCAGATGTCGGGCAGGTGTTCAGGGCTGTTGCGCTGGCCGGGGTACATCACCGGCGCCATGTCTGGCGAATCGGTTTCCAGTACCACGGCTTCCAGCGGCAAACGCGCAATCACTTTGTGCATGCGCAGGGCTTGTGGCCATGTCGCCGCGCCGCCCAGGCCGAGTTTGAAACCCAGCTTGATGTACTCGCGGGCCTCTTCCTGGCTGCCGGCAAACGCGTGGATGATGCCGCCCCGTGGCAGGCGAATGCGTTTGAGGGTGGCGACCACGGCGGCGTGGCTGCGCCGCACATGCAGCAGCGCCGGTAGCTGGAAATCCACCGCCAACTTCAATTGGGCTTCGAACAAATGTTGCTGGCGCTCGCGGTCCAGCTGTTCGAGGAAATAATCCAGGCCGATCTCACCCACCGCACACAGTTGCCGGTGGCCGCTCAGGCGGGTCAGCCAGTCGCCCAGTTCCGTGAGGTCGGCGGGGCGATGGTCATCGAGATACACCGGGTGCAGGCCGAAGGCCGCGAATAACCCCACGTCCGTTTGCACCAGGTCCCACAGCCGTTGCCAATTTTGCTGATAGACCCCCAGCAGCACCATCCTGCGCACGCCCAACTCGCGGCTGCGGCTCAGGACTTCGCTGCGGTCGGCATCGAAGTCCGGAAAATCCAGGTGGGTGTGGCTGTCGATCAGCTCCACACCGTTTACTCCGAGTGAATCCGCTGTTTGAACGTACGGCCGATGGCATGCACGCCCGGCGCGTAGTGCTGTTCTTCAACGGCCGCCAGGGCCAAACGCAGCGCAGTGTCGGCGATCAATTGATGCTGCTGGGCCATGGCATTCACCGGCAGCGGCAGGAAATCCAGCAGTTGCGTGTCACCAAATGTACCCAGGCGCAGCGGGCGGGATTTGAGCGGGAAGTCATGCAGCGCATCAAACACCCCTTGCAGCAGGACGTAGGACGTCGTCACCAGCGCGTCAGGCAAATGCCCCAGGCTTTGCAGCAATTGCTCCATCAGCTGTCGGCCACAGTCGCGGCTGAACGATTCACCCTGTTCGATCAGTATTTCACCGCTGAAGTCTTTCAGCGCTTCCTTGAAGCCGGCGGCACGTTCCTGGCTGATGCTCAGCTCTGGTCGCGCGCCGATCAACACGATCTGCTTGGGCAGTGGTTGCAGCAGGCTGCTGGTCAATTGCTGGCAGGCCTGGCGATCATCACTGACCACCGAGCAAAACTGCGTAGACTCCATCACCCGGTCGATGGCGATCACCGGCAAACCCTTGGCTTGCAGTTCGCGGTAGCTGTCGTCGCTGGCCGGCAGGCAACTGGCAACAAACAGCGCATCGCAACGACGGGCGCGGAACAGTTGCAGCAATTGCCGCTCACTGTTGGCGTCGTCGTCGGAGCTGGCGATCAGCAGTTGATAGCCGCGGGCCCGCGCGCCTTGCTCCAGCAGCTTGGCGATGCGTGCGTAACTGGGGTTTTCCAGGTCCGGCAGGATAAAACCCAGGGTACGGGTATGCCGGCTGCGCAGCCCGGCGGCCTGGGGATTGGGCGTAAAGCCATGTTCTTCAACCACGGCGCGCACCCGTTCGACGGTTGCGCTGCTGATCCGTTGCTGTTCGGCCTTGCCATTGATGACGTAGCTGGCGGTGGTCACAGACACACCGGCAATGCGCGCGATATCACTGAGTTTCAAACCGGGATTTCCTTGTTTTTTAGAGCTTGCCCCGACACTTTGTCCAATCGTAACCGATTACTGCAGGCGACCATTGTCGCAACTCAACAGCCGAGTGGCTCTTCAATCATGCGTAATTAATGCGTAATCTGCCATAAACTCTAGATTAAACGTTTCAGCAAGCGTATTTTTACGATTATCGCGACGAACGTGGTCCTGCCAACTGACCGCTCAGTCAATTTATTCGAACGTCTTTGCACTGATTTATTCAAAATAATACCTAGTGCGCCCGCCGCACTAACTAGGAGAACGGCATGCTTGAGCTCACCCACGAGCAGATATCCATGGGCCAGACGGCTGTGGATAAGTCTGCTGCCTTGCAACTGCTCGCTGAAAAACTGGTGGCCGATGGCCTGGTCGCCGAGGGTTACCTCAGTGGCTTGCAAGCGCGTGAAGCCCAAGGCTCGACCTTTCTTGGCCAAGGCATCGCCATCCCCCATGGCACGCCCGAAACCCGCGACCAAGTCTTCGCCACCGGCGTGCGCCTGCTGCAATTCCCCGAAGGGGTGGATTGGGGCGATGGCCAGATCGTCTACCTGGCGATCGGCATTGCCGCCAAATCCGACGAGCACCTGCGCCTGCTGCAACTGCTGACCCGCGCCCTCGGTGAAACCGATCTGGGCCAGGCCTTGCGTCGCGCGAGCTCCGCCGAAGCCCTGCTGAAACTGCTGCAAGGGGCACCGCAAGAGCTGGCGCTGGACGCACAGATGATTGGCCTGGGCGTGTCCGCTGACGATTTCGAAGAGCTGGTGTGGCGCGGCGCACGTCTGCTGCGCCAGGCCGATTGTGTGAGCAATGGCTTTGCCGCCGTGCTGCAACAAGTCGACGCGTTGCCCCTGGGCGACGGCCTGTGGTGGCTGCACAGCGAACAGACGGTGAAGCGTCCGGGCCTGGCCTTTGTCACCCCGGACAAACCGATGCGTTACCTGGGCCAGCCATTGAGCGGCCTGTTCTGCCTGGCCAGCCTCGGCGAGGCGCACCAAACCTTGCTCGAACGCCTGTGTGCGTTACTGATCGAAGGCCGCGGCCAGGAACTCGGTCGCGCCACCAGCAGCCGTGCCGTATTGGAGGTGCTCGGCGGTGAACTGCCGGCCGACTGGCCAAGCGTGCGCATCGCCCTGGCCAACGCCCACGGGCTGCATGCACGGCCTGCGAAGATCCTCGCGCAATTGGCAAAAAGTTTTGACGGTGAAATCCGTGTGCGCATCGTCGATGGCGACGTCAGCGCGGTGTCGGTAAAAAGCCTGAGCAAGCTGCTGAGCCTCGGTGCACGTCGTGGCCAGGTACTGGAATTTGTCGCTGAGCCAGGCATTGCCGGTGACGCCTTGCCCGCCTTGTTGGCCGCCGTGGAAGAAGGCCTGGGCGAAGAGGTCGAGCCGCTGCCAGCGGTAAGCGCCCAGCAGACCGTGGTCGACATCGAACCTGTGATCAGCGCGCCAGTGTCCGGCAGCCTGATCCAGGCCATCGCCGCCGCCCCCGGCATCGCGATTGGCCCGGCGCATATCCAAGTGCTGCAACCCTTCGAATACCCTTTGCGTGGTGAGTCCCCGGTGATCGAGCGCCAACGCCTGCACAACGCGTTGACCGAGGTACGCCAAGATATCCAGGGCCTGATCGAGCGCAGTAAATCCAAGGCCATCCGCGAGATCTTCATCACCCACCAGGAGATGCTCGACGATCCGGAACTGACCGACGAAGTCGAAACGCGCCTCAAGCAAGGCGAAAGTGCGCAAGCGGCCTGGATGAGCGTGATCGAAGCCGCCGCCAAGCAGCAGGAATCGCTGCAGGACGCCTTGCTCGCCGAGCGCGCCGCCGATCTGCGTGACATTGGCCGTCGCGTGCTGGCCCAACTGTGCGGCGTCCAAACCGCGCAAGAGCCCGACGAACCCTACATTCTGGTAATGGACGAAGTCGGACCATCCGACGTCGCGCGCCTGGACCCGGTGCGCGTCGCCGGCATCCTCACCGCCCGTGGCGGGGCCACCGCCCACAGCGCCATCGTCGCCCGCGCCCTGGGCATTCCCGCGCTGGTGGGTGCAGGTCCCGCCGTGTTGTTGCTGGCCTCGGGCACGCCGTTGTTGCTGGATGGCCAGCGCGGTCGCCTGCATGTCGACGCCGACGCCGCCACCTTGCAGCGCGCCACCGTCGAGCGCGACACCCGCGAACAACGCCTGCAAGCCGCCGCCGCACAACGCCATGAACCGGCCCTGACCCGCGATGGCCATGCCGTCGAAGTGTTCGCCAATATCGGCGAAAGCGCCGGTGTTGCCAGCGCCGTGGAGCACGGCGCCGAAGGCATCGGCCTGCTGCGCACCGAACTGATTTTCATGGCCCACAAACAAGCGCCCGACGAAGCCACCCAGGAAGCCGAATACCGCCGCGTGCTCGACGGCCTCGGCGGTCGGCCACTGGTGGTGCGCACCCTTGATGTGGGCGGCGATAAACCGCTGCCTTACTGGCCGATCGCCAAGGAAGAAAACCCCTTCCTCGGCGTGCGCGGCATTCGCCTCACCTTGCAGCGCCCACAGATCATGGAAACGCAATTGCGCGCGCTGCTGCGCTCGGCGGACAACCGCCCGCTGCGCATCATGTTCCCCATGGTCGGCAGCGTGGATGAGTGGCGCCAGGCCCGGGACATGACCGAGCGCCTGCGCCTGGAAATCCCGGTGGCCGACCTGCAATTGGGGATCATGATCGAAGTGCCGTCGGCGGCCTTGCTGGCGCCGGTGTTGGCCAAGGAAGTGGACTTTTTCAGCGTCGGCACCAACGACCTGACCCAGTACACCCTGGCCATCGACCGTGGCCACCCGACGCTGTCGGCCCAGGCTGACGGCCTGCACCCGGCGGTGTTGCAACTGATCGACATCACCGTGCGCGCAGCCCATGCCCATGGCAAATGGGTGGGCGTGTGCGGCGAGTTGGCGGCCGACCCGTTAGCCGTTCCGGTGCTGATCGGCCTGGGTGTGGATGAGCTGAGCGTGTCTGCGCGCAGCATCCCCGAGGTCAAGGCGCGGGTACGTGAATTCAGTCTGAGCGAGGCCCAGGGCCTGGCACAAAAAGCGCTGGCGGTGGGTTCTCCTGCCGAAGTGCGTGCGCTTGTGGAGGCCGTGTAAATGGCAAGGATTTTAAGCCTGACGCTGAACCCGGCGTTGGACCTGACGGTGCGCCTGGCACGCCTGCAACCAGGTGAGGTCAACCGCAGCGAAGCGATGATCACCCATGCTGCCGGCAAGGGCGTGAACGTTGCCCAGGTGCTGGCGGACCTTGGCCATCAGGTGACCGTAGGCGGCTTTCTTGGCGAGGACAATCCCCAGGCGTTCGAGATGCTGATTGCCCGTCGTGGTTTTACCGATGCGTTTATTCGCGTGCCGGGAGAAACCCGCAGCAATATCAAGATCGCCGAGCAGGACGGGCGGGTCACGGACGTCAACGCACCCGGCCCGGTGGTCGGTGAGCAGGCGCAACAGGCACTGCTTGAGCAACTGGCGCGGATTGCGCCCGGCTATGACGCAGTCGTCGTGGCCGGCAGCCTGCCCCGTGGCATCACCCCGCAGTGGTTCCAGGGCTTGCTGCAGCAACTGAAACACCTCGGTTTGAAAGTCGCCCTGGACACCAGCGGCGAAGCGTTGCGCGCCGGGCTGAATGCCGGCCCGTGGTTGATCAAACCCAACACTGAAGAACTGGCCGATGCACTGGACTGCCCGACAGACTCTGTCGCCCAGCAGGCACAAGCAGCCGCACGTTTGCACGCCCAGGGCGTCGAGCACGTGGTGATCTCCCACGGCGCCGATGGCGTTAACTGGTTCAGCCCCGGCACGGCGTTGCACGCCACGCCGCCCAAGGTCAGCGTTGCCAGCACCGTGGGTGCGGGGGATTCGCTGCTCGCCGGGATGCTCCACGGTTTGCTGACCTTCGATGTGCCTGAAACCACCTTGCGCCGGGCCACCGCGATTGCCGCGATGGCGGTCACGCAAATCGGCTTTGGCATCACCG
This sequence comes from Pseudomonas sp. K2I15, assembly GCF_002204795.1. Classification (GTDB taxonomy): domain Bacteria; phylum Pseudomonadota; class Gammaproteobacteria; order Pseudomonadales; family Pseudomonadaceae; genus Aquipseudomonas. The sequence goes on from NZ_NIXO01000004.1 coordinate 54,129, forward strand.
ATGAGGCACAGCTTGAGACTTTGCAGAGCGGCGTCCACGTGCGCCCGCTGACAGAACAATAAGAGGGTTGGTCATGAAGTTAGCCATTGTTACTGCCTGCCCGAATGGCATGGTCACCAGTGTGCTGTGCGCCCGCTTGCTGGACGCCGCCGCGCAACGCCAGGGCTGGAGCACCAGCGTCGAAGTCGTGGACGTGCAGCACCCGGAACGCCAGTTGTCGGCGGCCACCATTGAAGCTGCCGAGTGGGTGTTGCTGGTCAGCAGCACGCCGGTGGACATGCAGCGTTTTGTTGGCAAGCGGGTATTTCGCAGCACGCCGGCCCAGGCGTTGCAGGATGTAGAAGCCGTGTTGCGTCGCGGGGCCGAAGAGGCCCAGGTGCAGATGGCGGATGCGGCTCCGGCTAAAAGCACGCCGCGTATCGTCGCGATCACGGCATGCCCGACCGGCGTCGCCCACACCTTCATGGCTGCCGAAGCTTTACAGCAAACTGCCAAGCGCCTGGGGTACGACCTGCAGGTTGAAACCCAGGGTTCGGTGGGTGCACGCACGCCGTTGAGCCCCGAGGCAATTCGTGACGCCGACGTGGTGCTGCTGGCGGCGGATATTGAAGTCGCCACCGAGCGGTTTGCCGGCAAGAAAATCTACCGCTGTGGCACCGGGATCGCGCTCAAGCAATCGGAGGCGACCCTCAACAAGGCGCTGGCCGAAGGCAAGCAGGAATCTGCCGCCAGCGGCGCCGCTGCCAAATCCGAGAAGACCGGTGTCTACAAGCACCTGCTCACCGGTGTGTCGTTCATGTTGCCGATGGTGGTGGCGGGCGGTCTGCTGATCGCCCTGTCGTTTGTGTTCGGCATTCATGCCTTCGAAGAAAAAGGCACCCTGGCCGCCGCGCTGAAAACCGTTGGCGACCAGGCGTTCATGCTGATGGTGCCGCTGTTGGCGGGCTACATCGCCTACTCGATTGCCGACCGTCCGGGCCTGGCGCCGGGCATGATCGGCGGACTGTTGGCCAGCACCTTGGGGGCGGGCTTTATCGGCGGGATTTTCGCTGGTTTTCTTGCTGGCTACTGCGTCAAATTCATCAGCCGCGCGATCCGTTTGCCGCAGAGCCTGGAAGCGCTCAAACCGATCCTGATCATCCCGTTGCTGGCGAGTCTGTTCACCGGCCTGGCAATGATTTACCTGGTTGGGCCGCCGGTGGCGAAGATGCTCACGGGCCTCACGGACTTCCTTAGCACCATGGGCACCACCAACGCGGTGCTGCTGGGCATCTTGCTGGGCGGCATGATGTGCGTCGACTTGGGCGGGCCGATCAACAAGGCGGCCTACGCGTTTTCCGTCGGTTTGCTGGCGGCGCAAAGCGGCGCACCGATGGCCGCGACCATGGCCGCCGGGATGGTGCCGCCGATAGGCATGGGTATCGCCACCTTGCTGGCGCGGCGCAAGTTCGCCCAGACCGAGCGCGAAGCCGGCAAGGCGGCACTCATCCTCGGCATGTGCTTCATCTCTGAAGGCGCGATTCCGTTTGCTGCCAAGGACCCGCTGCGGGTCATTCCGGCAAGCATCGCCGGTGGCGCGTTGACCGGTGCGCTGTCGATGTATTTCGGCTGCAAGCTGATGGCGCCCCATGGCGGGTTGTTCGTGATGCTGATCCCGAATGCGATCAACCATGCGCTGCTGTATCTGTTCGCAATTGTGGCGGGGAGTTTGTTGACCGCGGTGGTGTATGCATTCCTCAAGCGTCCGGAGACAGTAGAGCTGAGTGTCGCCTCCGCCAAGGCCTGACACGATCAAAAATGTGGGAGCGGGCTTGCTCGCGAAGGCGGTGTATCAGTCACCTGATGCATCGACTGACACACCGCCTTCGCGAGCAAGCCCGCTCCCACATTTGATCTCCAGTGTCTGGGGGGTGTCATAACCCGTTCATCCCGGCGTGCTTTAGTTTCCCTTTTGCTGCTCAAGAGGGAATCTGCATGAGCCACTTCAACCTCGGCCGCCGCCGCGTGATGCAAGCGGTCGGCGCTGGCCTGTTGCTACCGGGCCTCGCGCCTGCGGTGATCGCCTCGGTCAAGGACCGCCCGCAACTCACTGACGGCGTGCAGTCCGGCGACCTGCTGGGCGACCGCGCGATGATCTGGAGCCGCAGCGACCGTCCGGCGCGGATGGTGGTGGAGTGGGACACCCGCAGCGTGTTCAACAACCCGCGCAAATTCGTCTCGCCCCTGGCCGACAGCCGCACCGATTTTACAGCCCGTGTCGAACTCACCGGCCTGCCCGCCGACCAGGCGATTTTCTACCGAGTGCACTTCGAAGACGCCCAGACCGGCGTTGCCAGTGAACCCTGGTTCGGCCACCTGCGCAGCGTGCCGCAACAACGCCGCGATATCCGCTTCGTGTGGAGCGGTGACACCGTCGGCCAGGGCTTCGGCATCAACCCGGACATCGGCGGCATGCGCATCTACGAAGCTATGCGCCTGCGCCTGCCGGACTTTTTTATCCACAGCGGCGACACCATCTACGCCGACGGCCCGGTGCCCGCGCAACTGACCACCGAAGACGGGCGCATCTGGCGCAACCTCACCACCGAGGCCAAAAGCAAAGTCGCCGAAACCCTGAATGAATACCGCGGCAACTACCGCTACAACCTGATGGATGAAAACGTGCGCCGCTTCAATGCCGAAGTGCCGCAGATCTGGCAGTGGGACGATCACGAAGTGATCAACAACTGGTCGCCGAGCAAGCAACTGGATGAGCGCTACAAGACCCGGGACATCAACACCCTGGTGGGCCGTGCGCGCCAGGCCTGGCTGGAATACTCGCCCATGCGCCGGCAAAGCGCCGACCAGGGCGGGCGCATCTATCGCAAGCTCAGCTACGGCCCGTTGCTGGATGTCTTTGTGCTGGACATGCGCAGCTATCGCGGGCCCAACGACGACAACCTTGGCGGCGAAAAACCGTTCCTTGGGCGTGAGCAACTGGATTGGCTCAAGCGCGAATTGAAGGCCTCTCAGGCACAGTGGAAAGTCATCGCCGCCGACATGCCCATCGGCCTCGGCGTGCCCGACGGTGAAGTCAGCCCCGGCGTGCCGCGCTGGGAGGCGATTGCAAACGGCGACCCGGGCCCGGCCCAGGGACGCGAGTTGGAAATCGCCGAATTGCTCGCGTTCCTGCGGGCGCAACAGGTGCGTAATCACGTGTGGCTGACGGCGGATGTGCATTACTGCGCGGCCCATCATTACCATCCGGACCGGGCGGCGTTTCAGGATTTCGAGCCGTTCTGGGAGTTTGTCGCGGGGCCGCTGAATGCCGGGAGTTTTGGGCCTAACCCGCTGGATAAAACCTTCGGGCCGCAGGTGGTGTTCGAGAAGGCGCCGACGGTGCAGAACAGCTCGCCGTTTGCCGGGTTCCAGTTTTTTGGCGAGGTGCAGATTGATGGGCAGACGGCGGAGTTGACGGTGGTGCTGCGGGACCTGGATGGGGTGTCGGTGTTTGAGCAAAAGCTGCAGCCGGTGTGAGGCTCCAGCTTTTGGGGTGCTCATTGGGACGGTCAGTAAACATCCCGGCGATAGCGGCCCTGTTCGATCAACCGCTCAACCGCTTCACTGCCCAACACATCGTGCAGCACCTGATCCACACCCGCCGCCATCCCTTGCAAACTGCCGCAGACATAAATCGCGGCGCCTTGCGCGATCCATTTACGCAGCACATCAGCCGACTCACGCAGGCGGTCCTGAACGTAGATTTTCTCGGCCTGGTCCCGGGAAAACGCCAGGTCCAGCAACGCCAGGTCACCGCTCGCCAGCCAGCCTAGCAGCTCGTCCTGGCAGTGGTAATCGTGGGCGATAGTGCGTTCGCCAAACAGCAGCCAGTTGCGCTGCTGACCGTCGGCAATCCGCGCCTTGAGCAAGCTGCGCAACCCGGCAAGACCAGTGCCGTTGCCCAGCAGAATCATCGGCACTGGTTCGGTCGGCAGATGGAAACCACTGTTGCGTCGCAGGCGCAGGCTGATCGCCGAACCCATCGGTGCATGTTTGCTCAACCAGCCGGAAGCCACGCCCAGGCTGCCGTCGGAATGACGTTCCTGGCGCACGATCAGTTCCAGCACGCCGTCGCTGGCAATCGAGGCGATGGAGTATTCGCGCATGCTCAACGGCACCAGCGCATTGACCAACGCCTGGGCATGCAGGCCCACCAGGTGCGCGCGATTGTCCGGTAGCTGGCGGCTGGCCAACGCCTGGTCGAGGGTGTGCGCCAGGCCGTCGATCACTACACCTTCACTGCCGGCCAGTCCCAGGCCTTCGAGGAAGTGCTCGATGGCCCGTGGGCAATTGCGCGGCAGCACTTCTACCAAATCACCGGCCAGCCAATCACGGGGCGCTGGCGGGGTGAGTCCGAGCAAATAGACGCCGGAGCCGCTGCTGTGCGGATTGAGCAGGGTGCGTTGGTTCAACGTCCAGTTTTCATAGGTCGCGGTGGCCCATGCTGCCGCCGGTGCATGGCCGGTCAGTTGGCCCAGTTGCTGTTGCCAGTGCAGCAAGGCATCGGTGTCGCCATTGTCGACTTCCACCGGGGCGAATAGCGGGTTGCCGCCCTGGTGGGTCAGCCAGAAATGCAGGCGCCGGGCGAAGCCGCAGAAGTGTTGGTACTGGCGATCACCCAGGGCCAGCACCGAGTAGTTCAAGCCCTTGAGTGACAGGTCCTGGCCGAGCACGCTGCGCTCGAAACCGCGGGCGCTGTCTGGCGCTTCGCCGTCGCCGAAGGTGCTGACCACAAACAACGCATTGCTCGACTGGCGCAAATCTTCCTCGCTGACGCTGCCCAGCGACTGCACGTTTACCGGCAAGCCGGCGGCCTGCAATTGCCCGGCGGTTTGCCAGGCCAGTTGCTCGGCAAAGCCGCTCTGGCTGGCAAAACCGATCAACCAGGCCGGCGCGTCGCTGGGGTTGTCGGTCAGGCCGTCGCGTGCATCGCGCACCTGGCGTTTCTTGCGGCGGCGGTCCAGGTACAGCAGCCAGCCGGTGATAAAGAACAGCGGCATGAGCAGTGCGGTGAGGGTCAGGATGATCCGGCCGGGCAGGCCGAAATAGCTGCCGGTGTGCAACGCATAGATGCTGGTCAGGATCTGCGCCTTGAAGCTTTTGCCGGCGTAGGTGCTGTGGGATTTGACCTCACCGGTGGCCGGGTCGAGGTTGATCTGGTTCAGCGCGCGGTCGTGAGGTGAGGTCTTCAGCAAGTAGTAGACGGTGGCCGGTTGCCCTGCGACCGCTGGCATGCGGATGTTATAGCCACTCAGGCCGGGCCCGGCGTTGCTGTAGATGCTGCTCCAGATCGCGTCGTAATTGGCTACAGGCGTGGGGCCGTCCGGCGCTGGGCCGCGCTTGCGCACCCGTTCGTTTTGCGGGGCGTCGGACAGCAGTTTGGTCATGCCATCGCTGTACCACTCGTAGGACCAGAACAGCCCGGTCAGCGCCGCCAATAGATAGAACAGCAGGCACCAGGTGCCGAACACCGAGTGCAGGTCCCAGTTGAAACTGCGGCCTTTTTTACGCCAGTCCAGGGTCAGCCAGGCGCGCCAGCTTGCCACCTGGCGCGGCCAGCGCAGGTACAGGCCCGAGAGACAGAAGAACACCAGTATCAGCGTACAGGCGCCGGTGATTTGCTGGCCGGTTTCGCCGATCGCCAGGAAGCGGTGCAGTTGCAGCACGAAGCCGAAGAAGTCCTGGCCAACGGGGTCGCCCAGGTAGTCGCCGGTGTACGGGTCGAAGTAGCGCATCTGGCCGCGACGTTCACCGGGCGGCGGGGTGAACCAGACCTTGGCGGCGTTGGCGCTATCGGGTTGCACCGTGAGCATCGACACCACTTCGCCTTCACGGGCTTGCAGCAGTTGCACCAGTTCAGCAGGTGGCAGTACGCCGGCCGGACGCTTTTCAACCGTCAACACCGTCGGGTTCAGCAGCTCGATGATTTCATCCTGGAACGACACCGTCGCGCCGGTGATCCCCATCAAGGCCAACACCAGCCCGGCGGTAATGCCGAAGAACCAATGCAACTGGAACAGGGTTTTCTTCAACACGTCGTGCGGCCTCGTCATCAGGTTAGGTGGTTCACGGGGCGCATTATGCCGCGAGTAGTCGAGAAAGATTCTTTTTTACATGCAATAAATCCGACCGTCCGATGCATGGGGTGTTGTGCGCGATCAATAAGAATCACTACCATTGGCAATTCTCCGCCTTCAGGTACTTCCCATGCTGCTGCACATTCCCGGCCTGTTCTCTCGCGAGGAAGTGCTGCGCATCCGCGAAGCCCTGGCGCACACCGAATGGGCCGACGGCAAAATCACTGCCGGGCATCAATCGGCCAAGGCCAAACACAACCTGCAACTGCCGGAAGGCCACCCACTGGCGAAGGAAATCGGCGCGGCGATCCTTGATCGCCTGTGGAAAAATCCGCTGTTCATGTCAGCGGCGTTACCGCACAAGGTCTTCCCCCCGCTGCTGAACTGTTACACGGCGGGTGGCAGTTTTGATTTTCATATCGACAACGCCGTGCGCCAGTCCAAGGGCAGCCACGAGCGGGTGCGCACCGACCTGTCCTCCACCGTATTTTTCAGCGACCCCGACGACTACGACGGCGGCGAGCTGGAAATCCAGGACACCTTCGGCCTGCAACGGGTCAAGTTGCCGGCGGGCGACATGGTGCTGTACCCCGGCTCCAGCCTGCACAAGGTCAACGCCGTAAGCCGTGGCGCGCGCTACGCCTCGTTTTTCTGGACCCAAAGCCTGGTGCGCGAAGACAGCCAGCGCACCTTGCTGTTCGAAATGGATGGCGCGATCCAGCGACTGAGCCGGGACGTGCCCGACCACCCGGCACTGATCCAGCTCACCGGCACCTATCACAACCTGCTGCGCCGCTGGGTTGAGGTCTGAGCGTGGGCATTTGATGGCGCGCAATATGCTCGGGCGTTGCCTGGAGCATGGCTGGGGTTGCCGAGGATCAAACCCAGGCGCTGGCGTGTTATCGACAGGCGGCGCGAGGTGGGGATTTTCGCGGGCAGTTCAGTTACGCGGCGGTGTTGGCGGACCGGGGCGAGATAGAAACGGCGCTGGAATGGCTGCGTAAGGCACTGGCAGGCGGGAATTTGAAGTTTTGCGGGTGGCTTACAGCACGTTGGTAAACGCAGCACAGCCTGAAATCAGGCTTTTGGCTAGGGACTATCAACTGCGTACGATTCAACTAAACGATGGGTGGCAGGATGCTGAGGTTGCTGCACAAGTTTAAATCACTATGATTGGATTTGATTCATTCTTAATCAGCTGTGTATTACGCACCAGCGAGGAGATTTTATGGGCGCCGATACTAAAGTCCTGACAGCTCACGTTCCAGCGGCGCTGGCTCAAAAAGTTGATCAGATGGCAGCGCGAATGGACCGCTCACGCGGTTGGATCGTCAAGCAGGCGCTTGCCGACTGGGTTGATCAGGAAGAGGAGCGCAGCCGCCTTACACGAGAGGCAATGGCGGATGTCGATGCCGGTCGCGTAATAGATCAGCATGCGGTGCAGGCTTGGGCTGACAGCCTGAGTACTGATACTCCGCTTCCGGTACCGCGCTGATGGAGTTGAAATGGACGAGTAAGGCCTTATCGGACCTGGCTCGGCTTTTCGATTTTCTCTGCGTTGTAAATCGGCCGGCAGCTGCTCGTACCGTGCAATCACTTTCTCAGGCTCCCATCAGTCTGCTGAGTAATCCGCGAATCGGTGAACGCATTGAAGAGTTCGCACCAAGAGATCTGAGAAGGCTGTTGGTCGGACACTATGAGATGCGCTACGAGATTCAGCAGTCGACGATTTATATTTTGCGCTTATGGCACGTTCGCGAAGATCGTTGAAAATTGAGACCCACAAAAAAACCCATGACACGTCATGGGTTTTTTATTTGCAGCCGGCTTACAGGTAGAACGATTTCAACGGCGGGAAGCCATTGAATTCAATCGCGCTGTAGCTGGTGGTGTACGCACCGGTAGACAGCCAGTACATCCGGTCACCAATCGCCAGGTTCAGCGGCAGGCCGTACTTGTAGTTCTCGTACATGATGTCGGCGCTGTCGCAGGTTGGGCCGGCGATGACCACTTCTTCCATCTCGCCTTTCTTCTCGGTCCAGATAGGGAACTTGATGGCTTCGTCCATGGTTTCGATCAGGCCGGAGAATTTGCCCACGTCGGTGTACACCCAACGCTCGACGGCGGTACGCGATTTACGCGCAACCAATACCACTTCACTGACCAGGATCCCGGCGTTGGCGATCAACGAACGGCCCGGCTCCAGGATGATTTCCGGCAGGTCGTCACCGAAGTCTTCCTTCAGGAAGCGGATGATTTCCTCGGCGTAGGTTTCCAGGCTGTTGGTGCGGGTGATGTAGTTGGCCGGGAAGCCACCGCCCATGTTGATCAGCTTGAGGTGGATGCCGTCTTCTTCTTTCAGGCGCTCGAAGATCACTTTGACCTTGGCGATCGCAGCGTCCCACACGCTGATGTCACGCTGTTGCGAGCCGACGTGAAAGGAGATGCCGTAAGGCACCAGGCCCAGGTCGCGGGCGAGGATCAGCAGGTCCATGGCCATGTCGGTCTGGCAGCCGAATTTGCGCGACAGAGGCCAGTCGGCCGTGGTCGAGCCTTCGGTGAGGATGCGCACATAGACTTTCGAACCCGGGGCGGCCTTGGCGATGTTGCGCAGGTCGGCTTCGGAGTCGGTGGAGAACAGGCGCACGCCTTTATCAAAGAAGTAGCGGATGTCCTTGGATTTCTTGATGGTGTTGCCGTAGCTGATACGGTCGGCGCTGACGCCGCGGTCCATGACCTTGTCCAGCTCGTAGATCGACGCGATGTCGAAGCTCGAACCTTTGGCTTTGAGCAGGTCGATGATCTCGACGGCCGGGTTGGCCTTGACCGCGTAATACACCTTGGCGAATTCGAAACCGGCGCGCAGGTCATCGTAGGCCTGGCTGATCATCGCGGTGTCGATCACCACGAACGGGGTTTCCTGGGTATCGGCGAACGCCTTCATTTTGTCAAAAGTGGCGCGCGCGAAATAATCTTCGACCTGGATCGACATGCTGGGAACTCCTACTGGCAAACTAGATTGATCAATGGGTGCAAATGAACGTCCTCCGTATCCCCACTTTGGTTCGCCTACTTCCCAAGGCATGTCGCCGAAAGCAAAAAGGCCATGGGATCAACCGCTTCCCTTGGCCTTGCTGTCTCGTCGTCAGTACTTGAGCCGGATGGATCGTTTCCAGCATGGACGTTCGGCGCGAACTTTAGGACGTGAGGGACTTTAGATCAACTAAAAATGTCGCGTTTTTGCACGCGTTCGTCGTGAGACCGTGTGCAGCTACTTATGTAACCGACCGGTATGACGGATTGATGTTCCCCGGGAGGGGATATTTGAGGTGTTTCTGACACAGTGAAGATCTAAATGTGGGAGCGGGCTTGCTCGCGAAAGCGGAGTGTCCGTCAATACATCCGTTGACTGACACACTGCCTTCGCGAGCAAGCCCGCTCCCACAATTTGAACCGCGCTGTGTCAGGTCATGCGAGCGCCGTCTCGGCTGGCGACACGATACTGGTCTTGCCCCCACGCGACTTACCAGAGCTCAAGTACTCGGCAATCGACTCCTGGGTCACTTCCCCCAGGAACACCCGCTCTGCGTCCATTACCGGCAACCACGAGCGGTTGAACTCGTACATGCGCGACAACAGGATGCGCAAATGCTCGTCGTACGCCGCCGTGGCGTTGAACTCGCGCAGGTACTGGCCGCAGGTACCGGTCTGACGGTGCAGGTCGCGGCGTCGTACATAACCCAGCGCCTTGTTCTCGGCATCGGTCACCACCACATAGCGACGGTCGAGTTCGTCCATCTGCTCCAGGGCATCCGCCACTGGCGTCTCCGGGCTGACCGACGGCGCGTTATCCGCCGCATCTTCAGCTTTCACCAGCAACAGACGCTTGAGGGTGCTGTCCTGGCCAACGAAGTTGCTGACGAATTCGTCGGCAGGGTGGGCCAGCAGGGTGTCCGGGTGATCGATCTGCAGCAGCTTGCCGGCCCGGAAGATCGCGATCTTGTCGCCCAGCTTGATGGCTTCGTCGATGTCGTGGCTGACCATGATCACGGTCTTGTTCAGCGCGCGCTGCATTTCGAAGAACTCGTTCTGGATCATCTCGCGGTTGATCGGGTCGACCGCGCCGAACGGCTCATCCATCAGCAGCAACGGTGCATCCGCCGCCAGCGCACGGATCACGCCGATCCGCTGCTGCTGGCCACCCGACAGCTCACGCGGGTAGCGGTGCAGGTACTGCTTGGGTTCCAGCTTGATCATGCTCATCAATTCGCGGGCACGGTCGTGGCATTTCTGCTTGTCCCAGCCCAGCAGCTTGGGCACCACCACGATGTTCTCTTCGATGGTCATGTTCGGGAACAGGCCGATCTGCTGGATCACATAGCCGATGTTGCGACGCAGGGTCACTTCATCCAGGTCAGTGGTGTCTTCGCCGTTGATCAGGATCTTGCCCGACGTCGGCTTGATCAGGCGGTTGATCATCTTCAGCGTGGTGCTTTTACCGCAGCCCGAGGGCCCCAGGAATACGCAAATTTCGCCTTCGTTGACGGTCAGGCTTACGGAATCAACGGCGGTGATGGTCTTGCCGTTGCTTTGGAAGGTCTTGGTCAGGTTTTGAAGTTCGATCATTTGAGCAGTCCTTTTGGAGTCAGCGTGCGTTGCAGCCATTGCAGAAGCAGGTCGGCGAAGATGGCCAGGAGACTGACCAGTACGGCGCCAACGATCAGCATCGACATGTCGCTGCGGCTGATGGAAGCCAGAATAAGTACACCCAGGCCACCGGCGCCGATGGTGGCGGCGATGGTCATCACACCAATGTTCATGACGACGGCGGTGCGCACACCGGCGAGGATCACCGGCACGGCAATCGGCAGTTCGACCATGCGCAGGCGCTGGCCGAAGGTCATGCCGATGCCTTTGGCGGCTTCGCGGATGCCCGGTTCCACGCCGGTGAGGGCGAGGTAGGTGTTACGCATGATGGGCAGCAGGGAGTAGAGGAACACCGCGGTGATCGCCGGCATCGGCCCCAGGCCCTGGCCAAATTTGGAGTAGAACGGCAGCAGCAGGCCGAACAGCGCGATCGACGGCACGGTCAGCAGCACCGTGGCGCTGGCCTGCAACGGGCCGGCGAGGGTCGGGAAGCGGGTCATCAGCACGCCCAGAGGCACGCCCACGACGATTGCCAGGATGACTGCAATGCCGACCAGGGTGATGTGCTGCCAGGTCAGTTGCAGGACGAGTGCCCAATCAAGATGGGAAAAGGCGTTCAGAAATTCCATGTCTTCTCCTCTTATTGATTGATCGGATGTTGGCGCAGGAAATCTGCGGCCACAGCGGACGGGCTTTCATGGTCGACGTCGACCCGCGCGTTCAGCTGGCGCATGGTTTCGTTGTCGAACAGTGCGGCCAGCGGCTTAAGGTCAGCGGCCAGTTGCGGGTGGGCGTCGAGGTAAACCTGACGCACCACGGGTGCTGCGGTGTAGTCCGGGAAGTAATGCTTGTCGTCATCCAGCAGCTTCAATTTGAAGGCGTTCAGGCGACCGTCGGTGGTGTAGACCAAGCCGGCAAACACCTGGCCATTACGCAGCGCGGTGTAGACCAGGCCGGCGTCCATCTGCCGGGTGTTTTTGCGGGTCAGGTTCATGTCGTACAGCTTGACCATGCCGGCCATGCCGTCGGAACGGTTAGCGAATTCAGTGTCGAGGGCTACCAGGCGGTTTTCGCGGGTTTTCTCGGCCAGCGCCACGGTCAGGTCGCTGATGCTGTTGATCTGCGGGAATTCCTTGGCCACGTTCTCTGGCAGGGCCAGGGCGTAGGTGTTGCTGAACTTCGACGGGGAGAGCCAGACCAGGCCTTTTTTCGCATCGAGTTCTTTAACCCGGGCGTAGGACTGTTCACTGTCGAGCTTCTCGTCGACGTGGTTGTAGGCCACCAGCGACACGCCGGTGTATTCCCAAATCAGGTCCAGTTGCCCGCTTTCCTGGGCACTGCGCGCCAGGTTGCTGCCCAGCCCGCCGGTCACACGGGTGTCGTAACCTTTGGTGCGCAGGTACTGGGAGGTGATTTCGGCGAGCAGGGTCTGTTCAGTGAACACCCGGGCGCCGATACGAATGACCGGTTTTTCAGCGGCTTGCGCAAACCCTGCGAACAGCAGGACGCAGCCCAATATCAATGTCAGTTTTTTCATGTGAATTCCTTTGCCAAGCCTTAAGACGCACGCACTCCGCGTTCCAGCCAGAGGCGGCTGGCCATGGTCACCAGACCGTCGAGCAGCAAGGCCAGCAGCGCGGTGCACGCGGCGCCGAGCAACAGTTGCGGCTGATTGTTCAGGGCGATGCCGGGGAAAATCAGGCTACCCAGGCTGTTGGCGCCAATCAGGAACGCCAGGGGCGCGGTACCGACGTTGATCGCCAGGGCCACGCGCACACCACCGATGATGATCGGCACGGCGTTGGGCAATTCGACGCGAAACAGCACCTGGCGCGGCGTCATGCCGATGCCGACGGCGGCTTCTTTCAATGAGCCTTGTACGTTTTTCAGGCCTTCATAGGTGTTGCGCACGATGGGCAGCAACGAGGCGAGGAACAGCGCGAAGATCGCGGGGCCGCTGCCGATGCCGAGGACACCGAGGGCGATGGCCAGCACGGCCAGGGGAGGGACGGTATTGCCGATGTTGAAGATCTGCATGAAGCGTTCTGCGCGCCCGACCATATTCGGTCGGCTGAGAGCAATACCGGCGGGGATCCCTACGATCAGGGCGGCCAGCATCGAAACAAGGACGAGGATCAAGTGAGCTTGCAGGTAAAACAACAAATCGTCGCGGTACAGTTCGATCGTGTTGATGCCGATCCAGTGGACCAGCAGGGCCAGGAGAGCGACGACAACCGCTCCTCCTATCAGCCCTTTGCCATAGCGAATAGCCACAGGCGGACTCCTTTTTTCTTCTGTCGGCGAACACATTTCCGAGCGGCAATGCCATTCCTGGCTGCCTCTAAATGTGGTCGCGAAATGCAGCTCGCCAATACCGGCAAAACGGTATGAGGTCGAGCCATGAGCGCAGCCTCGTCAGGCTAACTTGCTGATTTTTCAGCCCCTGTTACGAGTGCGATAGCAGGGGAGTGGACGTCTCTACCTTTTAAAAGGTTCCATACTTGGCAGCATTTAGCCACCCCCAATGGGGTGAACGGTGGTCCGTCACCCTGGGTTTGCGCTATACTCGCCGCCCTTTTTTGACTCACCTGCCAGGCGATTTCCCATGACCCACCAGGCCGCCGAAGTCGCGAAACGCCGCACTTTCGCCATTATTTCCCACCCCGATGCCGGTAAAACCACCATCACCGAAAAGCTGTTGCTGATGGGCAAGGCGATCGCGGTGGCCGGCACGGTGAAATCCCGTAAATCCGACCGCCATGCCACCTCCGACTGGATGGAAATGGAAAAACAGCGTGGTATTTCCATTACCACGTCGGTCATGCAGTTCCCGTATCGCGACCACATGATCAACCTGCTCGACACCCCGGGCCACGAAGACTTCTCCGAAGACACCTACCGCACCCTGACTGCGGTCGACTCGGCACTGATGGTCCTCGACGGCGGCAAAGGCGTTGAGCCACGTACCATCGCGCTGATGGACGTTTGCCGTCTGCGGGACACGCCGATTGTCAGCTTTATCAACAAACTCGACCGTGACATCCGCGACCCGATCGAACTGCTGGACGAAATCGAAGCCGTCCTGAAGATCAAGGCTGCGCCGATCACCTGGCCGATTGGTTGCTACCGCGACTTCAAGGGTGTGTACCACCTGGCGGACGACTACATCATTGTGTACACCGCCGGTCACGGCCACGAACGTACCGATGTGAAAATCATCGAGAAGCTCGACTCCGACGAGGCCCGCGACCACCTGGGTGACGAGTACGACCGTTTTGTCGACCAGTTGGAACTGGTGCAGGGCGCCTGCCACGAGTTCAACCAGCAGGAATTCCTTGACGGCCAACTGACGCCGGTGTTCTTCGGTACCGCCTTGGGCAACTTCGGTGTCGATCACGTGCTTGATGCCGTGGTCAATTGGGCACCCAAGCCGCTGGCCCGTGTTGCCAACGAGCGTACCGTTGAGCCGGTGGAAGAGAAGTTTGCAGGCTTCGTGTTCAAGATCCAGGCGAACATGGACCCCAAGCACCGCGACCGTATCGCCTTTATGCGTATCTGCTCCGGCAAATACGAAAAAGGCATGAAGATGCGCCACGTGCGCACCGGCAAGGACGTGCGCATCGGCGACGCCCTGACCTTCTTCTCCTCCGAGCGTGAGCAACTGGAAGAAGCGTTTGCCGGCGACATCATCGGCTTGCACAACCACGGCACCATCCAGATCGGCGACACCTTCACCGAAGGCGAAGTGCTGGGCTTTACTGGTATCCCGCACTTCGCCCCGGAACTGTTCCGCCGCGTACGCCTGCGCGACCCGCTGAAATCCAAGCAACTGCGCCAGGGCTTGCAGCAGTTGGCGGAAGAGGGCGCTACCCAGGTGTTCTTCCCGGAACGCAGCAACGACATCATCCTCGGCGCCGTCGGTGTGCTGCAGTTCGATGTGGTGGCCAGTCGCCTGAAAGAGGAATACAAGGTCGAGTGCTCCTACGAGCCGATCACCGTGTATTCGGCACGCTGGATTGATTGCAGCGATAAGAAGAAGCTTGAAGAGTTCAAGGTCAAGGCGGTGGAAAACCTCGCGATCGACGGCGGTGGTCACCTGACCTACCTCGCCCCGACGCGGGTCAACCTGGCGCTGATGGAAGAGCGCTGGCCGGATGTGAAATTCCGCGCGACCCGCGAGCATCACTAAGGGTTAGCGATATAAGAGAGGGCGAAGCTGTCATGGCTTCGCCCTTTTGTTTGGCCACCCTGTAGGAGCGAGCTTGCTCGCGAAGAGCTCACGAGCACCGCGTTTATCCGGGGTTGACGCGTCATCGTTGACGACCTTCGCGAGCAAGCCCGCTCCCACAGGGGGTGGCGAAAACTTCAGTTCAGGACTAGCTTGAAACGAGGCGACGGCGGACAGCTGTCGTACGCAGTTCAACTCCTGACTGGGCGGAATTCGACCATGAGTATCTTTCAACGTGTGGTGCTGTTGCTCAAAGTGCTGGTGATGTTGTCGTTGGGTATGTCTTCCGCGTGGGCCAATACGGCTGTGCAAAGCCATGGCACAGGGTTTGTCGCGGCGAAGACGGTGCAGGCGGGTGGCTTGCAGCTGGCCAAGAGTGAATCCGAGCCAGACGACCAGAACCAGGGCGGTTCCAAGGACGATGACGACGCCGAGAACCCGGATAACGACGGTGAAGACAGCGACACCTATAACGACGGCGACAGCGATACGTAAGTAACGCAGGCAAAAGAAAGCCCCTCTTGCCGGACAGATGCGCTATCCGACAAGAAGGGCTGTAGAACTCAGGAATTTCAATGGCCTTTGTAGGCGCGAGCTTGCTCGCGAAGGTCTTCAACGATGACGCGAGGTGCTTGATACCCCGCGTCGCTCTCACGGTTTTCGCGAGCAAGCTCGCTCCTACAGATACAGCGGCCGGTCAGACCACAAATTGCTCCGCGTAGTGGCAAGCCACCTGGCGGTTGTCGAGTGGTCGCAGCACCGGTTCATCGGTGCTGCACAGCTGGGTCGCGTACGGGCAGCGCTTGTGGAACGCGCAGCCAGACGGCGGGTTCAATGGATTGGGCAACTCGCCGACGATTTTGATCTTCGGTTTGTTCGGATCCGGATGAATGGTCGGTGTCGCCGACAGCAGCGCCTGGGTGTACGGGTGCAACGGGCGCGCATAGATGTCGTGCTTGGGGCCCACTTCAACCGGGCGGCCGAGGTACATCACCATCACGTCATCGGCGACGTGTTGCACCACCGCGAGGTTGTGGGAGATGAACACGTAGGCCGTGTTGAATTCCTGCTGCAGGTCCATGAACAGGTTCAGCACCTGGGCCTGGATCGATACGTCCAGCGCCGAGGTTGGTTCATCCGCCACCAGCACCTTGGGTTGCAGCATCATGGCCCGGGCCAGTGCGATCCGCTGGCGCTGGCCACCGGAGAACATGTGCGGGTAGCGCTGATAATGCTCAGGGCGCAGGCCCACTTGCTTCATCATCGCCTGGACCTTTTCCCGACGCTCGGCGGCAGACAGGTTGGTGTTGATCAGCAGCGGCTCGCCCAGTTGATCACCGACCTTCTGGCGCGGGTTCAACGAGGCATACGGGCTCTGGAACACCATCTGCACGTCTTTGCGCAATTGCTTGCGCTGGGCCTTGTCGGCGCCGGTGACTTCCTGGCCGGCGATTTTCAGCGAGCCGGAGGACGGCTCTTCAATCAGCGTCAGGGCGCGGGCCAGGGTGGATTTGCCGCAACCGGATTCGCCCACGACCGCTAGGGTCTTGCCGGCTTCCAGCTCGAACGACACACCATTGAGCGCGCGCACCAGGGCGTGGCCCTTGAACAGGCCACGGGACACTTCGTAGTGACGGGTCAGGTCGCGGGCGGTAAGTACGACGGCCATTACGCCACCTCCTGATTCAGCGGGTAGAAGCAGCGGGCGAGGCTGTTGCTTTTTGGGTCAAGGCCCGGGCGTTGGGCGCGGCAGGACTCCTGCACATACGGGCAGCGCGGTGACAGCAGGCAACCCTGCGGGCGGTCATAACGGCCCGGAACGATACCCGGCAGCGTCGCCAGGCGCGTGGCGCCCAGGCTGTGCTCGGGAATCGCCTTGAGCAGCGCTTCGCTGTACGGGTGCGCCGGGATGTCGAACAACTGCGGTACCTGGCCGACTTCAACGGCTTGGCCGGCGTACATCACGCACACGCGCTGGGCGGTTTCGGCCACCACCGCGAGGTCGTGAGTGATCAGCACCAGGCCCATGTTCTGCTCTTTCTGCAAGGCCAGCAGCAGGTCCATGATCTGGGCCTGGATGGTCACGTCGAGTGCAGTGGTGGGTTCATCGGCAATCAGCAGTTTCGGCTCGCCGGCAATGGCCATGGCGATAGCCACACGCTGGCTCATACCACCGGACAACTGGTGCGGATAAGCATCCATACGGCTGGCTGCGCCTGGGATTTCCACCTTTTCGAGCAGTTCGATGGCACGCTTGCGCGCTTGCTTGCCGGACATCTTCAGATGCAGGCGCAGCACTTCTTCGATCTGGAAACCCACGGTGTAGCTGGGGTTCAGGGCGGTCATCGGGTCCTGAAACACCATCGCCAGGTCTTTACCGACGATCTGCCGACGCTGGCGGTTGCTCAGCTTGAGCATGTCCTTGCCGTCGAAGTTCAGGGCGTCGGCGGTGACGATGCCGGGGTGCTCGATCAGGCCCATCAGCGCCATCATGGTCACGGACTTACCCGAGCCCGACTCGCCAACGATCGCCAGTACTTCGCCTTTGTCGACGCAAATGTCGAGGCCATCGACTACAGGCACGGCGGTCTTGTCGCCGAAGCGGACATTGAGATTCTTGATTTCTAGCAGTGACATGGGAATCTCCTCAGGCGGCGTTCTTGAGTTTCGGGTCCAGCGCATCGCGCAGGCCGTCGCCCATCAGGTTGATTGCCAGCACGCTGAGCAAAATGGTCAGGCCAGGCAGGCTCACTACCCACCAGGCGCGTTCGATGTAGTCGCGGGCCGAAGCCAGCATGGTGCCCCACTCAGGGGTTGGCGGTTGTACGCCAAGGCCCAGGAAGCCAAGGGCGGCAGCATCGAGAATCGCCGAGGAGAAACTCAAGGTGGCCTGAACGATCAGCGGCGCCATGCAGTTTGGCAGCACGGTGACGAACATCAGGCGCGGCAGGCCGGCGCCGGCGAGGCGGGCGGCAGTCACGTAGTCACGGTTCAGTTCGCCCATCACCGCAGCGCGGGTCAGACGGACATAGGACGGCAGCGACACGATCGCGATCGCGATCACGGTGTTGATCAGGCCAGGGCCGAGGATCGCCACAATGGCCACCGCCAGCAGCAGCGACGGCAGGGCCAGCATGATGTCCATCAAGCGCATGATGGTTGGGCCGAGCAGGCGCGGGAAGAAACCGGCGAACAGACCCAGCAGGATCCCCGGGATCAACGACATCACCACCGACGACAAGCCGATCAGCAAGGACAGGCGCGAACCCTGGATCAGTCGCGACAGCAGGTCACGGCCCAGTTCATCGGTGCCCAGCAGGAACTGGATCTGCCCACCTTCCAGCCAGGCGGGCGGGGTCAGCAGGAAGTCACGGTATTGCTCGCTCGGGTTATGCGGGGCCACCCAAGGGGCGAACAGCGCGCAAAACACCACCAGCAGCATGAACAACAGGCCGGCAACGGCGCCCTTGTTCTTGGAGAAGGCTTGCCAGAATTCTTTGTACGGGGACGGGTACAGCAGGCTTTGATCGACTGCTACCGCGGGAGTAGGTGTGGTCATGGTCATGATCTCAGCGCTGGTGACGGATGCGTGGGTTGGCGAAGCCGTAGAGGATGTCCACCACGAAGTTCACCAGAATCACCAGGCAGGCGATTAACAGGATGCCGTTTTGCACCACGGGATAATCCCGCGCGCCAATGGCTTCGATCAGCCATTTGCCGATGCCGGGCCACGAGAAGATGGTTTCGGTCAGGACCGCACCGGCCAGCAGCGTGCCGACTTGCAGGCCGACTACGGTCAGTACCGGGATCAAGGCGTTACGCAGGCCGTGGACGAATACCACGCGCGCCGGCGACAGGCCTTTGGCCTTGGCGGTACGGATGTAGTCTTCGCGCAGTACTTCGAGCATCGACGAACGGGTCATCCGCGCGATAACGGCCAGCGGAATGGTGCCGAGCACGATGGCCGGCAGGATCAGGTGGTGCAGGGCGTCGAAGAACGCGTCTGGCTCGTCAGCCAGCAGGGTGTCGATCAACATGAAGCCGGTGCGCGGCTCGATGTCGTAGAGCAGGTCGATCCGTCCGGATACCGGCGTCCAGCCCAGGCTCACGGAGAAGAACATGATCAGGATCAGGCCCCACCAGAAGATCGGCATCGAATATCCCGCCAGGGAGATGCCCATCACCCCATGGTCGAACAGGGATCCTCGCTTCAAGGCCGCGATCACCCCGGCTAACAGCCCCAGGATGCCGGCGAACAACAGGGCGGCCATGGACAGTTCCAGGGTCGCCGGGAAAAGGGCGGTGAATTCAGTCCACACGCTGGTACGGGTGCGCAGGGATTCGCCGAGGTCGCCGTGGGCGAGCTTGCCGACATAATCCAGGTATTGCGCATACAGCGGTTTGTTCAGACCAAGGCGTTCCATTGCCTGAGCGTGCATCTCGGGGTCGACTCGTCGTTCGCCCATCATGACTTCGACGGGGTCGCCAGGGATCATGCGAATCAACGCGAAAGTCAGCAAGGTGATGCCGAAAAACGTGGGGATCAATAACCCCAATCGGCGGGCAATAAAACTAAACATCTTGTTGTGTACCTCAATCAGCCGGTTAGGCAGGTTCGGCACCGTCAATGTCGACGGTGCCGAGCGTTTCTTATCTACTTCACCTGGGTGGTGGCGAAGTTATTTGTAGTCAGAGGGCTTTGGGTAAAACCTTCGACGTTTTTACGCATGGCGGTGAACATTTTCGGGTAAGCCATGGGAATCCATGGTTGCTCCTTGTCGAAAACGTCCATTGCTTGTTCATAGAGTGCAGCGCGTTCGGTGGGTTCAGCGATAGCACGTGCCTTGTCGATCAAGTCTTGAAACTCTTTGTTACACCAGCGGGCGTAGTTTTCGCCGTTTTTCGCAGCATCGCAACTCAAGTTCGGGGTGAGGAAGTTATCCGGGTCCCCGTTATCCCCGGC
This sequence comes from Pseudomonas sp. K2I15, assembly GCF_002204795.1. Taxonomy (GTDB): domain Bacteria; phylum Pseudomonadota; class Gammaproteobacteria; order Pseudomonadales; family Pseudomonadaceae; genus Aquipseudomonas. Next base: position 74,083 of record NZ_NIXO01000004.1, read on the forward strand.
CCAGCCGGCGGAAACCATGTCATGTTCGCCATTTTTGGCGCGTTTGAGCATTTCGCCCCATTCCATGACCTTGATGTTCACTTTCAGGCCGATTTGCGCCAAATCCGCCTGCATGCGCTGGGCGCCGAGCATTGGGTTGGGGTTGGTCGGGCCGCCGCCGTTGCGGGTGAACAGGGTGATCTCGGTGCCTTCCGGTACGCCGGCTTCCTTGAGCAGGGCGCGGGCCTTGTCCAGGTCACGGGGCGGGTTCTTCAGTTTGTCGTTGAAGCCCAGCAGGGTTGGCGGGTAAGGCCCGGTGGCGTCGACTGCGTTGCCTTTGCCGTACAGGGACTCGTTGTAGCCTTTCTTGTCGAACGCGATGTTGATCGCGTGACGCACCCGCGCGTCGCTCATGTACTTGTGGGTGGTGTTCATGGCGGTGTAGGCGGTGGTCATCGCTGCCAGTTCCGCCACCTTCAGGTTCGGGTCGGCCTTCATGCTCGGCACGTCATCCGGTTTTGGATACAGCGCGATCTGGCATTCATTGGCCTTGAGCTTTTGCAGGCGCACGTTGTTGTCAGTGGTGATGGCCAGGATCAGCGGATCCGCCGGCGGCTTGCCACGGAAGTAGTCCGGGTTGGCCTTGAAGCGCACTTGGGCGTCTTTGGCGTAGCGGGTGAAGATGAACGGGCCGGTGCCGATTGGCTTGGCGTTCAGGTCATCGGTCTTGCCGGACTTGAGCAACTGGTCGGCGTATTCGGCGGAGTGGATCGAGGAAAACGCCATGGCCAGGTCGGCCAGGAACGGTGCTTCAGGACGGGTCAGGGTGAAGACCACGGTGTGGTCATCGGTCTTCGTTACGCTCTTGAGCAGTTCCTTGAAGCCCATGCTTTCAAAGTACGGGTAGCCCACGTTGGACTTGTTGTGCCACGGGTGATTCGGGTCCAGCTGGCGCTGGAAGCTCCAAAGCACGTCGTCGGCATTCAGGTTGCGCGTGGGTTTGAAGTAGTCGGTGGTGTGGAACTTGATGTCGTCACGCAGGTGAAAGGTGTAGGTCAGGCCATCGGCGCTGATTTCCGGCAGGGCTTTGGCGAGTGCCGGGACCACTTCGGTGGTGCCGGGCTTGAAGTCCACCAGGCGGTTGAACATGGTTTCAGCCGCGGCGTCCGCGGTGACAGCCGTGGTGTACAGAACCGGATCGAAACCTTCCGGGCTGGCTTCGGTGCAGACCACCAACGGTTTGGCCGAAATGCCGACGGCGACGCTCAGCAGCGCAGCGGCAATAGCGGCTTGTAACGGGAGCATTTTCATCTAAGAGCCCTCTGCAATCGATTGGACCAGACAAGCGTAGGCGGCGGGCTCGTCCTGAGCCCGCCGTCTACCTGGCGCTAATTAAAGAATGTTGAACGGGATGGTGGTGACCAGGCGGAACTCTTTGATGTTGCCGTCAGCCTGATCGGCGCTGGCACGGTGAGTTACGTAGGTTGCACGAATGGTAGTGGCCTTGAGTGGGCCGCTCTGAATCGCGTAGGACGAACCAACACCGTATTCCTGGTGGGTCTCGCCATCCATCAGGCGCAGATCGCTACGTGCCACGCCAGCTTCGCCGTAGGCAGTGCCGGTGTAGTGAGTACCGTCGATGCCCCAACCGCGAGCCGAGTAGACGTTGAATTTCAGGCCTGGTACGCCGTATTCAGCCATGTTGAGGCCGTAGGCGATCTGGAAGGATTTCTCGTTCGGTCCGTTAAAGTCGGAGGTCAAGGAGTTGGCCAGGTAGATGCCGTTGGTTTCGTGCAGGTAGTCGAAGTACTCGTTACCGTTGATGGCCTGGTAGGAGAAGGTCAGGCTGTGGGCTTGGTGAGTCAGGCCCAGGGACAGGGAGTAGGTATCGTTGTCGATATTCCCCATCAGCTTTTTACCGGTATCGGTAGTTTTGTAGTAGTTCAGGCCGGTGGTCAGGGCCAGGGTCTGGCTGTCACCCAACTCGTGGGTAGCGCCGAAGTAGTACTGGTTCCAGAAGTCTTCCACGTTGGCGGCGAACAGGCTGGTCTTCAGGCTCTTGAACGGCTGGTAGTTAACGCCGAAGGTGTTGACCTTGTCGGTTTCCTGGCCATTGCCGTATTCGGAACGGAATTTCGACAGGCTCTGCTCGGTCCGTGGCGAAACGCGGTCAAACACGCCGCCCTGGAACGACAGGTTGCTGAACTCTTCGCTGTTGAAGCTCACACCTTCAAAGCTCGAAGGCAGTGCACGGTTGCCGATGGTGTCGACGATGCCGCTGCTGAAGTTCTGGCGACCGGCGGTCAAGGTGGTGTTCGAGACACGGAACTTGACGTTGGCCAGGCCCAGTTTGCTCCACTGGTCTACGGCGTCGCCGTTGGAGTCGGCCAGGGTACGGTTGGAACCGCCCTTGATGTCGCGCTTGCTGCGGTCCAGGACCAGAGCGTTGTAGACCGCAACCTCAGTGCTCACGCCCACGGTGCCTTGGGTGAAGCCCGAGGTGCCGTTGAGGATGGTGCCCTGTACCCAGTTGGTACGGTTGGTGTCGGTACGCGTTTGGTTGTGCTTCTCGTAGCTGAAACGCTGGCCACGGAATTTTTTCTCGGTGGAGTACCAGTTACGGGTTGTACCGCCCAGGCTGAATCCATCGATAAAGCCTTTGGCCTCGCTTTGGGCGCTGGTGCCGGCCAGTGTGGTAGGAACGAAGTCCTGGCTTGCAGGTTCAGCGTAGGCGGTAGCCGTGATGCTGCTGATGGCCAGGGCCAGTAGCGCGGTGCTGCTCAGTTTCATGGGTGAAGCTCCTTTGGTTCTCTTTTTAATGCCGGTCTTTTTAGGTGAACCGGCTATTGGGTGTGTAACTCGTTCAAGCCTTTGCAAACGTTTGCCTTGGGGTAAAACCCGAAATAAGGCTGCACGTTTGCAGCAAGGCGAATGTTCGCCCTGCGCAATCCGGTTATTTTTTATGGGGTAATGCTGACGCCCGAGAACACGTTGCGGCCGAAGGGGCTGACTTTGAACCCTTCGACTTTGGCGCTTAACGGCTGGTTGACCGTCGAGTGGGCGACTGGCGTGATCGGCACCTGTGCTTTAAGCAGTTGCTGCGCCTGTTTGTACAGAACAGTCCTTTGTTCGCGGTCGGTCACGACCTTGGCTTGCTTGATCAGCTTGTCGTACGCCGGGTCACACCACATGGAGTAGTTGTTCCCGCCGATGGCGTCGCAGCTGTAGAGAGTGCCCAGCCAGTTGTCCGGGTCACCGTTGTCGCCGGTCCAGCCGATCAGGCTGATATCGTGCTCGCCGTTCTTGGTGCGCTTGATGTACTCGCCCCATTCATAGCTGACGATCTTGACCTTGAGGCCAATCTTGGCCCAATCGCTTTGCAGCATTTCGGCCATCAGCTTGGCGTTGGGGTTGTACGGCCGTTGTACCGGCATCGCCCACAGGGTGATCTCGGTACCTTCCTTCACGCCGGCGGCCTTGAGCAATTCCTTGGCTTTTTCCGGGTTGTAGGCGGCGTCCTTGATGGTGTCGTCGTAAGACCACTGGGTAGGCGGCATGGCGTTTACCGCCAGTTGCCCCGCGCCCTGGTACACGGCGTTGAGAATGCTCTGCTTGTTCACCGCCATGTCCAGGGCCTGGCGCACTTCGAGCTGGTCGAATGGCTTGTGCCGCACGTTATAGGCGATGTAGCCGAGGTTGAAGCCTGGCTTGGTCAGCAGTTGCAGCTTCGGGTCGGCCTTCAGGGCTTCGACGTCGGCCGGGCGCGGGTGCAGGGTGATCTGGCATTCGCCGGCCTTGAGCTTTTGCACTCGCACCGATGCGTCGGTGTTGATCGCAAAAATCAGCTGGTCGAGCTTCACGCGGCTCGGGTCCCAGTACTGTTTGTTGCCGGTGTAGCGAATTTGCGAGTCTTTCTGGTAACGCTGGAACACGAACGGCCCGGTGCCGATCGGCTTCTGGTTGATGTCGCTGGGCTTGCCGATCTTCAGCAAATGGTCGGCGTATTCAGCCGACAGGATCGCGGCGAAGCTCATGGCGATGTTCTGGATAAACGCGGCGTCGACCGTGTTCAGGGTCATCACCACGGTGTGTGGGTCGGTTTTTTCGACCTTCGCAATATTCTTGTTCAGGCTCATCCCGTTGAAGTACGGAAACTCGGTGGGGTAGGCCTTGCGGAACGGATGTTCGGGGTCAAGCATGCGATTGAAGGTGAACAGCACGTCGTCGGCGTTGAAATCACGCGTCGGCTTGAAGTCTTTGTTGCTGTGGAATTTCACCCCTTCACGCAGATGGAAGGTGTAGGTCAGGCCGTCTTCGGAAATATCCCAACGGGTTGCCAGGCCCGGTACGACGTTGGTCGCGCCTTTTTCGAACTCGGCCAAGCGGTTGTAGATAGGCTCGGCTGCGTCGTTATCGGTAGCCGTCGTGTATTGCGCGGTGTCGAAGCCAGCCGGGCTGCCTTCGGAGCAAAACACCAGACTCTTTTTATCGGCAGCCTGGCCCATCGAGGCCACAGCCAGCAGGCTGGTGCCAAATATCGCGGATAGAACGGTGGTATGGCGCATGACAATCCCGATCCTTGTTTGTTGTTTTCGTCAGTGAGCAATCGCCCGGTCGTTCATGACCTGGCGACATCACTGATCCCACAACGGCAGTTGCCATACAGAGACGATGCTTCTGCCGTACCACGACGTTATGGGTCGGGAGCCGGGCAGTAAATGCAACGAATCTGACAGACCTTGTAGGCAATGGAGCCGCGATTCGCAGTTAACGGCCGTAGGACGGCAGCTGGTACGAACGTGGTCTGTTTCCTACGGTCTTGGCGGATGCAATAACGGCGACGTTATGAACGTCGCCGCCAGTGACCCTTACTTGCCGCTTACGCTCACGCCGTAGAAGGAGTTCAAGCCAAATGGGCTGATCTTGAAGTCCTGCACGTTGTTGCGCATTGGTTGATACACCGTCGAGTGCGCGATAGGTGTCATCGGGACTGCATCTTTGAGGATATGTTGCGCCTGCTTGTACAGCTCGGTGCGTTTGGCTACGTCGGAAGTCGCCTTGGCTTCTTTCACGATGCCGTCGAATTTCTTGTCGCACCACTTGGAGAAGTTGTTGCCGGCCAGGGAATCGCAGCCGAACAGCACGTTCAACCAGTTGTCCGGGTCACCATTGTCGCCGCTCCAGCCAATGATCATGGCCTGGTTCTCGCCGCCTTTGGAGCGCTTGATGTACTCGCCCCACTCGTAGCTGACGATGTTCACTTTCAGGCCGATCTGTTTCCAGTCGTTCTGCAGCATCTCAGCCATCAGCTTGGCGTTGGGGTTGTACGGACGCTGGACCGGCATCGCCCACAGGGTGATTTCGGTGCCTTCCTTGACGCCTGCTTCCTTGAGCAGTTCCTTGGCTTTGGCCACGTCGTGCGGCGCATCCTTGATGGTGGTGTCGTAGGACCACTGGGTTGGCGGCATGGCGTTGACTGCCAGCTGGCCTGCACCCTGGTAAACCGAATCGATGATCTGCTGCTTGTTCACCGACATGTCCAGGGCTTCACGCACCCGGATGTCCGACAGCGGGTTAGGCGCGGTCTGGCCCTTGAGGACCGGCATCACGTTGTAGGCGATGTAGCCCAGGTTGAAACCGGCCTGGTGCGGCAGTTTCAGGTCCTTGTCTTCACCCAGCGCCTTGAGGTCGGCCGGACGTGGGAACAGGGTGACCTGGCATTCGTTTTTCTTCAGCTTCTGGATACGCACCGACGGGTCGGTGGTGATAGCGAAGATCAAGTTGTCGATCTTCACATCTTCAGGCTTCCAGTAATTCTTGTTGCCGGTGTAACGGATGTTGGAGTCTTTCTGGTAGCTCTTGAACACGAACGGACCAGTGCCGATGGGCTTCTGGTTGATGTCCTGAGCCTTGCCTTCCTTCAACAGTTGGGCGGCGTATTCAGCCGACTGGATGGAGGCGAAGCTCATGGCCAGGTTCTGGATAAAGGCGGCGTCCACGGTGCCAAGGGTGAACTTGACGGTGTGGGCATCGACTTTCTCGATGTTCTTGATGTTGGTGTCCATACCCATGTCCGTGAAGTACGGGAACTCGGTTGGGTAGGCTTTGCGGAACGGATCATCTTTGTTGATCATCCGGTTGAAAGTGAACAGTACGTCGTCAGCCGAAAATTCACGAGTTGGCTTGAAGTACGGGGTGGTGTGGAACTTGACGCCTTCACGAAGGTGGAAGGTATACGTCAGGCCATCCGGGGAAACGTCCCAGGTAGTGGCCAGCCCAGGAATCACAGCAGTGCCGCCGCGTTCAAACTGGGTCAGACGGTTGAACATGGTTTCGGCCGAAGCATCGAAGTCTGTTCCGGTGGTGTACTGGCCTGGATCAAAACCGGCCGGGCTCCCTTCGGAGCAGAACACCAGATTGCTCGCCGCTTGGGCGAAGGGTGCAGCAGCCATTAAACCGGCGCTGACTAATAACGGAATGACTGCGTGTTTAAGCATGTTGGCCTCATGATTTGTTGTCATTTTTGGTAGTGAGGGCGACCTCGTGAGTCGACCTGCGGATACTTATGCAGGGCCCATACCCATTGCAAGATGTTGAGAGCCTACAACCGCTAAACAGTGGTACGAACGTACACGAATGTCGCATATGTGTAAGTTCGGACATATTTATGCACTTTTGAGGGGTTTTTTCGGTGCGAGGGGCGCACCAGGAATGCCCAACCGAGGCGTCTGGCGCACTCGGTTGGGGCGCAGCTGTTACTTATTCAGGCTGACGCCATAGAACGGTGTGAGTCCAAATGGACTGATCTTGAAGTCCTGTACTTCTTTTCGAAGGGGCTGGAAAACCGTCGAGTTTGCAATAGGCGTTATAGGTACTTGTTCTTTAAGGATTTTTTGTGCCTGCTGATACCACTTGATGCGCTGCTCGCGGTCGCTGCTGACCTTGGCCTGCTGCACGAGTTTGTCGTAGGCGGGGTTACACCATTTCGCATAGTTGCTGCCTTTCACCGCGGCACAACTGTAGAGCACGCCGAGCCAGTTATCCGGGTCACCGTTGTCGCCGGTCCAGCCGTAAATCATCACGTCGTGCTCGCCGGCTTTGGCGCGTTTGATGTACTCGCCCCACTCATAGCTGACGATATTGGCCTTGATGCCAATTTTGTCCCAATCCTGCTGGATCATCTGCGCCGACATTCGGGCATTGGGATTGGAGGCGCGTTGTACGGTCATTGCCCACAGGTTGATGGTGGTACCTGGTGCAACCCCTGCTTCTTTTAGTAGCGCCCGGGCCTTGGCCGGATCATAGGGAGCGTCCTTGATGGTGGGGTCATAAGACCACTGCGCCGGAGGCAGTGCGTTCTGCGCCAATTGTCCGGCGCTCTGGTACACGGCCTTGATGATTGCCGGCTTGTCGATGGCCATGTCCAGGGCCTGGCGCACCTTGAGCTGGTCCAGCGGCGGGTGGGTCACGTTGTAGGCGAGAAAGCCCAGGTTGAAGCCGGCTTGTTGCAGCACCCGCAGGTTTGGGTCCTGCTTCATCACGTCGATGTCGGACGGGCGCGGATAGCCGCTGACCTGGCACTCGCCGGCCTTGAGCTTTTGCAGGCGCACGGCGGCGTCCGGGGTGATCGAGAACACCAGGTTATCGAGTTTCACATCGTCGGGCTTCCAATACTGTTTATTGGCGCTGAAACGAATCTGCGAATCCTTTTGGTAACGCTTGAACACAAACGGCCCGGTGCCCACCGGCTTCTGGTTGATGTCGGCGGCCTTGCCTTCCTTGAGCAACTGAGCGGCGTATTCGGCGGACTGCACCGAGGCGAAGCTCATGGCCAAGTTCTGCACGAAGGAGGCATCGACGTTGTTCAGGTTGAAACGCACGGTGTGCTCGTCGAGTTTTTCGACGCTCTTGATCGTGGTGTTCAGGCCCATGTCGGTGAAGTAGGGCGATTCCGACGGGTAAGCCTTGCGGAACGGGTTCTCGGGATCGAGCAGACGCTGGAAGGTGAACAGCACATCGTCAGCGTTGAAGTCGTGGGTCGGGGTGAAATAGTCGGTGGTGTGGAACTTCACGCCATCGCGCAGGTGGAAGGTGTAGGTCAGGCCGTCTTTGGACACGTCCCAACTGGTCGCCAGGCCAGGTTCGACTTCGGTGCCGCCGCGCTTGAACTGGGTCAGGCGGTTGAACACGGTTTCGGCGGAGGCATCAAAATCGGTGCCGCTGGTGTACTGGCTGGGGTCGAAACCGGCTGGGCTGGCTTCGGAGCAGTAGACCAGGGTGCTGGCCGCCTGGGCCATCGGCATAAACGCCAGCAGGCCGGCGGCGAGGAGAAGCGGTTTAAAGGCGATTCTTTCCATGGAGACCCCTGAGATGGCAGCACTCAGCTGCCCGAACGAAAACGGCGGTCACCGAGGTTACCGCCGTTCAGGGGGGGCCAGATAGTGGGGAGTGCGTATCAGCCCAGCTTGGGTGTGATTTCTATCCGTGTGGGTGCGGAGGGGTCTATGTCATAACCGTCGCCGTTAACTTCATTATTGCGTCGTATAGTTATCGTCCTTGTCGACTTAACATTTATGTCAGTGAGGGTATCAAGTTCGCCATTGTTATCGTCCAGCTTGTTAATTATAAAGTCGGACTTGGCGGTAACAGTGGTTGCAGTACCCTTGGGGTCATAGTTGATATAGTAGTGGGGGTCACGTCCGCTGCCAAAGACGGTGCCTTTGAATCGAGAGGTCTGAAATTCGTCCGGCGCGGCGCCTAATAACCATTGATTGGCAACTTCAGAAATTCGTGCTCTTAGTGCCGGGTCAGGAATGAATTCCTCAATGTTCAAGATATTTTTTTGTATGACTTGATCGAGCTCGGCGGTTGATAACTTATCGCCTTTTTCCAGTTCGAGTGTTTTTACCTCGTTGCCGATGTCAATTTCCAGCTTGGTGCCATCGGGTTTTTGTATTGTGAACTTACTGCGGTTTATATCTTTAATAAACTGCTCGCTGTAATCGCTCGTGCCGAATGTCGAAGCACTGGCTGTTGGATGCGGCGTGGCCTTGGCGGGGTCTTCCTCAGCTGTCCAGGAGATTTGCGGTACGCTCTCACCTTCCTCGTTCACGGCAATGCCGTATGTGTACTTGTTTTCACCAAGATTGAGGTATTTGTCCAGTATGTCTGCACCCTTCATTTTCGAGCCATCCAGCTCCAGGAACTGATCTGAAATCATTGGCGGGACCTTGGGTTCAGTACTTACCGTCGTCGAAACCTTACGTTGCCATGGCCATTTTCCAGAGCCGTCTGCGGGCGCGCGTACCCAATCCCCGTCGGCCCCCGGATGAACTCTCATCACCGCTCTTCCAGTGTTGGGGTCTATTATCTGAGAAGAAATGTCACCCATCCTGTAACGGCTTTCAAGTTCAAACACCTGGCGCTTGCCGGTTTCGTCGGTATGCCGGACGAACCGGCGATACAAACCGTTACTGCCTTTGATTTGATAAACGCCTTGGCTATTACGGGTGGCGTCGCTGATTAATGCCTCGCCGTCGGGCACGGCGTAGTCGCTCATCTTGATCAGGCTTGGGCCAGAAGGTATGGCCGGGACGGTATTCGCAGCGCGGCCACTGGAAGGCCCGGCTATTGGCTCCCCACCCGCTGGGGGCAGTTCCTGCGTTGAGGTCACCGGTGTTTCAGGCTCGATAAATGGGTCTTCAACGCGCCCACTGGCGCCGGCCGAGAACAAGGTGTTGAGCGTGCCATCGAAGGCTTTCCACGCACCATCACTGCGTTCTGCCTTGGTGTCACCCGAGGCGGATTTCTCCGCACCCAGCGCTGTTTCGGTAATACCGACACCCACGGCAGCCACCGCAGCGGGAGCCCCCAGTGGCGCCAGTTTGCCCAACAGCCCCGCAGCTGCCGAGATATCGTTGAGCCAGGTGTCCCGCGTGACCTCGCTGCTGGACTTGATCGCGGTGTCGGCGTCACGGGTCATCCGCGCCTTTGCCTGCTCTGTCATGTGGCTGAAGACATCCCCGGCAATTTTGATATTGGCGCGGTCAATGGTGTTGCCTTCCGCGTTATCCCAGTTTCCGGAGGCCAGGTGGCCGAGTGCGGCGTCCACCCCGAACTTGCCAAAAATGCCGCCATCCTGGCGGTTGTACAGCGAGAAGTGCGAGGCGAGGCGTTCGCGTTTTTTCGGGTCCTTGGCCTGATCCACCACCCAGTCGTCCATTTTCTGCAGTGAGTCGAACCTTAGAAATGCCGGCGTGTTACCCGGGATGTAGAGGATTTGTGTGCCGTCTCGACGGTTGTTTTCGAAGTTGTATTGGCCGTCATCCACCTCAGCAAACCGAATGATGTCGCTGGAACCCCAACCGTTGATATCAAAGGCATGCGCCCGCACCTTTCCGCTCGTGGGAGCCTGCGCCTGCAACTGCGCAACGGTCAGGGGCGCGTTCTCGTCGAGAGGAAGATTGGAGACGGCGCCCATCACGATTTTGTAGTCGCCGCGGGTGAATTTCTCCTCGTCCGGCATCAACTTTTGTTCGATCGGGGTTTTTGCCTCAAAGCCCTTCAACTGCTGGCGTGCCTGTTGGGTAAATTCGCCCTTCAGGGCTGTGCGGTAATCATCCCCGTGGGCACTCCAGAATTGGTCGATTTTTGTGGTCATGCGCGACTGAAAATCAGTTTTCCAACTGGCATGCATCAACGTCGAGGGAGCCAGCGGGAATTGGTTGTTGGCACCGTATCCGCCCTGTGTGCTTGCGCCGCGGCCTACCGTATAAATGCCGGCTTCAGCATCAAGCTGGCCGGGGATCTGGTCGTGTTCAGAGAAGTTGTCCAGCAACGCATCCGGGAGGTTTTTCGAGTAAAACGGTTCTTCGTCCAGATGCATCGCGCCAGTGGCGGTCCCTGGCGAGGCGCTTTGATTATGACGAAAGCGATTAAAAAACAGGGTGTCGGGGTCTACGTTTTTTTGGCCGGTTTCTTTTTCGATTATCTCCCCAGCCCACCGCTTGGCCTCGTCATGCACGTTCGGGTAGGCGTTCGCCACCCCGACTGCCAGGTGCGTAAAGGCCAGCTTTTGCGGTGCGGCGCTGTAAAACGTTTCGGCATTGGCTTTTTGTGTTTCCAGCGCCTGCGCAGAGCGTAGGTTGGCCGGTCGCAGGCGGTCATCGGGGGAGATGGCATCGAAGGACTTGTTCTGTTCCAGCCGCTTGATTTGCGCTTGGCCCTGGGTTCGGTTCGACGGTGATGGTTCGCCATAAAAGCGCGCGACCACGGCGACTGACACCTTTGCCGTGTCTGCACTCAACCCTACTCGGAGTTCCTGGCCATCGCCGGGGACAATGATCTTCCCGGCTGCAAGGAGTGGCCCTGAAACCTGTCCCCATCCCGAACCGTCCGTGAGGGAAAAGTCTTTCCTCACCCCGTCTACCTTGGCTGACATGGCACCCGTGGAGGGTATGACTGTCACGCTGGACGGGTCGATTTTCTGCTCGCGCATCCAGTCCTGAACAACCGGGTGTTCCAATTGTGAGCGATACAGTTCAAGCCATTGGCCCAGTACGGTCTGGGAGGGTACCGTTATATTGCCGGGTTTATTGCCGTCTATTTTGTTCTGCACTCCCCGAATGTAAGCCTCGACCAGGCTTGCGTCACCGGGCGCTGTATTGCTGGCCGGTACGGGCTGTGTTGCAGGGGTGCCAATACCGGTTTGAGCGGTGGGCTGCGAGTTGGCCGCAGATGCCGCAGCTTCAGCCTGGGCCCTTTGCTGCATATAGTCATTACGGGCACTTAGCATGCCAGGAGAAAGAATTTTTGCCATGGATGTGGTTCTCGGTAGTGGTTTGAACACGTACCCGCAGAGCAATCCCTGTCAACCTGGGGGGTATACATAAGTGTCGAAACCGGGCTACCGATTACCATCGGCAAATACAGAAATGGATTACAAGATATTGTTTTAAAGACAAAAAACGGCGCGAGCCTGAGGTCGCGCCGTTTTTGTACCCGCAGGCAGAGTGTTACTGAATAACTTCGATCACGCCATCGGCGGTCATATTGACCTGGCTGGTACCGGCCTCGACTTCCGGCGTTGGCGCCGAATCCATCGCAGCGGCTTTCATCATCATCCCGCCACGCGCAAACGGCTGTGGATAACCGTTGGTGTTGAAGTTCAGGTTGACGATCTTGTAGCCCTTGCCGCCCAGCGCGTCGGTGGCCAGTTGTGCACGAGCCTTGAACGCGGTGACCGCTTCTTTAAGCAAGGCATCTTCGCTGGCCTTGCGGGTTGGGTTGGCGATGGCGAAATCCATGCTGTCCATTTTCAGGTTGGTCAGCATGTCGCCGGTGAGCTTGGACAGCGCGGCAAAGTCAGCACTTTCCATGCGCAGTTCGGCGCGTTCACGCCAGCCGGTGATTTTCTGGTTCTTGTTGTCGTAGATCGGGTAGCTGTTACGGCTGCCCTGGCGCAGGGTCACGCCTTTGACTTCGCGGGCCTGGGCCAGCGCCTTGTTCATGGTGGTGGTGATTTCGGCGGCAAGCTTGGCCGGGTCGGTGTTCTGCGACTCGGTGTAAAGGGTGACGATCATCTGGTCGCGTGCCACTTCCTGGCTGACTTCGGCACGCAGGGAAATCTGGTTGTAATGCAGTTCATCAGCGGCCATGGCAGGCAGACTGGCGAGGGTGGCGGCGCCGAGGGTGAGGGTGGCTGCACTGCGAATGAAACGTGACATGGAAGCTCCTTGAGATGTTCGTGTTCGGTAAGACTGTAGACGCAAGGTTTCAGTTCTTCGGGTTTACACATTCGCTACAAGTCAGCGGATGCCGACGAATGGTCATATTCCTGACCCCTGCGTCAAAGAGCCACACACGCCGTGCCAGCGCTGTCGCTTCGTTTATACTCCGTGCGATCCGCCTGCAGCGCTCATCGGGAGAGCTCATGCTCGCCGCCGTAAAACTGACTTCCGCCACCCGCCAGAACCTTTGGCGCCTGACGTTCATCCGCACCCTGGTGCTGGCCGCACAGGCCGGTTCGGTCGGGCTTGCCTATTGGTTCAACCTGCTGCCGCTGCCGTGGCTGCAACTGGCCGTGACCCTCGGTTTTTCCACGGTACTGTGCGCGTTTACCGCCATCCGCCTGCGCACCACGTGGCCTGTGACCGAGCTGGAATACGCCCTGCAACTGGCCTGTGACCTGTTTATCCACAGTGTGTTGCTGTACTTCTCCGGCGGTTCCACCAACCCGTTTGTTTCCTATTACCTGGTGCCACTGACCATTGCCGCAGTGACCTTGCCATGGCGCTATTCGGTGGTGTTGTCGGGCATCGCCCTAACCCTGTACACCCTGCTGCTGGCGCAGTTCTACCCGTTGCAGACCTTTCCCATCGCCCGTGAAAACCTGCAGATCTATGGCATGTGGCTGAGCTTCGCCCTGTCGGCGGCGGTCATCACCTTCTTTGCCGCACGGATGGCGGAAGAGTTGCGCCGCCAGGAAGAGCTGCGCGCCATTCGCCGTGAAGAAGGCCTGCGCGACCAGCAGTTGCTGGCCGTCGCCACCCAGGCCGCCGGCGCAGCCCACGAATTGGGTACGCCGCTGGCGACCATGAGCGTACTGCTCAAGGAAATGACCCAGGACCATCACGACCCGGCCCTGCAAGACGACCTGAGTGTGCTGCAGGAGCAAGTGAAGCAGTGCAAGCTGACCTTGCAGCAACTGGTACGCGCCGCCGAAGCCAATCGCCGCCTGGCGGTGGAGATGCAAGACGTCACCCACTGGCTGGACGAAGCCCTGAACCGCTGGCACCTGATGCGCCCTGAAGCCAGCTACCGTTTCCACCTGCTGGGCCAGGGCACAGTACCGCGCATGGCGCCGCCCCCGGACCTGACCCAGGCGCTGCTGAACCTGCTGAACAACGCCGCCGATGCCTGCCCGGAAGGGTTGGAAGTGACCCTGAACTGGGACGCAGAAGACCTCACCATCAGCATTCGCGACCACGGCGCGGGCGTGCCGCTGGCGATTGCCGAGCAGATCGGCAAGCCATTCTTTACCACCAAGGGCAAAGGCTTCGGCCTGGGCCTGTTTTTGAGCAAGGCCAGCGTGACTCGCGCGGGCGGCTCAGTGAAACTCTATAGTCATGAGGAAGGCGGCACGCTCACCGAGCTGCGCCTGCCCCGTGTCGCACGAGGAGACATCGATGAGTGACGAGATCCAAGTCGAAGGCGAAGAACTGCCGCACCTGCTGCTGGTAGATGACGACGCCACCTTTACCCGCGTGATGGCCCGCGCCATGAGCCGTCGTGGCTTTCGCGTGAGCACCGCAGGTTCCGCCGAAGAAGGCCTGGCCATCGCCACCGCCGACCTGCCGGAATACGCCGCCCTGGACCTGAAAATGGACGGCGACTCCGGTCTGGTGCTGTTGCCCAAGCTGCTGGAGCTGGACCCGGAAATGCGCGTGGTGATCCTCACCGGGTATTCCAGCATTGCCACTGCCGTCGAGGCCATCAAGCGTGGCGCCTGCAACTACTTGTGCAAGCCGGCCGATGCCGACGACGTGCTGGCTGCCTTGCTCTCCGAGCATGCCGACCTCGACACCCTGGTGCCGGAAAACCCGATGTCGGTGGACCGCCTGCAGTGGGAACACATCCAGCGCGTGCTGACCGAACACGAAGGCAATATCTCCGCCACTGCCCGCGCCCTGGGCATGCATCGCCGGACTTTGCAGCGCAAGTTGCAGAAGCGCCCTGTCCGACGTTGAACGGCGACTGAACAATCTGCTTCAGGCTGCACGGAGCCTGGGCTGATCACCTATGATCAGCCCAGTACTTGATGATCGACTGTAGGAGCGAGCTTGCTCGCGAAGGTCGTTAACGATGACGCGGGAAACCGGAAAGCACGCGGCGTCCTTGAGTTTTTCGCGAGCAAGCTCGCTCCTACATCGGTCTGACGCCTGTTCTTTATTTCCTACCGAGCCTGAACAATGAATCAGAACGCTGAGTATTCCGCGGTCAACGACGCGGTGCGTGGGCAATTTTTAAGGAAAGTATGGGCGCTGATCACCCCTTACTGGCGCAGTGAGGAGAAGGGCAAGGCCTGGCTGTTGCTGCTGGTGGTGCTGGGGCTGTCACTGTTCAGTGTGGCGGTGTCGGTGTGGTTCAACAGCTGGAACCGCGACTTCTACAACGCCCTGCAGAAAAAGGACTACGACGCCTTTACCCACTTGCTGATGTATTTCAGCGTGATCGCGGTGGTCGCGATCGTCACCGGTGTGTTCACGTCTTATTTGCAGCAAATGCTCACCATCCGCTGGCGGCGCTGGCTGACCGAAACCTACTTCGCCAAGTGGCTGAGCCAGAAGAACTACTACCACCTGGAATACGGCGGTTACACCGATAACCCCGACCAACGTATCTCCGAAGACCTCAACGCCTTTACCAGCAGCACCCTCAGCCTGGGCCTGGGTTTTATCAGCAACCTGGTGAGCCTGGTGTCGTTCTCGGTGATCTTGTGGGGCGTGTCCGGCAGCATTGAAGTGTGGGGCATCACCATTCCCGGCTACATGTTCTGGGCAGCGCTGGTGTATGCCGTGCTGGGCAGTTGGTTGACCCACTTGATTGGTCGAAAATTGATCGGCTTAAGTAACCGTCAACAACGGTTTGAGGCCGACTTGCGTTTCAGCCTGGTGCGGGTGCGGGAGAACGCCGAAAGCATTGCGCTGTTCAATGGTGAGCCCAATGAACACCAGCAGCTGAGTGCGCGTTTCGGGCGGGTGTGGAGCAACTTCTGGAGCATCATGCAGCTCAAGAAGCGTCTTAATTTCTTCACCAGCGGTTACTCGCAGATCGCGATCATCTTCCCGTTTGTGGTGGCAGCGCCGCGCTACTTTTCCGGCCAGATAGAGCTGGGTGTGCTGATGCAAGTGGCCAGTGCGTTTGGCAGCGTGCAGGGCAGCCTGAGCTGGTTTGTCGACGCGTACACCGTGTTGGCCAGCTGGCGCGCGACCTGTGATCGTCTGCTGAGTTTTGGCGAGGCGATGGAGGAAAACGAAGGCCGCAACATGGGCATTCAGTTGCAGCGCCAGGGTGGTGATTTGCAGATGAACAACCTCAGCCTGGATCTGGCGGATGGTCGTCATCTGCTCGATGGCGCCAACCTGACTGTTGCCCAAGGGGAGCGCTTGATGCTCAGCGGGCGGTCCGGCAGCGGCAAATCAACCTTGCTGCGGGCCATGGGGAATTTGTGGCCAAACGGGCATGGCAACATTCGTTTGCCGGCCGAGCGTTATCTGTTCCTGCCGCAGAAGCCGTATTTGCCGATTGGTACTTTGCGTGGGGTATTGAGTTATCCACAGGAGGAGGGCGCGTATCCGGCGGAACGTTATGCACAGGTGCTGGAAACTTGCCGCCTGGCGCACCTGATTCCACGGTTGGATGAGGCTAACCACTGGCAGCGCATGTTGTCGCCGGGTGAGCAGCAGCGTCTGGCGTTTGCTCGGGCGTTGTTGTTTGAACCGCAATGGTTGTACATGGATGAGGCCACCTCGGCGATGGACGAGGAGGATGAGGCGGCGCTGTATCAGGCGTTGATTGATGAGTTGCCGGGGTTGAGTATTGTCAGCGTCGGGCATCGCAGCAGTCTCAAGCGCTTTCATGGGCGGCATGTGCGGATCGAGGATGGGCAGTTGGCGGAGCAGTCGGTGGTTTGAGGTGGGGGGCATATCCGTTGCTGCGGTAACGGCTTCCTAGGGTTTCGCTCTTACAGCGGGTCACTTTTGGCAAACGCCCGGAATGCCGGCCCAGCCAAAAGTAACCAAAAGGTCTTTGCCCCACCACTCGGTGCCTCGCCTAGGCCCGGCTGCGCGGGTCGCCGCGATGGGCTATCCCTGGCCAGCGCGGGTAAACCGGCATCCTTGCCGATTTACCCGCTCCACCGTGCCTACTTGCGGCCATCGTGGTTAACGGGGCCCGCAGATCAAGGGCACGGCGGCCTGAAAGCTGACCTGAGTGTTAAAGGCAAGGTCCAGAGCGAAAGCAGAACTGCTTTTCTGTGGGAGCGGGCTTGCTCGCGAAAAACCCGAGAGCGCCGCGTTGAATCAGAAAACCATCGTCATCGTTAACGACCTTCGCGAGCAAGCCCGCTCCCACATTTGGACCGCGCCCGCTTTAGCTTTTGATTTTGCTTCACCACACTCAAGCCGGCCGGCAGGCCGCTGTGTTCTTGATCTGCTGTTGATCTTGATCTTAGGCGCCCCGTTAAACCACGCTGGTCGAACGCAGGTAGTACGGAGCGGGTAAACCGGCAGGACGCCGGTTTAGCCGCGACGGGGCAGGGACGCCCCGTCGCGGCGGCCCGCGCAGTACTACCGGAGAGAGGGCACACCGAGCCCAGGCGAGGTGCCGAGTGGTGGGGCAAGAGCGTTTTGCTTACTTTTGCGCTGTTCAAAAGTGAGCCGCTGTAAGAGCGGAACCAATAGCCGCCATCACCGCAGCAACGGATATGTACTCAACCCACCCACCCATCCAAACAAAAAAAAGCCCGGCTGATCATCAATCAGCCGGGCTTTTTAGTATCGCTCGAAAACGTATTACTTCTTCAAACCGTAATGCTCATCCAGCATCCCCGGAGCGTTCGGCGTTTTTGGCGCGTAGTCCCGTGGCGGTTCCTGATTTTCCCGAGGTGGGGTCAGGCGCTCCCGTGGCGCTTGCGGTGCATCGGAATGCAGCGCGGCCAGCAGACGCTGGCGGGTAATGTCGTCCAGGGCCAGGCGGTTGGCACCCTCGGCGAGATGATCCTGTACTTCCTGATAGCTCTGAGTGAGCTTTTTCACCAGGGTCGCGGTGCTGTTGAAGTGGGTAACAACCTCGTTCTGATAACTGTCAAAACGTTCCTGAATGTCATCCAGCTGACGCTGCGTGCGGTTAGGCGCGGCATTCGGCAGCAGGCGGGCAACCAGGAATCCAATGGCGACACCGGCAACCAAGGCGAGAGTCGGCAACAACCAAACTAAGAGCGAGTGTTCCACGAGTCCTTCCTCTATAAACGGCTTTGCTTTACGTTAACGGCTCGGACCTGCGCTGTATACCGCGATTAAGCTCGCAATGATGCCATGCACAGACTTTTAGCTAGACGAGTCGACCCCTTGAGAGGTCACGGAGTTCCTTCCTTGCTGATGCGTGAAACCCCCGTTTTGATCGATGGCCCGGTAGGCCAACTGGAAGCCCTGTACCTGGATCACCCCGAGCCACGTGGCCTGGCGCTGATCTGCCACCCTAACCCGGTGCAGGGCGGCACCATGCTCAACAAAGTCGTATCGACCCTGCAACGCACTGCGCGCGATGCCGGCTTGATCACGTTACGTTTCAATTATCGCGGTGTCGGCGCCAGCGCCGGTACGCACGATATGGGCACTGGTGAAGTCGACGACGCCGAAGCCGCCGCCGCCTGGCTGCGTGAAAAGCATCCCGACCTGCCAATCACCCTGCTGGGTTTTTCCTTCGGTGGGTTTGTTGCCGCAACCCTCGGCGGCCGCCTGGAAGCCAAGGGCGAAAAACTCGCGCACCTGTTCATGGTGGCCGCGGCCGTGATGCGCCTGCGCGATAACGACGTGCTGCCACAAGGCTGCCCATTGACCGTGATCCAGCCGGAAACCGACGAAGTGGTCGACCCTCAACTCGTCTACGACTGGTCCGCCGCCCTGAATCGCCCCCATGAGCTTCTGAAAGTGGCAGAATGCGGACACTTTTTTCATGGCAAGCTGACCGATCTCAAGGATCTTGTGCTGCCACGTCTTTCGAATTGATGACAAGCGATCACCCATGACGACCCGTACCCGCATCCTCACCGGCATCACCACCACCGGCACGCCGCACCTGGGCAATTACGCCGGCGCGATTCGCCCGGCGATTCTTGCCAGCCAGGACGCCAACGCCGACTCCTTCTACTTCCTGGCCGACTACCACGCCCTGATCAAGTGCGATGACCCGCAGCGCATCCAGCGCTCGCGTATGGAAATCGCCGCGACCTGGCTGGCCGGTGGCCTGGATGTGAACCGCGTGACGTTCTATCGCCAGTCCGACATCCCGGAAATCCCCGAGCTGACCTGGCTGCTGACTTGCGTAGCGGCCAAGGGCCTGCTCAACCGTGCGCACGCCTACAAGGCCTCGGTGGACAAGAACCTGGAAAACGGCGAAGACCCTGATGCAGGCATCACCATGGGCCTGTATAGCTACCCGGTGCTGATGGCGGCGGACATCCTGATGTTCAACGCGCACAAGGTACCGGTCGGTCGTGACCAGATCCAGCACGTGGAAATGGCCCGCGACATCGGCCAGCGCTTCAACCACCTGTTCGGCAATGGCAAAGAATTCTTCACCATGCCCGAGGCGTTGATCGAAGAAAGCGTCGCCACCTTGCCGGGCCTGGATGGCCGCAAGATGTCGAAAAGCTACGACAACACCATCCCGTTGTTCACCAGCGCCAAGGACATGAAGGATTCAATCTCGCGGATCGTCACCGACTCCCGCGCACCGGGCGAAGCCAAGGACCCGGACAACTCGCACCTGTTCACCCTGTACCAGGCGTTTGCCACCAAGGCCCAGGAAGAAGAGTTTCGCGGCGAGCTGCTGCAAGGCCTGGGCTGGGGCGAGGCGAAGAGCCGTCTGTTCCAGCTGCTGGACGGCCAGTTGGGCGAGGCGCGCGAGCGTTATCACCAACTGATGTCCCGCCCATCCGACATGGAAGACCTGCTGCTGATCGGCGCCAAGAAAGCCCGCGCCGTGGCTGCGCCGTTCCTGGCCGAGCTGCGTGAGGCAGTGGGCCTGCGTTCGTTCGTCAACCAGGCCGCTGTTACCGCCACCACCAAGAAGAAAGCTGCGAAAGCCGCACGTTTTGTCAGCTTCCGCGAAGACGACGGCAGCTTCCGCTTCCGTTTGCTGGCGGCCGAAGGCGAGCAACTGCTGCTGTCGCGCAACTTTGCCGACGGTAAAACCGCAGGCGCGGTGACCAAGCAGCTGCAATCGGGCCAGGCGCTGGATGTGCGCAGCGAAGCCTTGAGCTTCAGCGTCTGGCTGGAAGGCGCGGCTGTGGCCGATAGCCCGGCGTTCACCGACAGCGCCTCGCGCGATGCGGCGATCGAAGCCTTGCGCGTTGCGTTGACCCCAATCGAGGATTAACCCGACCAAGGGTTGATTGCCATTCTTCAGGGCCGTCGTTACAGTGGCGGCCCGTTTTTGTTGCCTTGCTAACGAATTATGACGCCCCTAGAACGATATCAAGCTGATCTGAAACGCCCTGAATTCTTCCATGACGCTGCCCAGGAAACTGCGGTGCGCCATTTGCAGCGCCTGTACGACGATCTGGTCCAGGCCTCGCAGAACAAGCCGGGCATGTTCAGCAAGTTGTTTGGCAAGAAAGACCACACACCGGTCAAGGGCTTGTACTTCTGGGGTGGCGTCGGCCGGGGCAAGACTTACCTGGTCGATACCTTCTTTGAAGCGCTGCCGTTCAAGGAAAAGGTCCGCACTCACTTCCACCGCTTCATGAAGCGCGTGCACGAAGAGATGAAGACCCTGCCGGGCGAGAAGAACCCGCTGACCATCATCGCCAAGCGCTTCTCTGATGAGGCGCGGGTGATCTGTTTCGATGAGTTCTTCGTGTCCGACATCACCGACGCGATGATCCTCGGTACCCTGATGGAAGAGCTGTTCAAGAACGGCGTGACCCTGGTTGCCACCTCGAACATCGTGCCGGACGGCCTGTACAAGGACGGCCTGCAACGTGCGCGCTTCCTGCCGGCCATCGCCCTGATCAAGCAGAACACCGACATCGTCAACGTCGACAGCGGCGTCGACTATCGTCTGCGTCACCTTGAACAAGCCGAACTGTTCCACTTCCCGCTCAACGAAGCGGCCCAGGAAAGCCTGCGCAAAAGCTTCCGCGCACTGACGCCGGAATGCACCCAGGCGGTCGAAAACGACAAGTTGATCATCGAAAACCGTGAAATTATCGCGTTGCGTACCTGCGACGACGTGGCCTGGTTCGACTTCCGCGAACTGTGCGACGGCCCCCGCAGCCAGAACGACTACATCGAACTGGGCAAGATCTTCCACGCGGTGATCTTGAGCGGCGTCGAACAGATGACTGTGACGACTGACGACATTGCGCGGCGCTTTATCAACATGGTCGACGAATTCTACGACCGCAATGTCAAGCTGATCATCTCGGCGGAAGTTGAGCTCAAGGACCTCTATACCGGCGGTCGCTTGAACTTCGAATTCCAGCGGACCTTGAGCCGCTTGCTGGAAATGCAGTCCCACGAGTTCCTGTCGCGGGCGCACAAGCCGTAAGCGATGTGCTCGAAATGAAAAAGGCCCGCAGCGATGCGGGCCTTTTTTATGCAAAATTTCCAGGTCAACAGAAATCAACTGTGGGAGCCGGGCTTGCCCGCGATAGCGGTCTGTCAGCTAATGCATCTGGGGCCTGACACGCCGCCATCGCAGGCAAGCCAGCTCCCACATTTTTACTGTGTATACCCTTTGGTTACGCGGCTTGCTGGAATTGCTGGCGGTACTGGTTGGGCGACAGTTCGGTGTGCTGCCGGAACAGCCGCGCAAAGAAGCTCGCGTCGTCGTAACCCACTTCGTAGCTGATGGTCTTGATGCTTTTGCGGCTGCCCGACAGCAGGCCCTTGGCGGTCTCGATGCGCAGCCGTTGCAGGTAATGCAGCGGCTTGTCGCCGGTGGCGGTCTGGAAGCGGCGCATGAAGTTGCGGATGCTCATGCCGTGTTCCCGGGCCACGTCTTCGAAGCGGAATTTGTCGGCGAAGTGTTCTTCGAGCCAATGCTGGATCTGCAGGATGATCACGTCCTGGTGCAGCTTTTGCCCGCCAAAGCCGATACGCCCTGGAGCGTAGTTGCGCTGCACTTCATAGAGGATATCGCGGGCCACGGCCTGGGCGATGTTGGCGCCGCAGAAGCGTTCGATCAGGTAGATGTAGAGGTCGCAGGCCGAGGTGGTGCCGCCGGCGCAGTACAGGTTGTCGGCGTCTGTCAGGTGTTTGTCCTGGTTCAGTTGCACCTTGGGAAAACGTTCGCTGAAGGCGTTGAAAAAGCGCCAGTAGGTGGTCGCTTCCTTGCCGTCCAGCAGGCCGGCTTCAGCGAGCCAGAACACCCCGGTGGCTTCGCCGCACAGCACCGCGCCACGGGCATGTTGTTCGCGCAGCCACGGCAGCACTTGGGGGTAGCGTTGGCACAACGAGTCGAAATCGTCCCAGAAGGCTGGCAGCACGATGATGTCGGCGTTTTCGAGGCCGCCGTCCACCGGCATGATCACATCGCTGAAGCTGCGCACTGACTGCCCGTCGGGGCTGACCAGGCGGGTTTCGAAGGCGGGAGTAAGGCCTTGGCCCAGCTGTTTGCCGTAGCGCAGGCTGGCGAGATGGAAGAAATCCTTGGCTTGCATGAGGGTTGAAGCGAATACCCGATCAATGGCCAAAATGCTGACGCGCCGCAAGGGCGTGGAGATTTGGTTAGACATAATTTCATTTATTCTTATAGGGGAAAGTGGTCACCAGACGGCTGGATCGTCTTATTTTTTGTCGCATGTGTCCAGTGTCCCGTGACGCCTTCGCGGCTTAGGCTCTGTGATCCCGGTCTTGTCCGACAATTCACGCAGGTGACCCATGATTCCCAGAACCTTGTTCAGCTCGGAGCACGAACTCTTCCGCCAGAGCGTGCGTACCTTCCTCGAAAAAGACGCGGCGCCGTTCCACGGGCAATGGGAAAAGCAGGGCTACATTGACCGCAACCTGTGGAACAAGGCAGGGGAGGCGGGGATGCTCTGCTCGCACTTGCCGGAAGAGTACGGTGGCCTCGGGGCGGACTTTCTCTACAGCGCGGTGGTGATCGAAGAGATCAGCCGCCTGGGGTTGACCGGGATTGGCTTCTCCCTGCATTCGGACATTGTTGCGCCGTACATCCTGCATTACGGCAGTGAGGCGCTGAAGCACAAGTACCTGCCCAAGTTGATCTCGGGTGAGATGGTCACGGCCATCGCCATGACCGAGCCGGGTGCCGGGTCCGACCTGCAAGGGGTCAAGACCACCGCGGTGCTGGACGGCGATGAGTACGTGATCAACGGCTCCAAGACGTTCATCACCAATGGTTTCCTGGCGGACCTGGTGATTGTTGTCGCCAAGACCGATCCCAAGGCCGGCGCCAAGGGCACCAGCCTGTTCCTGGTGGAAGCCAACACGCCGGGCTTCGACAAGGGCAAGCGCCTGGAGAAGGTCGGGATGAAGGCCCAGGATACGTCGGAGCTGTTCTTCCAGGATGTGCGGGTGCCCAGGGAGAACCTGCTGGGCCAGGCGGGGATGGGGTTTGCCTATCTGATGCAGGAGTTGCCGCAGGAGCGTCTGACGGTGGCGATTGGTGCGTTGTCGTCAGCCGAGGCGGCGTTGCAGTGGACGCTGGAGTACACCCGAGATCGCAAGGCGTTCGGCAAGGCGATCATCGACTTCCAGAATACCCGTTTCAAACTGGCGGAGATTGCCACTGAAACGCAGATTGGCCGGGTGTTCGTCGATAAGTGCATGGAGTTGCATCTGGAAGGCAAGCTCGACGTGCCCACGGCCGCGATGGCCAAATACTGGGCCACGGACCTGCAATGCAAGGTGCTGGACGAGTGTGTGCAGTTGCACGGCGGTTACGGTTTTATGTGGGAATACCCGATTGCGCGGGCGTGGGCGGATGCGCGGGTGCAGCGGATTTATGCCGGGACCAACGAGATCATGAAGGAGATTATTGCGCGGGCGCTTTGAATCTTCGGTGATTTTTAGGGACCCTTCGCGAGCAAGCCCGCTCCCACATTCGACCGAGCTCCATCTTTGGAATGCAGTCGAATGTGGGAGCGGGCTTGCTCGCGAAGGCGGTCTAAAGGTCAATCAAGGCGCAGGGTTCGGATGATCCTTCTGGATCGCCTCAATCCCCGCCAGCACCTCATCCGACAGTTTCAAATCAGCGCTGGCGATGTTGCTGTCCAGCTGCTCCAACGTCGTGGCGCCAATGATGTTGCTGGTCACGAACGGCTGTTGCGTCACAAAGGCCAACGCCATCTGCGCCGGGTCCAGGCCGTGCTCACGGGCCAATGCCACGTAACGGCTGCATGCAGCTTCCGACTGCGCATTGAAGTAGCGGCTGAAGCGGCTATAGAGGCTCAGGCGACCCTTGGCCGGGCGCGCGCCACCTTCGTACTTGCCGCTGAGCATGCCAAACGCCAATGGCGAGTAAGCCAGCAAACCACACTGCTCACGAATCGCGATTTCCGCCAGGCCCACTTCAAAGCTGCGGTTGAGCAGGTTGTAGGGGTTCTGGATCGACACCGCGCGGGTCCAGCCACGGGCTTCGGCCAGGGCCAGGAACTTCATGGTGCCCCACGGGGTTTCGTTGGACAGGCCGATGTGGCGGATCTTGCCGGCCTTGACCTGCTCATCCAACGCTTCGAGGGTTTCTTCCAACGGCGTCAGGTCTTCTTCGGCCTTGTGCTTGTAGCCCAGTTGGCCGAAAAAGTTGGTGCTGCGCTCGGGCCAGTGCAGTTGGTAGAGGTCGATCCAGTCGGTTTGCAGGCGCTTGAGGCTTGCATCCAGGGCTTCGGCGATATGCTTGCGGTTGTGCTTGAGGCTGCCATCGCGGATGTAGTCGATGGTGTTGCCGGGGCCGGCGATCTTGCTGGCGAGGATCCAGTCGGCACGGTCGCCGCGGCTTTTGAAGTAATTACCGATATAGCGCTCGGTGGTGGCGTAGGTGTCTGCCTTGGGCGGCACCGGGTACATTTCCGCAGTGTCGAGGAAGTTGATGCCCGCGGCCTTGGCCCGTTCGATCTGTGCGAAGGCCTCTGTCTCGCTGTTCTGCTCGCCCCAGGTCATGGTGCCCAAGGCTATCGCGCTCACGTTCAGATCGGTTCGGCCCAGCTGTCGATAGTCCATCGGGTACTCCTTCGAGGAAAACAATCATAAAAGCAGGTTGAAATTTTTTTGGCAATCTGCATAATTGCCCACCTCTTTCTGCAGTGGAAGTGATGCGCCGCCTGCCGAAGAATCTTGCCGTTGAACGGACGCGCCGACCCGAGCCCCCGATAGCGTCTGTATCCGGCTGCCTTTGACTTGTCAAAGTACGCACTATTCAGTAAGATCCGCCGTCTAATTTACAGGGCGGCCCCTGAGGCTATTAAAGAATGACAACTTTTACTGCAAAACCAGAAACAGTTCAGCGCGACTGGTTTGTCGTCGACGCCGCTGGTCAGACCCTGGGTCGTCTGGCCACTGAAGTCGCCAGCCGTCTGCGTGGCAAGCACAAGCCTGAGTACACCCCTCACGTTGATACCGGTGACTACATTGTCATCATCAACGCTGAGCAGGTACGTGTTACCGGCAACAAAGCGCAAGACAAAATGTACTACCGTCACTCCGGTTTCCCAGGCGGTATCAAGTCTTCGAACTTCGAAGGCCTGATCTCCAAAAAGCCTGAAGCCCCGATTGAAATCGCGGTCAAAGGTATGCTGCCGAAGGGCCCACTGGGTCGCGACATGTATCGCAAGCTGAAAGTCTATGCGGGCGCTGCTCACCCTCATGCTGCTCAGCAGCCCCAAGAACTGAAGTTTTAACGGAATAGTTCATTATGTCGGCGACTCAAAATTACGGCACTGGCCGTCGCAAAACCGCTACCGCTCGCGTTTTCCTGCGTCCGGGTACTGGTAACATCTCGATCAACAACCGCACTCTGGAAAATTTCTTCGGTCGCGAAACTGCCCGCATGGTAGTTCGTCAGCCGCTGGAATTGACCGAGACTGTTGAAAAGTTCGACATCTACGTCACCGTTATCGGTGGCGGTGTAAGTGGTCAAGCTGGCGCAATCCGCCACGGTATCACTCGCGCTCTGATGCAGTACGACGAAACCCTGCGTGGCGCTCTGCGCAAAGCTGGCTTCGTTACTCGCGATGCTCGTGAAGTTGAACGTAAGAAAGTTGGTCTGCGTAAAGCGCGTAAGCGTCCGCAGTACTCGAAGCGTTAATTCGCTTTTACGTTCCAGAAAACGCCCAGCCTCCTCACGGAGCTGGGCGTTTTTTATTGCCTGCTATTTATGTAAAAAATCTGTGTGACAACTTGCCACATCCGTAGAGCCCCTATACTCAAAGGCTTGGAGCCAGCGCCGGGGGTAATTACCTTGTCAGGCGTGTGGCTTTTCATTACCATTCGGCAAAATTTTTATAAGTTCAGATTTAACACTTAGTAGACGCCTGATTTAACAGGCCACAAAGCTGATGGGAGAGGACTGAATGAGCAATGACGGCGTGAATGCAGGCCGGCGTCGCTTCTTGGTAGCAGCCACATCCGTGGTGGGTGCTGCAGGAGCGGTGGGGGCTGCGGTCCCGTTCGTGGGGTCATGGTTTCCCAGTGCCAAGGCGAAAGCCGCAGGTGCACCGGTGAAGGTGAATGTCAGCAAGATCGATCCAGGCCAGCAAATGATTGCTGAATGGCGCGGTCAGCCAGTGTTCATCGTTCGTCGAACTGAGGAAATCCTGGGGAATCTGAAGAAGATCGAGGGCCAACTGTCTGACCCCGACTCGAAGAATTCCGACCAACCCGCTTACGTCGATAAGGAAAATCGCTCGATCAAGCCGGAGATTCTGCTGCTGATCGGTATCTGCACCCACTTGGGTTGCTCTCCCACCTTCCGTCCGGAAGTGGCGCCCGCAGACCTGGGCAAGGACTGGGTCGGGGGCTATTTCTGCCCGTGCCACGGTTCTCACTACGACCTCGCTGGCCGCGTCTACAAGTCACAACCCGCACCACTGAACCTGCCAGTTCCGCCACATCACTACGAGACTGACAGTGTCATTGTCATTGGCGTCGACGAGGGGGAGAAAGCCTGATGAGCAAGTTCATGGATTGGGTTGATGCGCGCTTCCCCGCGACTAAAATGTGGGAAGACCACCTCAGCAAGTACTACGCACCGAAGAATTTCAACTTCTTCTATTTCTTTGGCTCCCTGGCACTTTTGGTACTGGTCAACCAGATCGTTACCGGTGTCTGGCTGACGATGAGCTACACCCCGTCAGCCGAAGAAGCCTTCGCCTCCGTCGAATACATCATGCGCGACGTCGAGTACGGCTCGATCCTGCGTCTGCTGCACTCCACAGGTGCCTCTGCGTTCTTCATCGTGGTCTACATGCACATGTTCCGTGGACTGCTCTACGGTTCATACCAGAAGCCCCGCGAGCTGGTGTGGGTGTTCGGCATGCTGATCTACCTGGCGCTGATGGCCGAGGCCTTCATGGGCTACCTGCTGCCGTGGGGCCAGATGTCCTACTGGGGCGCCCAGGTGATCATCTCGCTGTTTGGCGCGATCCCGGTCATCGGCAACGACCTTACCCAGTGGATCCGTGGTGACTACCTGATCTCCGGGATCACCCTGAACCGCTTCTTCGCCTTGCACGTGGTGGCCTTGCCGATCGTGATTCTCGGCCTGGTCGTTCTGCACATCCTGGCGTTGCACGAAGTGGGTTCGAACAACCCCGACGGCGTGGACATCAAGAAGCACAAAGACGAAAACGGCGTACCGCTGGATGGCATTCCGTTCCACCCGTACTACACCGTAAAAGATATCGTCGGCGTGGTGGTGTTCCTGTTCATCTTCTGCTCGATCGTGTTCTTTTTCCCGGAGATGGGCGGTTATTTCCTCGAGAAACCGAACTTCGAACAGGCGAACGCCTTCAAGACCCCGGAACACATTGCCCCGGTCTGGTACTTCACCCCGTTCTACGCGATCTTGCGGGCGATTCCCGACAAACTCATGGGCGTTATCGCCATGGGTGCGGCGATTGCGGTGCTGTTCGTGCTGCCTTGGCTCGACCGTAGCCCGGTCAAGTCCATGCGCTACAAGGGCTGGCTGAGCAAGATCTGGCTGTGGGTGTTCTGCATTGCGTTCGTGATCCTGGGTGTACTGGGCGTACTGGCGCCGACTCCGGAGCGTACGTTGCTGTCGCAGGTCTGCACCTTCCTGTACTTCGCCTACTTCATTCTGATGCCGTTCTATACCCGGCTCGAGAAGACCAAACCGGTACCGGATAGGGTGACTGGCTGATGAAAAAATTATTCGTTGCATTCATTCTTGCGGCCCTGCCGCTGCTGTCTTTCGCTGCTGAACACGGCCCCGAGCTGGAAAAAGTCGATATCGACGTGTCGGACAAGGCTGCCATGCAGGATGGCGCACGTACGTTCGCCAACTACTGCATGGGCTGCCACAGCGCCAAGTTCCAGCGTTACGAGCGCGTTGCCGATGACCTGGGCATCCCGCACGACGTGATGCTCAAGAATCTGGTGTTCACCGGGGCGAAGATCGGCGACCACATGACCATCGGCATGCAACCTGCCGACGCCAAGACCTGGTTCGGGGCTGCACCGCCCGACTTGACCCTGGTGGCCCGCGTGCGTGGCACCGATTGGCTCTACGGCTACCTGAAATCCTTCTACGAAGACCCGACGCGTCCCTACGGCGTGAACAACAAAGTGTTCCCGAACGTCGGTATGCCTAACGTTCTGGTCGGCCTGCAAGGTCGCCAAGTGGTAGGATGCAAGCAAGTACAAATCGTCGAAGACGGCAAGAAGCAGTATGATCCGCTCACCGGTACGCCTTTGACTCATGAAGCGTGCGATCAGCTGACCATAGTGCCGAAGACCGGCGCGCTGAACGAAGAGCAGTTCGACGAGAAGGTCAAGAATCTGGTGACCTTCCTGGCCTACTCGGCCAACCCAGTGAAGCTGCAGCATCAGCGCATTGGTACCTATGTGTTGCTGTACCTGGCCTTCTTCTTCGTGTTCGCTTATCTGCTGAAACGCGAATACTGGAAGGATGTGCATTGATCCAACCGTAAGTAATTGCTGTTAATCTTGCGCGCCCAGCGGCATCTCTGAAGGTAAGTCTGGTTTATCCAGGCGTCACGGAGATGCTCACTGGGCGCGCTCGTTTTTGAGCTTCCGATAATTTCAACAAGCGAGGAGGACCGCCATGGGCGTGACCAATCGGTTGGCCTGTTACTCCGACCCCGCCGACCACTATTCCCACCGAGTACGCATCGTGCTCGCAGAGAAGGGTGTCAGCGCAGAGATCATTACTGTTGAGGCGGGTCGTCACCCACCGAAACTGATCGAAGTGAACCCTTACGGCAGCTTGCCCACCCTGGTCGATCGTGATCTGGCGTTGTGGGAGTCAACCGTGGTGATGGAATACCTGGATGAGCGTTATCCCCATCCGCCGTTGTTGCCGGTGTATCCGGTGGCGCGTGCCAACAGCCGCCTGCTGATCCATCGGATCCAGCGTGACTGGTGTGGCCTGGTGGACCTGATTCTGGATTCACGCAGCAAAGAAGCAGCCCGGGTTCAGGCGCGCAAGGAATTGCGCGAGAGCCTGACCGGTGTTTCGCCGTTATTTGCTGACAAACCTTTTTTCCTCAGCGAGGAACAAAGTCTGGTGGATTGCTGCCTATTACCCATACTCTGGCGCTTGCCGATTTTGGGCATTGAATTGCCGCGGCCTGCCAAGCCGCTGCTTGACTACATGGAGCGCCAGTTTGCGCGTGAGGCTTTCCAGGCGAGTCTGTCTGGTGTCGAACGCGATATGCGCTAAGGCTTAAGGAGCCGTTGATGAACTCCAGTCGACCTTACCTGGTCCGCGCGCTCTATGAGTGGATAGTGGACAACGATTGCACCCCGCACATGCTGGTCAATTCCGAGTTTGCTGCGGTTCAGGTACCGCAAGGTTTTGCCAGCGACGGACAAATCGTCCTGAACGTTTCACCCAGTGCCGTGCGACACCTGCACATGGACAATGAAGCGGTCAGCTTTGAAGGGCGTTTCGGCGGTGTGCCGCATACGCTGTTCGTGCCCATCGGCGCCATCCTCGGGATTTACGCCCGGGAAAACGGCCAGGGCATGGTGTTTGATCTGGAGTCCTCCCTTGAGGAAGACGAAGCGATCGAGCTCGAAGGCGAAGATGATGCACCGCCGCCGGATTCCGAGCCACCGCGCCCAAGCGGTCGGCCGAGTCTGAAAGTGGTGAAGTAACAAGCCGCGGGCCTTCGGGCCAGTGTTAAAAGTGCCTCGGTGATGCCGGGGCATTTTTTTGCGTGGCGAAAACCCCGTCAGTTATAGATGAAAGTCATGACAGGACGGTGATCGTACAACCGCCATGGGCTATCATGCGTGCTTCAGATCGCCGAGATAGATGATTCATCATGGAAAACGCCAGCGCCGCCCCACGTCTTCCCCGCAAGCGCCGCAGCCTTGCCCAGGAATTGGTCACGGTGTTGTCCGAGCAGATCCGCGACGGCCAACTCAAACGTGGCGACAAACTGCCTACCGAGTCGGCGATCATGGACACCCATGGGGTCAGCCGCACCGTGGTGCGTGAAGCCATCTCGCGATTGCAGGCGGCCGGGCAGGTGGAAACCCGCCATGGTATCGGCACCTTTGTTTTGGATACGCCGAGCCCTAGTGGCTTCCGGATCGACCCGGCCACGGTGGTCACGCTGCGTGATGTGCTGGCTATCCTTGAATTGCGCATCAGCCTGGAAGTGGAGTCTGCCGGGCTTGCCGCTCAGCGTCGTAACGACGAGCAATTGGCCGGCATGCGCGCAGCCCTCGACGCGCTGAACGAAAGTGCAGCCCACGCCGGTGATGCGGTGGCGTCAGACTTCCAGTTCCACCTGCAGATTGCCCTCTCCACCGGCAACCGCTACTTCACTGACATCATGACCCACCTGGGCACCAGCATTATTCCGCGCACGCGGCTGAACTCGGCACGCCTGGCCCATGATGACCAGCAGCACTACATGAGCCGCCTGAGTCGCGAACACGAAGAGATCTATGAGGCGATCGCTCGCCAGGATTCGGATGCGGCACGAGCGGCCATGCGTTTGCACCTGACCAACAGCCGTGAGCGGCTGCGCCATGCCCATGAAGAGGCAGAGGCGCAACGCGGTTAAATGCGATCAGTGTGGGAGCTGTCGAGCGTTAGCGAGACTGCGATGCAGGCGCTGAGGTCTATCAGGTACACCGAGTCGATCCCATCGCAGCCTCGCTGGGGCTCGACAGCTCCCACATTTGATCTTTGTGGCCTTGAGGATAGGCTTGCTTAGCTGGCCGGCTGATTCGGCTTGTAGTCCTTGAGCAGCAGGTACGTGCTCCAGCCCCACCAATCATTGGTCCACTGCTTGTCGTTCAGGTTGTTGACGTCCTTGCGCCGCAGCACCTTGTCGCCCTCTGCCTTGAACAGCGGTGAGAAGTTATTCGCCGGGTTTTGCGCGGCATTCAGGTCCGGCACATACAACGGCGCCTTGAAGTTGGCCGGGGAGGGCGCCACGCCGCTGATAAACGTTTCGAAGATTTCATCGGCCGAGGCCTGCACGGCACGTTTGACCATGGCCCGGTTGGCCGCGTCGTTGCTATCGAAATAACGTTTATCACCGTAAGCATGCCATTGCTCGCCGAGGGCATTGCGCACATTGAGCCCGAACTTGCTGTCTTCATCGTGCATGAAGCGGCTGATCAGCGAGCCCAGTTCACCCGGTGTCACCACCGCCGCGAGTTGTTTACGCGGTACCCGCAGGTGGCCAGCGGAAAACAGATCGGTCAAAAAGTGATCAGCGAAGCTGTTCATGGCATAGGCCAGTTCCAGCGCCTGGTCGGTACCGGTCTGATGCGCCAAGACCGCTTGTTGCAGCGCCGCGGTATGGCCCGCCAGATAGGCCGCCAACGCCCATTCGCCGAAGTGGTCGGCATTGTCTGCCGCCAGTTTCAGGTAGCGCCCCAGTGGAATCAGCGCCGACACGGCACTGCCGCCGCCGGTGATACGGTTCCATTCCTCGGACAAGGTGTCGCCCAGCGCGTCATAGGCTTCGTGGGGTTGCTTGCCATCCTTGATCGCCTGGTTGACCGCATTGATCTCCTTTTGCATCACCGCCAGGATCTTGCCCGCTTCCTCCCGTGAGGCCGGCAATACCGCCAGCGAGTTAAACGCATCGGTAAAGCGCTGCACGCGATCAGCAGGTGATGCGCCTTCGTTGATGGGGCGCCCGGGAATCCCATAGAAATCGCCGCCCAGGGCGATGATCTGGCCGTAGCTCAGAGCGAGGCCATTGGGCAGGTGCAATTCAACCTGCCGCGCGGGAATCGCCGGGGCGTCCTTGACGAAGCGCAACAGAGTGTCGTCGCCGATGGCGGTGTGTTCACCGCCTTCGAAACGCAGGGTGTGCGGTTTTTTTTCAGGTGTGGCGAGTTCAAGATCTGACATGTTAGCTCCTTGCTATGTCGTAGGAATCTTCCGTATTAGCTGTATATATATACAGTAATATAGAGCATAGAGGAGAAATTTCCTACGTCAAGAAAGCAGCAACCAGGAAGAACACCGATGAATTGCAGTTGACGAATATTTTTATAGTTGTACGATGACGTACGACATCAAGATAACCATCCGTAATCTCTCAACAGAAAGTCTTCGCCCAGGGTGTTCGAATAATGAATCCACAAGAACTGAAGTCCATCCTCTCTCACGGTCTGCTGTCTTTCCCGGTGACCGATTTCAACGCCCAGGGTGATTTCCACCA
This sequence comes from Pseudomonas sp. K2I15, assembly GCF_002204795.1. Taxonomy (GTDB): domain Bacteria; phylum Pseudomonadota; class Gammaproteobacteria; order Pseudomonadales; family Pseudomonadaceae; genus Aquipseudomonas. Next base: position 106,706 of record NZ_NIXO01000004.1, read on the forward strand.
GGCGGGCTATATCAAGCGTTTGGAATGGCTGGCCCCTTACGGCGCCACGGCCCTATTCGCCGCTGGCGGCACCGGTGAGTTTTTCTCCCTGGCGGCCAGCGAATATTCGCAAGTGGTGAAAACAGCGGTAGATACCTGTGCCACCAGCGTGCCGATTCTCGCCGGTGTTGGCGGTGCCACCCGCCAAGCTATCGAGTACGCCCAGGAAGCCGAGCGTCTTGGCGCCAAAGGCCTGCTGTTGCTGCCGCACTACCTGACCGAAGCCAGCCAGGACGGGGTTGCCGCCCACGTTGAAGCGGTATGCAAGTCGGTCAAGATTGGCGTAGTGGTCTATAACCGCAACGTTTGCCGCCTGACCGCGCCGCTGCTGGAACGCCTGGCCGAGCGCTGCCCGAACCTGATCGGCTACAAGGACGGCCTGGGTGACATTGAATTGATGGTGTCGATCCGTCGTCGCCTGGGTGACCGTTTCAGCTACCTGGGCGGCTTGCCGACTGCAGAGGTTTACGCCGCTGCCTACAAGGCCCTGGGCGTGCCGGTGTACTCCTCGGCGGTGTTCAACTTCATTCCAAAAACCGCGATGGATTTCTACCACGCCATTGCCCGGGACGATCACGCCACCGTCGGCAAGATCATCGACGACTTCTTCCTGCCGTACCTCGACATTCGTAACCGCAAGGCCGGTTACGCTGTGAGCATCGTCAAGGCCGGGGCGAAAATCGTCGGTTATGACGCAGGCCCCGTGCGTACGCCGCTGACCGATCTGCTGCCGGAAGAATACGAAGCCCTGGCCGCGCTGATCGACAAGCAAGGCGCGCAGTAACCCATCACCAAGGCCGCTGAGTAATCAGCGGCTTTTTGCGTCAGGAGAGAATTCGTGTCCCAAGCCAAGCGTTTTGAAAACTACATCGGCGGCCAGTGGGTTGCCGGCGCCGACTATTCGGCCAATATCAACCCGTCGGAGTTGTCTGATGTCATTGGCGAATATGCCAAGGCGGATGTCACTCAAGTCAACGCTGCCATTGACGCTGCTCGTGCTGCATTCCCGGCGTGGTCCACTTCCGGCATCCAGGCACGTCATGACTCGCTGGATAAAGTCGGCACTGAAATCCTCGCCCGTCGCGAAGAGCTCGGCACTCTGCTGGCCCGGGAGGAGGGCAAGACCCTGCCGGAAGCCATCGGCGAAGTGACCCGCGCCGGTAACATCTTCAAATTCTTCGCCGGTGAATGCCTGCGCCTGTCCGGCGACTACCTGCCGTCGGTGCGCCCAGGCGTCAACGTGGAAGTCACCCGTGAAGCGTTAGGCGTGGTTGGCTTGATCACCCCGTGGAACTTCCCGATTGCCATTCCAGCCTGGAAGATCGCCCCGGCCCTGGCCTACGGCAACTGCGTAGTGCTCAAGCCGGCTGAGCTGGTACCGGGCTGCGCCTGGGCCCTGGCCGAAATCATTTCCCGCGCCGGCTTCCCAGCTGGCGTGTTCAACCTGGTGATGGGTAGCGGCCGTGTGGTCGGTGACGCCATGGTCAACAGCCCGAAAGTCGACGGCATCAGCTTCACCGGTTCGGTGGGTGTGGGTCGCCAGATCGCCGTCAGCTGCGTTTCGCGCCAAGCTAAAGTGCAGTTGGAAATGGGCGGCAAGAACCCGCAGATCATTCTCGACGACGCCGACCTCAAGCAAGCGGTCGAGCTGTCGGTGCAGAGCGCGTTCTACTCCACCGGCCAGCGTTGCACGGCGTCCAGCCGCTTTATCGTCACCGCCGGGATTCACGATCAGTTCATCGCGGCCATGGCTGAGCGGATGAAGTCGATCAAGGTCGGCCACGCGCTGAAAACCGGTACCGACATTGGCCCGGTGGTTTCCCAGGCCCAGCTGGACCAGGACATGAAGTACATCGACATCGGCCAGAGCGAAGGTGCTCGTTTGGTCAGCGGTGGTGAACTGGTGACCTGCGATACCGAAGGCTACTTCCTTGCACCAACGCTGTTTGCCGACAGTGAAGCCGCGATGCGTATCAGCCGTGAAGAGATCTTCGGTCCGGTGGCCAACGTGGTTCGCGTGGCGGATTACGAGGCGGCGCTGGCGATGGCCAACGACACCGAGTTCGGCCTGTCGGCCGGTATCGCCACCACGTCGCTGAAGTACGCCAACCACTTCAAGCGTCATTCCCAGGCGGGAATGGTGATGGTCAACCTGCCGACTGCTGGTGTGGATTACCACGTTCCATTCGGTGGCCGTAAGGGTTCATCCTACGGTTCACGTGAGCAGGGTCGCTATGCGCAAGAGTTCTACACCGTGGTGAAAACCAGCTACATCGGTTCGTAACGCCAGCACTGTGGCGGGCCCGTGCCCGCCACAGGCTTACAATTTGATTACCCGCAAAAAAAATAATTAGTGGGAGTACATTTTCATGCAAGCGACCAAGCCGACTCACGTCCGCTATTTGATTCTGCTCATGCTGTTTCTGGTGACCACGATCAACTACGCCGACCGTGCCACCATCGCCATTGCCGGCTCAAGCCTGCAAAAAGACCTCGGCATTGACGCCGTCACCCTCGGCTATATCTTCTCCGCATTCGGTTGGGCCTACGTGGCCGGGCAAATCCCCGGCGGCTGGCTGCTGGACCGTTTCGGTTCGAAAAAAGTCTACGCCCTGAGCATCTTCACCTGGTCACTGTTCACCGTGCTGCAAGGCTACGTCGGTGAGTTCGGTGTCTCCACCGCCATCGTTGCGCTGTTCATGTTGCGATTCCTGGTGGGCCTGGCTGAAGCGCCATCCTTCCCCGGAAATGCCCGCATCGTGGCGGCATGGTTTCCTACGGCTGAACGCGGCACTGCCTCGGCGATCTTCAACTCGGCGCAATACTTCGCTACCGTGTTGTTCGCGCCGCTGATGGGCTGGATCGTCTACAGCTTCGGCTGGCAGCACGTGTTTGTGGTGATGGGCGGCATCGGCATCGTGTTCTCGCTGATCTGGCTGAAAGTTATCCACAGCCCGCGCCAGCACCCGATGATCAACGAGGCCGAGTTCGAGCACATCGCTGCCAACGGCGCCATGGTCGACATGGACCAGGACAAGGGCAAAGGCAAGAAAACCGACGGCCCGAAGTGGGATTACATCCGTCAGTTGCTGACCAATCGCATGATGCTCGGCGTGTACCTGGGCCAGTACTGCATTAACGGCATCACCTATTTCTTCCTGACCTGGTTCCCGGTGTACCTGGTTCAAGAGCGCGGCATGACCATCCTCAAGGCTGGCTTCATCGCCTCGTTGCCGGCGATCTGCGGGTTTATCGGTGGCGTGTTGGGCGGGGTGATTTCCGACTACCTGCTGCGCAAAGGCCATTCCCTGACCTTCGCCCGCAAGGCGCCGATCATTGGTGGCTTGCTGATTTCCAGCAGCATCGTCGCGTGCAACTACGTGGACATCGAATGGATGGTGGTGGGCTTCATGGCCCTGGCCTTCTTCGGTAAAGGCGTTGGCGCACTGGGTTGGGCGGTGGTGTCCGACACCTCGCCGAAACAAATCGCTGGCTTGAGTGGCGGTTTGTTCAATATGTTCGGCAACCTGGCGTCCATCAGCACCCCGATTGTGATTGGCTACATCATCAGCACCACCGGCTCCTTCAAATGGGCGCTGGTGTTCGTCGGTGCCAACGCGTTGCTGGCGGTGTTCAGCTACCTGGTAATCGTCGGCCCGATCAAGCGTGTGGTACTTAAAGAGCCGCCGGCCAACGGCCCAGAACTGACTAAACTTTCCCAAGCGCATTCCTGAAGGGGCTCGCGTCATGCAGTTGATTGAACATGCCGATTCGCCACGCTCCATCCGTTTGCACGCGCTGGATAACGTGGTGATTGTGGTCAACGACCAGGGCGTACCGGCGGGGACCGAGTTTCCCGACGGCCTGGTGACGGTGGATTTCATTCCCCAAAGCCACAAGGTGACCCTGGAAGATATCCCCGAAGGCGGTCGGATCATTCGCTACGGCCAGACCATCGGTTACGCCTTGCGCCCGATTCCTCGCGGCAGTTGGGTCCAGGAAGATCAACTGCGCATGCCCACCGCGCCGCCGCTGGACAGCTTGCCGCTGTCCACCGAGGTGCCCGAGGCCCAGGCGCCGCTGGAAGGTTTTACCTTCGAGGGTTATCGCAATGCCGACGGCACCGTCGGCACGCGCAACATTCTCGGCATCACCACCACGGTGCAGTGCGTCACCGGCGTGTTGGACCATGCGGTGAAGCGCATCAAGGACGAGTTGTTGCCCAAGTACCCGAACGTCGATGACGTGGTGGCGCTGACCCACAGCTACGGCTGTGGCGTGGCGATTACTGCCACCGACGCCTACATCCCGATCCGCACCGTGCGCAACCTGGCGCGTAACCCGAACCTGGGCGGTGAAGCCCTGGTGATCAGCCTCGGTTGCGAGAAATTGCAGGCCGGGCAGGTGATGCATGAAAACGACAGCTCGGTTGATTTGAGTGAGCCGTGGCTGTATCGGTTGCAGGATTCCAGCCACGGCTTTACCGAAATGATCGAACAGATCATGGAGCTGGCCGAAACCCGCCTGAAGAAACTCGACCTGCGTCGGCGGGAAACTGTACCGGCGTCGGAGTTGATCCTGGGGATGCAATGTGGCGGCAGTGATGCCTTCTCCGGCATCACCGCCAACCCGGCGCTGGGTTATGCCTCGGATTTGCTACTGCGAGCGGGTGCGACGGTGATGTTTTCCGAAGTGACCGAAGTGCGCGATGCCATCTACCTGCTGACATCCCGCGCAGAGAACCAGGACGTGGCCCGCGAGCTGGTGCGGGAAATGGACTGGTACGACCGCTACCTGGCCAAGGGCGAGGCGGATCGCAGCGCCAACACCACGCCGGGCAACAAGAAGGGCGGGTTGTCGAATATTGTCGAGAAGTCGTTGGGTTCGATCGTCAAGTCGGGCAGCAGTGCCATCAATGGCGTGCTTGGCCCGGGCGAGCGGTTTAATCGCAAAGGCCTGATTTTTTGCGCCACGCCGGCCAGTGATTTTGTGTGCGGTACGTTGCAGTTGGCGGCGGGGATGAACCTGCATGTGTTCACCACCGGGCGTGGTACGCCGTATGGGCTGGCGATGGCGCCGGTGGTGAAGGTTTCGACACGCACCGAGCTGGCACAGCGTTGGCCGGACCTGATTGATATCGACGCCGGGCGAATTGCCACCGGGCGGGCGACGATCGAGGAGCTGGGTTGGGAGTTGTTCCACTTCTATCTGGATGTGGCCAGCGGCAAGAAGCAGACGTGGGCGGAGCAGCACAAGCTGCATAACGACATTACGTTGTTCAACCCGGCACCGATTACTTAAGACCGAGTCGCCTGCTTCGCGAGCAAGCCCGCTCCCACATTCGACCGCATTCCAAAGGTGGAACTCGGTCGAATGTGAGAGCGGGCTTGCTCGCGAAAGCGGTAGTCCAGACGAAGCCGCTCATGCTGGCTTATCATTAGCCACCTACCGACGCCCACCCAAGGTTCTCCCCGGCATGCTGGCAATCTTCCTACAAACCCTGAACATCACCGCGCCGGTGTTTGCCATGCTGTTCCTGGGCGTCCTGCTCAAGCGCATCAACTGGATCAACGACAACTTTATCCACACCGCCTCGTCCCTGGTGTTCAACGTCACCATGCCGGCGTTGCTGTTCCTCGGGATTCTCCATGCCGACCTGCATTCAGCCCTCAAGCCCGGCCTGCTGATCTACTTCGCCGTTGCCACACTGCTGAGCTTTGCCCTGGCCTGGGGCTGGGCGATCTTTCGTTGCCCGCGTGAAGACCGCGGCATTTACGCTCAAGGTGCGTTTCGTGGTAACAACGGCGTGATCGGCCTGGCCCTGGCGGCCAGCATGTACGGCGACTACGGGATTTCCCTCGGGGCGGTGCTCGCGGCGCTGGTGATCCTGTTCTACAACACCCTGTCGACCATTGTGCTGGCGGTATACAGCCCGGTGATCAAGTCCGACCCGTGGAGCATCTTCAAGAGCGTGCTGGCCAACCCGTTGATCATCAGTGTGATCGTGGCGGCGCCCTTTGCGTATTTCCAGCTTGGCCTGCCCGGCTGGCTGGAATCCTCTGGGCGTTACCTGGCGGACATGACGTTGCCTTTGGCGTTGATCTGTATCGGCGGCACGTTGTCGTTGGCGGCACTGCGTAAAAGCGGGGACATGGCCCTGAGTGCCAGCCTGATGAAGATGATCTGGCTGCCGGTGCTCGCCACCCTGGGTGCGTGGCTGTTGGGGTTTCGTGGGCCGGAGTTGGGGATTCTGTTCCTGTACTTCGGCGCACCCACGGCGGCGGCCAGTTTTGTGATGGCGCGGGCGGCGGAGGGCAATCATGAGCTGGCGGCCGCGATTATCGTGATTACCACCTTGATGGCGGCGGTGACCACGAATATCGGGATCTTCGTGTTGCAGGCGGGCGGCTGGATTTAAACGTCTTTCTGGTAGCTGTCGATCACTTCCTGAGCAGCACGGAACGCATCAATCGCCGCCGGCACACCGGCATACACCGCACAATGCAGCAGCGCCTCACGAATCTCTTCCACGGTGCAACCATTGTTCAGCGCGCCGCGTACGTGGCCCTTGAGTTCCTGCGGGCATTTGAGGGCGGTCAAGGCGGCGAGGGTGATCAGGCTGCGGGTTTTCAGCGGCAACCCTTCACGATTCCACACGCTGCCCCAGGCATGCTCATTGACGAAGTCCTGCAGCGGCTGGCTGAACTCGGTGGCATTGCCCAGCGCCCGATCGACAAACACATCACCCATTACCTGGCGGCGCATTTCAACGCCGGGCTTTTTCTGTTCGGTCATTGCGATTCCCTCTTGTGTTGGCGGCGCCAGGCTTGCAGCGAGGTGAATAACAGGAAAGCCACCAGCACTGGCAGGACGTAATACAGCATCAAATGTTCGAGCTTGTTAGCCAGCGGCATGCCGAAGGTGAACGACACCACATGCAGCCCATACACCAGGTACAGGCCCAGGAACACCAGGCCTTCGGCCCGAGTGACGCGGTAGCCCGAATAAAACACCGGCAGGCACAACGCGATTACGCCGAGCATCACCGGCAGGTCAAAATCCAGGGCATTGGGCGACACCGACAACGGTGATGGCGCTACCAGGGCGGTAAAACCCAGCACCCCGAGCAGGTTGAACAGGTTGCTGCCGATCACGTTGCCCACGGCAATTTCCCGTTGGCCGCGCAGCGCGGCGATCAATGAGGTGGCCAGGCAGGGCAGGGAAGTGCCGACGCCAATCAGCGTCAGGCCGATGATGCGTTCCGACAGCCCAAGGTCCTCGGCCACGTCCACCGCGGCGCCCAGCAACAGGTGCCCGGCCAGGACGAGGATCAACAGCCCGCCGATCATCAGCAACACGCTGCTCAGCCAAGGCGCTTGCACCACGGTGTCGAGGGTGCGGGGGCGGCGGGAGTGGCGGGTCTGGTAGAGCAACACGCCGAGGTAGGCCACCAGGGCCACCAGCAGCAACAGGCCGTCGACCGGCGTCAGCTCTTCATTGGCGGCGAGCACAAACACCAGCAGGCTGGCGAGGATCATCACCGGAATATCCAGGCGCACCAGTTGCCGCGAGACCCGCAGCGGAATGATCAGCGCCGACAGGCCAAGGGTTACGAGGGTATTGAAGATACTGCTGCCGATCACACTGCCCACGGCGATGTCGGTGTTGTCCGCCAGGGTGGCTTGCAGGCTGATCGCCATCTGCGGCGCACTGCTGCCGAAGGCGACGATGCTCAGGCCGATGATCAGCGGCCGCACCTTCAGGCTCGCAGCCAGGCGCACGGCGGCTCGCACCAGAATTTCGGCACCGACGATCAGCAGCAGCAGGCCGCTGATCAGTTCGATCACGCTAAAGAGCGAGAGGGCGGTTAATCCGAAAATGGCCTGGGCTCCGTTTGTCAGTTGCTGAGTGCTTGCACGCGAACACGCGCGGTGCCGCTGCTGATCATACCCAGCTGTTCGGCGGCCTTGCGTGAAAGGTCGATCAGGCGCCCACGGGTGTGCGGGCCGCGATCGTTGATGCGGACAACGACGCTTTTGTTGTTGTCGAGGTTGGTGACCTTCACCTGCGTGCCGAAGGGCAGGCGACGATGGGCGGCGGTCAAGGCATTCTGGTTGAACGGTTCACCACTGGCAGTACGGTTGCCGTGGTGTTTGGCGCCGTAGTAGGAGGCGGTGCCGGTTTCGTCGTAGCCGTTGGGGTCGATGAGGCCGCTGGCGCAGCCGGTGAGCAGAGAGAACAGGGCCCAGAGGCCGAGTAGACGCTTCATTTTCAAGGTTTCCCCATTACAAATGTGGGAGCGGGCTCGGGTGGGGGGCGGGCTTGCTCGCGAATACAGTGTGTCAGGCAACGAATAGGCTGACTGATCCACCGCTTTCGCGAGCAAGCCCGCTCCCACACACGCCCGCTCCCACAAGGGGCCAGAGTTGGACGTGAGATCCTGCTCCGACCATTTCACCGCGATCAGCCTTCGAGTTTGCTTTTCAGCAGTTCGTTGACCTGTTGCGGGTTGGCCTTGCCTTTGGAGGCTTTCATCGCCTGGCCGACAAAGAAGCCGAACATCTTGCCGCGCTTGGCTTCATCGGCCGCACGGTATTGTTCAACCTGCTCGGCATTGGCTGCCAGCATCTCGTCGAGCACCGCTGAAATCGCGCCGCTGTCGGTGACTTGTTTCAGGCCGCGCTTCTCGATGATCTCATCGCTATTGCCTTCGCCTGCGGCCATGGCTTCAAACACGGTCTTGGCGATTTTGCCGGAGATGGTGTTGTCCTTGATCCGCAGCAACATGCCGCCCAATTGCTCGGCGGTAACCGGTGCTTCGTCGATTTCCAGGCCCTGTTTGTTCAACAGGCTGCCCAGCTCAACCATCACCCAGTTGGCCGCCAGTTTGGCGTCGCCGGCAATGCTCACGACTTTTTCGAAGTAGTTCGCTTGCTCGCGGCTCGAAGCCAACACGCTGGCGTCATACACCGAAAGCCCGAACTGCTCCTGGAAACGCTCGCGTTTTTGCGGCGGCAATTCCGGCAGAGTGGCGCGCACGTCAGCCAGGAACGAGTCCTCGATGACCACCGGCAACAGGTCCGGGTCGGGGAAGTAACGGTAGTCGTTGGCCTCCTCCTTGCTGCGCATGGCGCGGGTTTCGTCTTTGTTCGGGTCGTACAGGCGGGTCTGCTGGATCACCTTGCCGCCGTCTTCGATCAGTTCGATCTGGCGACGCACTTCGGTGTTGATCGCCTTCTCGATGAAACGGAACGAGTTGACGTTCTTGATCTCGCAGCGGGTGCCGTACTCGACCTGGCCTTTTGGCCGCACCGACACGTTGCAGTCGCAACGCAGGGAGCCTTCGGCCATGTTGCCGTCGCAGATCCCGAGGTAACGCACCAGCGCGTGGATCGTCTTGACGTAGGCCACGGCTTCCTTGGCGCTGCGCATGTCTGGCTCTGACACGATCTCCAGCAACGGCGTGCCGGCGCGGTTCAGGTCGATGCCGGTGGCGCCGTTGAACTCTTCATGCAGGCTTTTGCCGGCATCTTCTTCCAGGTGCGCACGGGTTACGCCGACACGTTTGATGGTGCCGTCTTCCAGCGGGATGTCCAGGTAGCCCTTGCCGACGATCGGCAATTCCATCTGGCTGATCTGGTAGCCCTTGGGCAGGTCCGGGTAGAAGTAGTTCTTGCGGGCGAACACGTTGTGTTGGCCGATCTCGGCGTCAATTGCGAGGCCGAACATCACCGCCATGCGCACCGCTTCCTGGTTCAGCACCGGCAGCACGCCGGGCATGCCCAGGTCTACCAGGCTGGCCTGGGTGTTGGGCTCAGAGCCGAACGTGGTGGCGCTACCGGAGAAAATCTTCGATTGGGTGGCGAGCTGGGTATGAATCTCCAGCCCGATCACGACTTCCCATTGCATAGTGTTCTCCTCAGAAGCCGGTAGGGGTGCGAGTGTGCCAGTCAGTGTTCAACTGGTACTGGTGCGCCACATTGAGCAGGCGGCCTTCCTGGAAATACGGGGCGAGCAGTTGCACGCCCACCGGCAAACCGTCGACGAAACCTGCAGGCATGGACAAGCCCGGCAAGCCCGCGAGGTTGGCGGTGATGGTGTACAGGTCTTCCAGGTACTCGGCGATCGGGTCGCCGGTCTTGGCGCCGATCTTCCAGGCCGGGTTCGGCGTGGTTGGGCCGAGGATCACGTCGACTTCATTAAAGGCCGCCATGAAGTCGTTCTTGATCAGGCGACGGATCTTTTGCGCCTTGAGGTAGTACGCGTCGTAGTAACCGGCCGACAGGGCGTAGGCACCGACCATGATCCGGCGTTGTACTTCCACGCCGAAACCTTCGCCACGGGAGCGTTTATAAAGGTCGATCAGGTCTTTCGGGTTTTCGCAGCGGTAGCCGAAACGCACGCCGTCGAACCGCGACAGGTTGGAGGAAGCCTCGGCAGGAGCGATCACGTAGTAGGCAGGAATCGCGTGCTGGTTGTTCGGCAGGCTGATTTCCTTGATCACGGCGCCGAGCTTTTCCAGCGCCTTGACGCTGTTGTGCACCAGCTCGGCGATGCGCGGGTCGAGGCCGGCGCTGAAATACTCTTTCGGCACGCCGATGCGCAGGCCTTTGATCGAGGTGTTCAGGCTGGCGCTGTAGTCCGGCACGGGCTCGTCGATGCTGGTGGAGTCCTGCGTATCGAAGCCTGCCATGCCTTGTAACAATATTGCGCAGTCTTCAGCCGTGCGTGCCAGAGGGCCGCCTTGGTCGAGACTGGAAGCGTAGGCAATCATGCCCCAACGGGAAACGCGACCGTAGGTCGGTTTCAAACCGGTGAGGTTGGTGAACGCGGCCGGTTGGCGGATCGAACCGCCGGTGTCGGTGGCCGTGGCGGCGGGTAACAGACGAGCGGCAACCGCCGCAGCCGAACCACCCGACGAACCGCCGGGCACGTGCGCAAGGTTCCACGGGTTTTTCACCGGGCCGTAGTGGCTCGATTCGTTGGCCGAGCCCATGGCGAATTCGTCCATGTTGGTCTTGCCCAGGGTCACAGCCCCGGCAGCGGCCAGCTTGGCGACCACGGTGGCGTCGTAGGGCGCCTTGAAATTGTCGAGCATCTTCGAGCCGCAGCTGGTGCGAATGCCCTGGGTGCAGAACAGGTCTTTGTGGGCAATCGGCGCACCCAACAGGGCGCCGTTCTCACCGTTGGCGCGACGTGCGTCGGCGGCCTTGGCCTGGCTCAGGGCCAGCTCTTCGGTGATGCTGATGAAGCTGTTGACCTTGGGGTCCAGCTCGGCGATACGCGCCAGCAGGGTTTTGGTCAGCTCTTCGGAAGAAAACTTTTTGTCGGCGAGACCGCGGGCGATCTCGGCCAGAGTCAATTGATGCATTGCAGGCTCTTTCCCTTTAGTCGATGACTTTCGGAACCAGGTACAGGCCGTTTTCGACCGCTGGCGCGATGGACTGGTAAGCCTCGCGATGATTGCGCTCGGTCACGACGTCGGCGCGCAGGCGCTGGCTGGCTTCCAGCGGGTGAGCCAAGGGCTCGATGCCGTCGGTATTCACGGCTTGCATTTGGTCGACCAGCCCGAGAATGCTGTTCAGGGCTGCGGTGGTCTGTGGAAGATCGGCTTCATTGAGGCCCAGGCAGGCCAAATGAGCGATTTTTTCCACGTCGGAGCGTTCAAGCGCCATGGGATTCTCCAGTGGAAAACAGAACGGAAGCTATCCGTGTGTTAGATTGTAGGAACACTACCGCATTTCTACGGTCATATGGCCGCGATTGTGGGGGTTGGTGCACAGAAAGTCGGCCAATTTAGCACATTGGCGCCTTGCCCAAAATCCCTGTCGTTGTTAGAGTTTGCCGCACTTTTTTACCCACGCGTTGCCTAGGGTCCCTTTCCCATGTTCAAGAAACTGCGTGGCATGTTTTCCAGCGATCTTTCCATCGACCTGGGCACTGCCAACACCCTTATTTACGTGCGCGAGCGCGGTATCGTCCTGAATGAGCCATCGGTTGTGGCCATTCGGACCCATGGTAATCAGAAAAGTGTCGTTGCCGTTGGCACCGAGGCCAAGCGCATGCTTGGCCGAACACCGGGCAACATCGCTGCCATTCGTCCGATGAAGGATGGCGTGATTGCCGACTTCAGCGTCTGCGAGAAGATGCTGCAGTACTTTATTAACAAGGTTCACGAAAACAGCTTCCTGCAGCCCAGCCCTCGTGTGCTGATCTGCGTTCCGTGCAAATCCACCCAGGTGGAACGTCGTGCCATCCGTGAATCGGCCCTTGGTGCCGGTGCCCGTGAAGTGTTCCTGATCGAAGAGCCAATGGCTGCTGCGATCGGTGCCGGCCTGCCGGTTGAAGAAGCGCGCGGTTCGATGGTGGTGGATATCGGTGGTGGTACCACTGAAATCGCCCTGATCTCCCTCAATGGTGTGGTGTATGCCGAATCCGTACGGGTTGGCGGCGACCGCTTCGACGAAGCGATCATCACCTACGTGCGTCGTAACTACGGCAGCCTGATCGGTGAATCTACCGCCGAGCGCATCAAGCAGGAAATCGGTACCGCTTACCCGGGTGGCGAAGTTCGCGAAGTTGATGTTCGCGGTCGCAACCTGGCCGAAGGCGTTCCACGTGCCTTCACCCTGAACTCCAATGAGGTGCTGGAAGCTCTGCAAGAGTCCCTGGCCACCATCGTTCAGGCTGTGAAGAGCGCCCTGGAGCAATCGCCTCCGGAGCTGGCTTCCGATATCGCCGAGCGTGGCCTGGTACTGACCGGTGGTGGCGCCTTGCTGCGCGACCTCGACAAGTTGCTGGCCCAGGAAACCGGCCTGCCAGTGATCGTCGCTGAAGACCCGCTGACCTGCGTCGCCCGTGGCGGTGGCCGTGCACTGGAAATGATGGATAAACACACCATGGACCTGCTCTCCAGCGAATAAGATTTTGCTGGTTGGCCCATGCTTCGCTCGCAGGCAGCACTTTGCAGTGCTGCCTGTTGGCGTTTATCTTCTTCAATCTGCATCCAGGCCGGTTTGATGCCGTATGAATAAAGAAAACATTTGCCTGGGAGGAGCGGCTTATTAAACCGCTTTTTTCCAAAGGCCCCTCATTGGGCGTGCGCCTGTTGGTACTGGTCGTGCTATCGGTTGCGCTGATGGTGGTCGATGCCCGCTTCACACTGCTCAAGCCAGTGCGTAGCCAGATGTCGCTGGTCCTGATGCAGACTTACTGGATCACCGACCTGCCGCAGCGTCTCTACCAGGGTGTGGCCAGCCAATTTGGCAGCCGTACCGAACTGGTGGCCGAGAACGAAAAACTCAAGACCGAAAACCTGCTGCTGCAGGGGCGCATGCAAAAGCTGGCGGCCCTCACCGAGCAGAACGTTCGGCTGCGCGAGTTGCTCAATTCTTCCGCGTTGGTCAACGAGAAGGTCGAAGTGGCCGAGTTGATCGGCATGGACCCGAACCCCTTTACCCACCGCATCATCATCAACAAGGGTGAGCGCGACGGCGTGGTCCTTGGCCAGCCGGTGCTCGATGCCCGTGGCTTGATGGGCCAGGTGGTGGAGTTGATGCCTTATACGTCCCGCGTCCTGTTGCTGACCGACACCACCCACAGCATTCCGGTGCAAGTTAACCGCAATGGCCTGCGGGCGATTGCCAGCGGTACGGGCAACCCGGAACGCCTGGAACTGCGTCATGTGGCCGACACCGCTGACATCAAGGAAGGCGATCTGCTGGTCAGCTCCGGCCTGGGTCAGCGTTTCCCGGCAGGTTACCCGGTAGCGACGGTCAAGGAAGTGATCCACGATTCCGGCCAGCCCTTCGCCATCGTGCGTGCCGTGCCGACCGCCGCATTGAACCGCAGCCGTTACCTGTTGCTGGTGTTCAGCGACAACCGCACCCCGGAAGAGCGCGCCAACGAAGCCGCCCAGGCCCAGGAAGCGGAAGACAAACGAAACGGCACTACACCGATCATTCCAGCGACTGTGCCAAAGCCAGTGGCGCCCGCCGCCCCGGTAGCCGTGCCTGCAACGCCAGCCGCACCTGTCGCGACACCGGCCAAACCCGTGGCCCATAGCGCGCGTCCGGCCAAGCCTGCGGCTGCAACACCTGCCGCTGCCAAACCACCGGCTGCGGCCCCGGCAACCACTCGGCAGAGGGAAGAATAATGGCCGGTACTCATTCGCGTAACGGCTGGATCGTCTGGCTGACCTTCGCCATCGGCTTGCTGCTCAGTGTTTCGCCGTTGCCGCAATTCATGGAAATTTTGCGTCCGCTGTGGCTCGCCTTGCTGCTGGCATTCTGGGCCTTGGCGCTGCCGCACAAGGTCGGGATGGTCACGGCCATGTGTCTCGGGCTGATGGAGGATGTGCTCTACGGCACCTTGCTCGGCCAGAACGCGCTGATCCTGACCCTGATTACCTTCCTGGTGTTGTCGTTGCAGCAGCGTTTGCGCATGTTCCCGATGTGGCAGCAGTGCCTGGTGATACTGGTGATCTTCGGCCTGGCGCAGTTGGTGCAGCTATGGCTCAGTGCCTTGACCGGCAACCGCCAACCGACCCTGGCGCTGGTATTGCCCGCGCTGGTCAGCGCGCTGTTGTGGCCCTGGATCAGTTTTGGCCTGCGTGGATTACGCCGTCGCTATAAAATCAATTGAATGGATCGCGAGGCTCTGCCTGGTTATCGAACCCTACAGGGAGAGTCTGCATGAATTCGCTTTATCTGGCCTCGGGCTCCCCGAGGCGGCGTGAACTGCTGACACAGATCGGCGTGCCGTTCACCGTCGTCAGCGCCGCGATTGATGAAACTCCCCTTACCGATGAATCGCCTGCGGCCTACGTCGAGCGCCTGGCGCGCGGCAAGGCTGCGGCCGGTCGCGCGGCGCTGGCCGATGCTGCTGGCGCCTGTGTACTGGGCGCCGACACCGCAGTCATCCTCGACGGCCAGATCCTCGGTAAGCCCGTGGATCAAGCCGATGCCCAGGGCATGTTGTTGGCCCTTTCTGATCGTGAACACGAAGTTCTGACGGCTATCGCCCTGATTGACGACCAGCGTTGCGAAACGCGGCTGGTCAGCAGTCGCGTGCGGTTTCGCAGGATTTCAGCGGATGAAGCCACCACTTATTGGCACAGCGGCGAGCCCCAGGACAAAGCGGGCGGCTATGCTATCCAGGGCTTGGCGGCGGTGTTCGTCGCCGGACTCAATGGCAGCTACTCCGCCGTTGTTGGCCTGCCTGTCTGTGAAACCGCAGAACTGCTGGGCCAATTCGGCATACCCTGTTGGCAAAACCTTACCGTGCGCTAAACGCCGTATTCCAGCGCCAAGCCTTAAGCGATCGGTCACTATTGTGAAAACGCCTGAACGAGACCCAGCCATGAGTGAAGAGATTCTGATCAATATCACGCCGATGGAATCGCGCGTGGCGGTGGTAGAGAACGGTGTTCTGCAAGAAGTGCACGTCGAGCGCACCCAAAAGCGCGGGATCGTCGGCAATATCTATAAAGGCAAGGTCGTGCGTGTGTTGCCGGGGATGCAGGCGGCTTTCGTCGACATCGGCCTGGACCGCGCCGCGTTCATCCATGCTTCGGAAATCTCCCTGCGCGAGGGCCCTGCAGTTGAAAGCATCAGCGCCCTGGTGCACGAAGGGCAAAGCCTGGTGGTGCAAGTCACCAAGGACCCGATTGGCTCCAAGGGCGCGCGGCTGACCACGCAACTGTCGATTCCTTCGCGTTACCTGGTGTACATGCCGCGCACTGCCCACGTTGGCATTTCCCTGAAAATCGAAGATGAAGCCGAGCGCGAACGCCTGAAAAAGGTGGTCAGCGACTGCGTGGCGCAGGAAGGCATCAAGGAGGCCGGCGGCTTTATCCTGCGTACCGCCGCAGAAGGTGCCGGTGCCGACGAAATCCTCATGGACATCCGCTACCTGCGTCGCCTTTGGGACCAGATCGGCGCGCAGATCAAGACCATTGGCGCGCCCAGTGTCATCTACGAAGACCTCGGCCTGGCCCTGCGCACCTTGCGCGATTTGGTCAGCCCGAAGATCGAGAAAATTCGCATCGACTCGCGGGAAACCTTCCAGCGCACCACGCAATTTGTTGCTGAGTTGATGCCGGAAATCGCCGACCGCCTGGAGCACTACCCGGGCGAACGGCCGATCTTCGACCTGTATGGCGTCGAAGACGAAATCCAGAAAGCCCTCGAGCGCAAAGTGCCGCTCAAGTCCGGCGGCTACCTGGTGGTGGACCCGGCGGAAGCGATGAGTACCATCGACGTCAATACCGGCGCCTTTGTGGGCCATCGCAACCTCGAAGAAACCATCTTCAAGACCAACCTCGAAGCCGCCACCGCGATTGCCCGCCAGCTGCGCCTGCGCAACCTGGGCGGGATCATCATCATCGACTTCATCGACATGGAAGACGAAGAGCACCAGCGCCAGGTGCTGCGTACCCTGGAGAAGCAACTGGAGCGCGACCACGCCAAAACCAACATCATCGGCATCACCGAGTTGGGCCTGGTGCAGATGACCCGCAAGCGCACCCGCGAAAGCCTGGAGCAAGTGCTGTGCGAGCCGTGCAGCAGTTGCCAGGGCCGCGGCAAGTTGAAGACTCCGGAAACGGTTTGCTACGAGATTTTCCGGGAAATCTTACGAGAGGCACGCGCCTATCAGGCCGAGGGCTATAGAGTTCTTGCCAACCAGAAGGTGGTCGACCGGCTGCTGGATGAAGAGTCCGGCAACGTGGCCGAACTGGAGGGTTTTATCGGGCGCACCATTCGCTTCCAGGTCGAAACCATGTATTCCCAGGAACAATATGACGTGGTGCTGCTCTGATTCGCGTTAGCTCTTATCAACGAGACTGGCAGACCTTGATCTGCCGTCCGACTACTGCCTTTGAGGGTCGCCTGACATGGAGCGTCTGATACGCTTTTTTGCCGCATTGACCCGCTGGGGCCTTGGCCTGTGCGCCTTGCTGCTGGTATTGGCAGCGGTGTACGTGAGCCTTGGCCGTGAATTGACGCCGCTGGTGGCGGAATACCGTGGCGAAATCGAAGCCAAGGCGCGTACTGCGCTGGATATGCCCCTGAGCATCGGCAGCCTGGAAGGGCGCTGGAGCGGCTTTGCCCCGGTATTGATGGCCCACGATGTGATGGTGGGTGAGGGCAACAGCGCCCTGCGCCTGGACCAGGTGCAAGTGGTGCCGGACATCTGGGCCAGCCTGCTGGCGCGCGAAGTGCGTATTGCCCACTTGGAAGTCAGCGGCCTGCAAGTCAGCGTGAAGGAAGACAAGGACGGCCATTGGGCGCTGCAAGGCCTGCCCGTGCGGGATGACCAGCCGCTGGATCCAGAACAACTGCTCACGCGCCTGCAAATGGTCGGGCAGGTGTCATTGCTCGACAGCCAGGTGACACTGCAGCCGTTTGACCAGGCGCCGCTGACCTTGACCTATGTCGGTGTGAGCCTGCAGACCGGCGCCAACCGCCAGCGCCTGGACGCGCGCTTGACCCTGCCCGACGGCCAGCCCCTGGCGCTGAACCTGCGTACCCGAATCCGCGCCAGCCAGTGGAAGGACGGCGAAGTCCAGGCCTACTTGAGCTTGCCGCAGAGTGACTGGGCAAAATGGATCCCGGCGAAACTGACCCAGCAATGGAAGCTCACCGAATTCAAGGCCGGCGGCGAATTCTGGCTGACCTGGGCCAAGGGCACCGTGCAAAGCGCCGCCGTGCGCCTCAACGCCCCGCAACTCAAAGGCAGCTATGCCGACCGCAAGCCGACTCACATCGAGAACCTGGCCCTTACCGCGTATCTGCAACGCAGTGATAGTGGCCTCAAGGTACTGTTTGACTCGCTGGCGATGAACCTCGGCGACACCCGCTGGGAATCGCGCCTGCAACTGCAACAAACCCTGGCGACCGACAAGGCACAGGAAGTCTGGAACCTGCAGGCCGATCGCCTCGACCTGACGCCGATCACGCCGCTGCTGCATGCCCTGGCACCGCTGCCGGAAGCCCTGGCCACAACCCTGGATCATCTCAAGGCCACCGGCACGCTGCATAACGTGCTGCTGGATTATCGGCCTCAAGACACCACCGATCAGCGCGTGAGCTTTGCGGCCAACCTCGACCGCATTGGTTTTGATGCCTACTTCGGCGCCCCGGCGGCCCGCAATGTCAGCGGCAGCATCAGCGGAGACCTGGGCAAGGGCGAGTTACGCATGGACAGCAAGGATTTTTCCTTGCACCTGTTTCCGATTTTCGCCAAGCCCTGGCAGTACATCCAGGCCAATGCTCGCCTGACGTGGAAGCTGGACAAGGAAGGCTTCACGCTCATCGCGCCGTACATCAAGGTGCTGGGTGAGGAGGGCAAGGTTGCCGCCGACTTCCTGATTCGCCTGCACTTCGACCACAGCCAGGAAGACTACATGGACCTGCGGGTCGGTATGGTCGATGGCGACGGCCGTTTCACCCCCAAATACCTGCCGGCCGTCTTGAGCCCGGCGCTCGACGAATGGCTGCGCACTGCGATTCTCAAAGGCGCCGTGGACCAGGGCTTCTTCCAGTATCAAGGTTCGCTGAACCACGACGCGCTGCCCGCCTCACGCAATATCAGCCTGTTCTTCAAGGTGCATGATGCCGAGCTGGCGTTCCAGCCGGGTTGGCCGCATGTCAGCAAGGTCAAGGGTGAAGTGTTTGTCGAGGAGAGCGGCGTGCGCATCCTGGCCAGCAAGGGCCAGTTGCTCGACACCAAGGTCAACGACATCTACGTCAACATTCCCCATGCCCCCGAAGGCAAGGACAGCCACCTGTTGCTCACCGGCAACTTTGCCGGTGGCTTGGGTGATGGCCTGAAAATCCTTCAGGAGGCACCGATCGGCACTGCCTCGACCTTCGCCGGCTGGAAAGGCGAGGGCGACCTGCAAGGCAAGCTCGACCTGGATATTCCCCTGGCCAAGGGCGTCGATCCCAAGATCGTGGTCGACTTCAAGACCGACAAGGCACGCCTGCAACTGGCCGAGCCGACGCTGGACCTGAGCCAGCTCAAGGGTGACTTCCGTTTCGACAGCGCCAAGGGCCTGAGTGGCCAGAACATCAGCGCCCAGGCCTTCGACCGTCCCATCACCGCGCAAATTTTTGCCGATGGGCGGCAGGGCAACCTCAATACCCGCGTCACCGCCAAAGGGCAGGTCACCGTCAAGCGACTGACTGACTGGTTGAAGTTCAGCCAGCCGCTCCCGGTGTCTGGCGATATCCCCTACCAATTGCAGCTCAATCTCGACGGCGCCGACAGCCAGTTGATGGTCAGCTCCAACCTCAAGGGCGTGGCCGTGGACCTACCGGCACCGTTCGGCATGCCGGCGAGCCAGGGCCGCGATAGTGTGTTCCGCATGACGTTGCAGGGTAAGGAGCGCCGCTACTGGTTCGACTATGGCGAGTTGGCCAACTTCACCTTCGCTGCCCCGGCCGACAATTTTGCCGATGGCCGTGGTGAGCTGTTTTTGGGTGATGGCGATGCCGTGTTGCCGGCCGGCAAGGGCTTGCGTGTTCGCGGTGTGTTGTCTGAGCTGGATATCGACCCCTGGAAAAAACTTGTAGACCGCTACGCCGGCAACGATCCGGGTGGCAGTGCCAAGCAGTTGTTGAGCGGGGCCGATTTCAAGGTCGGCAAGCTGACGGGCTTCGGCACCCAGTTTGATCAGGTCAACTTGCAGCTGGATCGCCAACCCGCCGCTTGGGGTTTGCAGTTCGACAGCCAGCAGGCCAAGGGTACCGTGGGGTTGCCGGATGCCAAGGGCGCGCCGATTGCGATCAACTTGCAGTACGTGAAGTTGCCTGCGGTGGACCCAACGGTGCAGGCGGATGAAAATGCGCCGGACCCGCTGGCTGACGTTGATCCCAAGGATATTCCGGCGCTGGATATCGCGATCGACCAGCTGTTCCAGGGCCCGGACCTGATAGGTGCCTGGTCGTTGAAAGTTCGGCCGACCCCCAAGGGCATGACATTCAACAGTCTCAATCTGGGCCTCAAGGGGATGTTGCTGCAGGGCGCCGGCGGTTGGGAAGGTGCTCCCGGAGCCAGCAGCAGTTGGTACAAGGGCCGCCTGGATGGCAAGAACATTGCGGACGTGCTCAAGGGCTGGGGTTTTGCGCCGAGCGTGACCAGTGAAGAGTTTCATGTGGACGTGGACGGGCGCTGGCCCGGCTCGCCGGCCTGGGTCGGTCCCAAGCGGTTCTCCGGCAGCCTCGACGCAAGCTTTCGCAAAGGCCAGTTCGTTGAAGTGGAAGGCGGCGCCCAGGCCCTGCGGGTGTTTGGTTTGCTGAACTTCAACTCCATCGGTCGCCGGCTGCGCCTGGACTTCTCGGACTTGCTCGGCAAAGGCTTGAGTTATGACCGGGTCAAGGGCTTGCTGGCTGCCAGTAATGGCGTGTTTGTGACCCGTGAGCCGATCACCATGACGGGCCCGTCGAGCAATCTGGAGATCAACGGCACCCTGGATCTGGTGGCTGATCGGGTCGATGCCAAGTTGCTGGTGACGCTGCCGGTGACTAACAACCTGCCGATTGCCGCGTTGATTGTCGGCGCGCCGGCCATTGGCGGTGCGCTGTTCCTGATCGACAAGCTGATTGGCGACCGTGTCTCGCGCTTCGCCAGTGTGCAGTACAAGGTAGAAGGCCCGTGGAAGGACCCGAAAATCACCTTCGACAAGCCATTTGAAAAGCCAAACTGAGTACCTGTGGAGTAGCATGGCCTCATGCTTTTTATGGAGTGTGGGCGCATGTCCTTTGCGGTAATTCAAATGGTCAGCCAGAGCGATGTGCTGGCCAATCTGGCCCAGGCCCGGCGCCTGCTGGAACAAGCAGCGGCGGGCGGTGCCAAGCTCGCCGTACTCCCGGAAAACTTCGCCGCCATGGGCCGTCGCGATGTGGCCGATATCGGTCGCGCCGAGGCCTTGGGCGAAGGTCCTATCCTGCCATGGTTGAAACAGACCGCCCGCGACCTCACCTTATGGATAGTGGCCGGCACTTTGCCGTTGCCTCCAAAGGACCAACCCAACGCCAAGTCCAATGCCTGCTCGTTGCTGATCGATGATCAGGGCGAAATCGTTGCCCGTTACGACAAGCTGCACCTGTTCGATGTCGACGTGGCCGATACCCGGGGCCGTTATCGCGAATCCGATGACTATGCTCATGGTAGCCAGGTGGTGGTGGCGGATACGCCGGTGGGTCGCCTGGGGCTGACGGTGTGTTACGACTTGCGCTTCCCGGAGCTGTACAGCGAATTGCGCGCTGCGGGTGCCGAACTGATCACTGCGCCCTCAGCCTTTACGGCGGTAACGGGCGCTGCGCACTGGGACGTGCTGATTCGTGCCCGGGCTATCGAGACCCAGTGCTACCTGCTGGCGGCCGCCCAGGGCGGCGTGCATCCGGGGCCCCGGGAAACGTTCGGGCATGCAGCGATCATCGACCCATGGGGGCGAGTGCTGGCACAACAGGATCAAGGCGAGGCGGTGTTACTGGCCGAACGCGACAGCAGTGAACAGGCGTCGATACGGACGCGCATGCCGGTGGCGGGCCACCGGCGCTTTTTCTCGCAGGGCGCGCAGCGACCTGCTTCAGAACGATGAATTTAAGGCCAAACCTATGAGCGAGTTGTTGTCCTCAGTCAGTGAACACCTCCTGGCGCCCGGTGGCGTGACCATCGAAAGCTTGCAAACGGTCCTCGGCGATCTGGCCGGGCCAGGCATTGATGCTGCCGACCTGTATTTCCAGGGGCAGATTTCCGAGTCCTGGGCCTTGGAAGACGGGATCGTCAAGGAAGGCAGCTTCAACCTAGACCAGGGCGTGGGCGTACGTGCGCAGTCCGGTGAAAAAACCGGCTTTGCCTATAGCAACGCCATCACCCTTGAAGCCTTGGGCCTGGCGGCTCGCGCAGCCCGTTCGATCTCCCGTGCCGGCCAAAACGGTACGGTGCAGGCGTTCAGCACCCAAGACGTGGCCCAGTTGTATGCCCCGGATAACCCGCTGGAAGTGATCAGCCGCGCCGAAAAGGTCGAGCTGCTCAAGCGTGTGGATGCGGCCACCCGCGCCCTGGACCCGCGCATCCAGCAAGTCACCGTGAGCATGGCCGGTGTGTGGGAGCGCATCCTCGTAGCTTCCACCGATGGCGGCCTGGCGGCGGATGTGCGGCCACTGGTGCGCTTCAATGTCAGCGTGATCGTCGAGCAGAATGGCCGTCGCGAGCGCGGTGGCCATGGCGGCGGCGGGCGTACCGACTACCGTTATTTCCTCACCGAAGACCGCGCCATGGGTTATGCCCGTGAAGCGCTGCGTCAGGCGCTGGTCAACCTGGAAGCCATTCCTGCGCCGGCCGGTACGTTGCCGGTGGTGCTGGGTTCCGGCTGGTCCGGCGTGCTGCTACATGAAGCGGTTGGCCATGGTCTGGAGGGCGACTTCAACCGCAAGGGCAGTTCTGCCTACAGCGGCCGCATGGGCGAGATGGTTGCGTCCAAGCTCTGCACCATCGTCGATGACGGCACCTTGGCCGGGCGTCGCGGTTCGTTGAGCGTGGATGACGAAGGCACGCCGACCGAGTGCACCACCCTGATCGAAAACGGTGTGCTCAAGGGCTATATGCAAGACAAGCTCAACGCTCGCCTGATGGGTGTGGCCCGCACGGGTAACGGTCGCCGCGAGTCCTACGCGCACCTGCCGATGCCGCGCATGACCAACACGTACATGCTCGGTGGCGAAAGCGACCCGGCCGAAATCATCGCCTCGGTGAAACGCGGCATCTACTGCGCCAATCTCGGTGGTGGGCAGGTGGACATCACCAGCGGCAAGTTCGTGTTCTCCACCAGCGAAGCGTACTTGATCGAAGACGGCAAGATCACCGCGCCGGTCAAGGGTGCAACGTTGATTGGCAACGGCCCGGAAGCCATGAGCAAGGTGTCGATGGTCGGTAACGACCTGTCGCTGGACAGTGGTGTGGGGACGTGCGGGAAAGATGGGCAGTCGGTGCCGGTGGGTGTCGGCCAGCCAACGCTGAAAATCGATGCGATCACCGTGGGTGGCACGGGGTCGTAAGAACGGGAGCTTCGGGTGGCGAAGGCCGCCACCCGGGGAAGAGGGTCAGCGCAAGCCGCGTTGACTATCGTCCAGCTCACGGATGTATTTGAAGATTTTTCGGCTGGAAGCCGGTGGCTTGCTTTGCGCCAGTTCGTGCTGGGCCTGACGGATCAGGGAGCGCAATTGTTGGCGATCGGCATCCGGGTACTCGATGACGAACTTCTCCAGTACCGCGTCGTCGCCTGCGATCAAGCGATCACGCCAGCGTTCCAGGTTATGGAAACGCTCGTTGTACTGGCGAGTGGAGGCATCGAGTTGATCGAGCAAAGTCAGAATGGCGTCAGTGTCCTGGTCGCGCATCAGTTTGCCGATAAACATAAGGTGCCGTTTACGCGCGATATTCGCGGTGTGCTTGGGCGCATCGTTCAGAGCCCGGCGCAGGGCGTCGGTCAATGGCAGTTTTGCACACAAGTCAGGCTTGAGTGTTGTAAGGCGCTCGCCGAGGTCAACCAGAGCATGCAGCTCGCGTTTGACCTGAGATTTGCTTTTCTCCCCATCGAGGGAGTCGTCGTAAGAATCAACCATGGTGGCAGTCCGCAAAGAAACGCCGCCATGATAACCAGTCGGGGGCCGCTTGTCCGGCCCGGTCGCTCGAAGGCCTTAACCGAAAGCAGAATTTGAGTGGAGAAAACCATGAGTGCAGCCCAAAGCGTCGGTCCGCAAGCGTTACCGGCACTGCAGGAACAAGTCGAGCAGATCATTGCCGAGGCCAAGCGCCAGGGGGCCAGTGCCTGTGAAGTGGCGGTGTCCCTGGAGCAGGGGTTGTCGACTTCGGTGCGCCAGCGGGAAGTGGAAACCGTCGAATTCAACCGCGACCAGGGGTTTGGCATCACCTTGTACGTGGGCCAGCGCAAAGGCTCGGCCAGCACCTCTGCCAGTGGTCCGGAAGCAATTCGCGAAACCGTCGCCGCAGCACTGGCGATTGCCAAGCACACCTCTGAAGACGAAAGCTCGGGCCTGGCCGATGCGGCCTTGATGGCGCGCGACTTGAAGGATTTTGACCTGTTTCATGCCTGGGACATCACCCCGGAGCAGGCGATTGAGCAAGCGCTGATCTGTGAAGCGGCAGCATTTGATGCCGACAGCCGGATCAAGAACGCCGATGGCACCACCTTGAGCACCCATCAGGGTTGCCGCGTGTATGGCAACAGCCACGGCTTTATTGGCGGTTATGCCTCGACGCGTCACAGCCTGAGCTGCGTGATGATCGCCGAAGCCAACGGCCAGATGCAGCGCGATTACTGGTACGACGTAAACCGTCAGGGCGATCTGCTGGCGGACCCGGTCAGCATTGGCCAGCGTGCCGCGCAACGTGCCGCCAGCCGCCTGGGCGCGCGCCCGGTGCCGACCTGCGAAGTGCCGGTGTTGTTCTCGGCAGAGCTGGCGGGTGGTTTGTTCGGCAGCTTCCTCGGGGCGATTTCCGGCGGCAACTTGTATCGCAAGTCGTCGTTCCTGGAAGGCGCGATCGGCCAGAAGCTGTTCCCGGAGTGGCTGACCATCGATGAGCGCCCGCACCTGATGCGCGCCATGGGCAGTTCGTCGTTTGATGGTGATGGCCTGGCGACCTACGCCAAGCCGTTCGTCGAGAACGGTGAGTTGGTGTCCTACGTGTTGGGCACCTACGCCGGTCGCAAGCTCGGTCTTCCAAGCACCGCCAACTCGGGCGGCGTGCACAACCTGTTCGTGACCCATGGCGACGAAGACCAGGCGGCGCTGTTGCGGCGCATGGGCCGTGGCTTGCTTGTCACCGAGCTGATGGGCCATGGCCTGAACATGGTCACGGGCGATTACTCCCGTGGCGCGGCAGGTTTCTGGGTAGAAAATGGCGAGATTCAGTTCGCCGTGCAGGAGGTGACCATCGCCGGCAACATGCGCGACATGTTCAAGCAGATTGTCGCGGTGGGTAATGACCTGGAACTGCGCAGTAACATCCGCACCGGTTCGGTGTTGATCGAGAAGATGACCGTCGCCGGCAGCTAACCCGCCGACAGACGCTGTAAAAAAGGCGCGCCACCCATTGGGTGGCGCGCCTTTTTTTGTGCCTGGAGTTCTGGGTGATCAACTCCGGACTTGTTTTGATTCTCAATATCATTTAATAATAAATATCATTACCGATTGAGTATGGATCATGAGTTCTGTCCTGCATGAGGATCCCTACCTGGAAAGCTGGCGCTGGATGAGTCGTCAGATTCGCTGCGGCCTTGATCCCGACGAGCCCCGCCTGATCGAACATTACCTGGCCGAAGGCCGGTACCTCGCCTGTTGCACGGCGACACACCCGTGGATCATCGGCGAAACCTCCTTGCGCCTGCTGCTCGACACCGCATCCGACATCGCCTTGCCCTGGCACTGGCGATCCATGTGCCTGGACCAGGCCTGGCGCCCGTTGCGCGACCTGGAAAAACTTTCCGACTGTGCCTGCCGCCTCAAGCGCTGGCAGACCTTTGCCTGGCAATTGGCGACCTGCGAATTGCTGCCGTCCATTTCTGTTTCTGACCTGGTGCAAGGATCTTCCGATGAGTAACACCCGTATCGAACGCGACAGCATGGGCGAACTGCAAGTGCCCGCCGAGGCCTTGTATGGCGCGCAAACCCAGCGTGCGGTGAACAACTTTCCCATCAGCCACCAGCGCATGCCGGCGCCGTTCATTCGTGCGCTGATCCTGGCCAAGGCTGCCGCGGCCAAGGCCAACGTTGAGCTCAAACAGCTGAGTGAAGCCCAGGGCAAGGCTATCGTTGATGCCGCCCAGGGCTTGCTGGAAGGCGACTTCATGCTGCACTTCCCGGTGGATATCTTCCAGACCGGTTCCGGCACCAGTTCCAATATGAACGCCAACGAAGTGATTGCGACCCTCGCCAGCCGTTTGCTGGGCGAGCCGGTCAACCCCAACGATCACGTCAACTGCGGCCAGAGCAGTAACGACATCATCCCGACCACTATCCATGTCAGCGCGGCACTGGTGCTGCACGAACAAACCCTTCCGGCACTGCTGCACCTGGTACAGGTGATCGAGCACAAGGCCGAAGAGGTGCATCGCTTCGTCAAGACCGGCCGCACTCACCTGATGGATGCCATGCCGGTGCGCATGAGCCAGGTGCTCAATGGCTGGGCCCAGCAGCTCAAGGCGAATATCGGCCACCTGCAGGACCTGCTGCCGAGTTTGCAGGCGCTGGCCCAGGGCGGTACCGCCGTCGGCACCGGTATCAATGCGCATCCGGAGTTTGCGGCGCGCTTCAGCCAGCAACTGAGCCGCCTGACCCGGATTCAGTTCACGCCCGGCAAGAACCTGTTTGCCCTGATTGGCTCCCAGGACACGGCCGTCGCGGTCTCCGGGCAGCTCAAGACCACCGCCGTGTCCTTGATGAAAATCGCCAACGACCTGCGCTGGATGAACTCCGGCCCGTTGGCCGGCCTCGGCGAAATCGAACTGGAAGGCCTGCAACCCGGCTCCTCGATCATGCCGGGCAAGGTCAACCCGGTGATCCCGGAAGCCACTGCGATGGTTGCCGCACAAGTCATCGGCAATGACACGGTGATCACCATCGCCGGCCAGTCCGGCAACTTCGAACTCAACGTGATGCTGCCAATCATCGCCCAGAACCTGCTCAGCAGCCTGGAATTGCTCGCCAACTCCAGCCGCCTGCTCGCCGACAAGGCCATCGCCAGCTTCAAGGTCAACGAAGCCAAGCTCAAGGAGGCGCTGTCGCGAAACCCGATCCTGGTGACCGCACTCAACCCGATCATCGGTTACCAAAAGGCCGCCGAAATCGCCAAGAAGGCCTATCAACAAGGCCGCCCGGTGATTGATGTGGCGCTCGAACACACTGACTTGCCCCGCAGCCAACTGGAAATCTTGCTGGATCCGGAAAAGCTCACGGCTGGCGGCGTGTAATCACCGACTCTGCTTTGGAGGCTCACCATGGAGCACTGGAAACGCACGATCGAACGGGCCAATCGCTGCTTTATGGCGGGCGAGCTGGTAGATGCCCGCGAGGCCTACCTGCAAGCCCTGGCCCTGGCTCAAGTGTTGTTTGAGCGCTGGGCGGATGCCGACGAAGCGGTGGCGGCTTGCGTCATTTCCCATCACAACCTGGCGGACCTGCACCTGCGCCTGAACCAGCCGGAAGAAAGCGCGGAATACCTCTGCGCCATCCACCAGCACCTGTTGCAGACCATGCAGGACACCCGCCTGAACCCGCTATTGCGGGAAGCGGCCCTGCGCCAGAGCAGCAAGACCTACGTCGAACTGCTGAATTTTATCAGCGATCACGGTGAGTACCCGCGTACCCACCGCCTGCTGGGCAGCAACGTGGCGCCATCGGATGCGTCGACCCGCAACAGCCCTTTTTATGGAGCTCATTGATATGTCCTACACCTTGCCGGCCCTGCCTTACGCCTACGATGCCCTTGAACCGCATATCGACGCGCAAACCATGGAGATCCACTACACCAAGCACCACCAGACCTACATCAACAACCTCAACGCGGCTGTCGAAGGCACCGAGTTTGCCGGTTGGCCGGTGGAGAAGCTGGTGTCCAGCGTGCAGCAATTGCCGGAAAAACTCCGGGCGGCGGTGATCAACCAGGGTGGCGGTCACGCCAACCATTCGTTGTTCTGGGCCGTTATGTCGCCCAAGGGCGGCGGCAAGCCAGACGGCGCGCTGGGCAAAGCCATCGACGAGCAGTTGGGTGGTTTCGACGCCTTCAAAGAGGCGTTCACCAAAGCCGCCTTGACCCGTTTCGGCAGTGGCTGGGCGTGGTTGAGCGTTACCCCGCAAAAGACCCTGGTGGTGGAAAGCAGCGGCAACCAGGACAGCCCGCTGATGAACGGCAATACGCCGATCCTCGGCCTGGATGTTTGGGAGCACGCTTACTACCTGCTGTACCAGAACCGTCGTCCGGAATACATCAACGCGTTCTACAGCGTCATCAACTGGCCGGAAGTTGCCGGCCGCTACCAGGCTGCGCTGGGCTGAAACTCCTCTATAACAAGATCTAAGGCCGACTATGGGCACTGAAACACTGGCGATCAGCAGCGTGCGAATGTTTCGTTATGCGTTTGGCTCGCTGCTGCTATTGGCAGGAACTGCATTGCTGGTGGCCCAAGGGCTGGCCTGGCTTGACCTGGAACCGCGCATCCTGCGCGCCTTGCAGGGTGGTGCCATTTGCGCGCTTGGCACCGCTTTGGGTGCCGTTCCGGTATTGGTGATTCGCCGGATGCCGTTGGCGGTGAGTGACACGCTGCTCGGCTTCGGTGCCGGGGTGATGCTGGCGGCGACTGCGTTTTCGCTGATCGTGCCGGGTATTGCGGCGGCTGAGAGCTTGGGACTGTCGCCCTGGGCCGCCAGCGGCTTGATCAGTTTCGGCATCATGCTGGGCGCCTTCGGGCTGTATCTGGTAGACCGCAAGGTCTCCGGCGCCAGCCCGGAAATGCTGGTGGGCAGCCCGGGGCATCCGGTGATACCGCCGCGCATCTGGCTGTTTGTGTTCGCCATCATTGCCCACAACATTCCCGAAGGCATGGCGGTGGGTGTCTCGGCGGGCGGCGGCATGCCTGATGCCGACAGCCTGGCCATGGGCATTGCCTTGCAGGATGTGCCGGAGGGATTGGTGATTGCATTGGTACTGGCCGGGGCAGGGATGTCGCGGGTCAAGGCGTTCTTGATTGGCGCGGCGTCAGGCCTGGTGGAACCGGTATTTGCCGTGCTGTGTGCCTGGCTGGTGAGCCTGGCGCAGGTGTTGTTGCCGTTGGGGTTGGCGCTGGCGGCCGGGGCGATGCTGTTGGTGGTGACTCACGAAGTCATTCCCGAGTCGCGGCGCAATGGCCATGACAAGCTCGCCAGCCTTGGGCTATGTATTGGGTTTTGTTTGATGATGGTGATGGATACAGCGTTGGGGTGAAGCCGCTCTCGGCTTCACTTTGTCACAGGAAGGCGGGTTTACTCGCCTTCGTCGAAGTAGTCATTGATCAACTTCACCAGCGCATCCATCGCTTCCTGCTCTTGCTCGCCTTCTGTCTTCAAATGAATCTTCGTGCCCTTGCCCGCGGCCAGCATCATCATGGCCATGATGCTTTTGCCGTCGACCATGGACTCCGGGGTGCGCCCGGCGCGGATCTGGCAAGGGAACTGCCCGGCGACGCCGACGAACTTGGCCGAGGCGCGGGCGTGCAGGCCCAGCTTGTTGATGATTTCAATTTCCAGAGCGGGCATCGCGGGGGTGTTCCTTTCAGCTGAGGTCGCGGTGGCGAACCTGGACGTTCTTGAGGGTTTGTTGCAGCACCTTGCCCAGGCGTTCGGTCAGGTAGACGGAACGGTGATGGCCGCCGGTGCAGCCAATGGCGATGGTGACATAAGCCCGGTTGCTGGCCGCAAAGCGCGGCAGCCATTTGAGCAGGTAGCTGGAGATGTCCTGGAACATCTCCTCCACATCCGGTTGCGCCGCCAGGTACTCGGCCACCGGCTGGTCCAGCCCGGACTGGTCACGCAGTTCCGGCTTCCAGTACGGGTTGGGCAGGCAGCGCACATCGAACACCAGGTCGGCATCCACCGGCATGCCACGCTTGAAGCCGAACGACTCGACAAGGAACGCCGTGCCCGGCTCCGGCTGATTCAGCAGGCGCAGTTTGATCGCATCGCGCAGTTGATACAGGTTCAGGCTGGTGGTGTTGATCTTGAGGTCGGCCAGGTCAATGATCGGCCCCAGCAGTTTGGTCTCGTCTTCGATGGCTTCGGCCAGCGAGCGATGCGGGCTGCTCAGCGGGTGGCGTCGACGGGTTTCGGAGAAGCGCTTGAGCAGGGTTTCTTCGTCGGCGTCCAGGTACAGCACATCGCAGTGGATATGCTTGGCCCGCACTTCTTCGAGCAGCTCAGGGAAGCGTGTGAGGTGGCTGGGCAGGTTGCGTGCGTCAATCGAGACGGCGACCAGCGGTTGCGCCAGCTCGGTATGAATCAGTGCGCGTTCCGCCAGTTCCGGCAGCAGGCCGGCGGGCAGGTTGTCGATGCAATAGAAGCCGTTGTCCTCAAGAACATTGAGGGCGGTGCTTTTACCTGAGCCGGAACGGCCGCTGACGATGATCAAACGCATGATTACTGCCCGTTTTGTTCATCCAGGACAACCTGGTAGAGCGCCTCATTGCTGGGGGCGCTGCGCAGTTTGTCGCGTACTTCTTTGCGGTCGAGCATGCTGGCGATCTGCCGAAGCAGTTCCAGGTGCGCATCGGTGGCGGCTTGCGGGACCAGCAGTACAAACAGCAGGTCTACCGGCGCGCCGTCGATGGCGTCGAAATCGATGGGGGCGTCCAGGTGCAGCAGGGCGCTGACCGGAGACTCACAGCCTTGCAGGCGGCAGTGAGGAATGGCGATGCCGTTGCCAAAGCCGGTCGAGCCGAGCTTTTCACGGGCGATCAAAGCCTCGTACACAGCTTGCGTATCCAGATCGGGCACTTCGCGGCCGATCAGGTTGGCAATTTGTTCGAGGGCACGCTTTTTACTGCCTCCCGGCACGTTCACGAGGGAGCGGCCGGGGGTCAGGATGGTTTCAAGTCGAATCATGGGTGGGGAGTGTTAGCGGCCAGTGCCTTGAAGAAGGCTCTGCTGCTTTTCCTTATGCTTTTTGATTTGGCGATCCAGCTTGTCGGTAAGGTCGTCAATGGCAGCATACATATCTGAATGCTCGGCATTGGCGACTACTTCCCCGCCGGGTATACGCAAGGTGGCTTCGATTTTCTGCTTCAGCTTTTCGACAGTCATGATGACTTGCACGTTGGTGATCTTGTCGAAATGCCCCTCAATTCGTTTGAGTTTTTCGCCGATATAGGCGCGCAGCGGTTCGGTCACTTCCAGTTGGTGTCCACTGATGTTGACTTGCATACAGCTTCTCCTTCGTTGCCAGTGCATAAAGCGGCAGGCCGGGGTGCCTGCCACTGGAACGCTATGGCCCGCCCGTCACATCAAACGTTTACGCTCGCTGGAAGGCGCGATCCCAAGGGACTCGCGGTACTTGGCGACGGTTCGACGGGCGACCTGAATGCCTTGTGCCTCCAGTAAACCAGCGATCTTGCTGTCACTCAACGGCTTTTTCTGATTTTCCGCGGCAACCAGTTTTTTGATGATCGCGCGGATCGCCGTGGACGAGCATTCGCCGCCTTCGGAGGTGCTGACATGGCTGGAGAAAAAGTATTTCAGCTCATAAATGCCCCGTGGGGTATGCATGAATTTTTGCGTGGTCACCCGGGAAATCGTTGATTCGTGCATGCCCACCGCCTCGGCGATGTCATGCAGTACCAGCGGCTTCATCGCTTCATCGCCGTATTCCAGGAACCCGCGCTGGTGCTCGACGATCTGGGTGGCGACTTTCATCAGGGTTTCGTTGCGGCTTTGCAGGCTCTTGATGAACCAGCGGGCTTCCTGCAACTGGTTACGCATAAAGGTGTTGTCGGCGCTGGTGTCGGCGCGGCGCACAAAACCTGCGTATTGCGGGTTGACCCGCAGGCGCGGCACCGATTCCTGGTTCAACTCCACCAGCCAGCGCTCGTTGTCCTTGCGCACGATGACATCGGGCACCACGTATTCGGCTTCGCTGGATTCAATCTGCGAACCAGGACGCGGGTTGAGGCTTTGCACCAGCTCGATGATCTGGCGCAGGTCATCTTCCTTGAGCTTCATGCGGCGCATCAGTTGGCTGTAGTCGCGGCTGCCCAACAGGTCGATGTAGTCGGTGACCAGGCGCTGCGCTTCAGCCAGCCAAGGCGTCTTGGCGGGCAATTGGCGCAGTTGCAGCAGCAGGCACTCGCTCAGGGTGCGAGCGCCGATGCCGGCTGGCTCGAATTGCTGGATGCGGTGCAGGACGGCTTCGATTTCGTCCAGTTCGATGTCCAGCTCCGGGTCGAAGGCCTCGAGGATCTCCTCAAGGGTCTCGTCCAGGTAGCCCTGATTGTTGATGCAGTCGATCAGGGTCACGGCGATCAGGCGATCGGTGTCGGACATCGGTGCCAGGTTCAGTTGCCAGAGCAAATGGCTCTGCAGGCTCTCGCCGGCGGAGGTGCGGGTGGTGAAATCCCACTCGTCATCATCATTGCTGGGCAGGCTACTGGCGCTGGTCTGGTAGACGTCTTCCCAGGCAGTGTCGACGGGAAGCTCGTTGGGAATGCGTTCGTTCCATTCACCTTCCTCAAGGTTGTCCACCGTGGGGGCGGTTTCCTGATAGGAGGGTTCCTGTACGTCGGGATTGGGTTTTTGCTCGATGTTATCGGCCAGCGGGTCTGCATTATCGAAGTCGTCGCCTTCTTCCTGGCGTTCGAGCATCGGATTGGACTCCAGGGCCTCCTGGATTTCCTGTTGCAGGTCCAGGGTCGACAATTGGAGCAGGCGGATGGCCTGTTGCAGCTGCGGTGTCATCGTCAGCTGCTGGCCCATTCTCAGGACTAGCGATGGTTTCATGGCAGGGGCTTAACACCTTATTCGCCGGCGCAATGCGCCATCCACGACAGGGCGCGTGAGCGCCAAACATAAGCAAATTATATGCCTGATATCGGGGGCTTTGCCTAGAGCGCGGTAACAATAAAAATACTGAGGTTTTTATTGACTCCAGCGCTCCATGGCGAATGGCCTGATACCACCGTGTTTACAGGCGGAACTCGTGACCCAGATACACTTCCTTGACCAGCTCGTTGGCCAGGATGGTCGCGGAGTCGCCTTCGGCAATCAGTTGTCCATCGTTGACGATATACGCGGTTTCGCAGATATCGAGGGTCTCACGGACGTTGTGGTCGGTGATCAACACACCGATGCCCTTGGCCTTGAGGTGATGGATGATCTGCTTGATGTCGCCGACCGAGATCGGGTCGACACCGGCGAAAGGTTCGTCCAGCAGGATGAACTTCGGCGCAGTGGCCAGGGCGCGGGCGATTTCCACACGACGACGCTCGCCGCCGGACAGGCTCATGCCGAGGTTGTCGCGAATGTGGTTGATGTGGAATTCCTGAAGCAGGCTTTCCAGCTCTTGCTTGCGCCCGGCGCGGTCGAGTTCCTTGCGGGTCTCGAGGATCGCCATGATGTTGTCGGAAACCGACAGTTTGCGGAAGATCGACGCTTCTTGGGGAAGATAGCCGATACCCGCCTGTGCACGACCGTGCATGGGCTGGTGGCTGACGTCCAGGTCGTCGATCAGGACGCGGCCCTGATCGGCCTGTACCAGGCCGACGATCATGTAGAAGCAGGTGGTCTTGCCGGCACCGTTGGGGCCGAGCAAGCCGACGATCTGGCCGCTGTCGATCGACAGGCTGACGTCGCGCACGACCTGACGGCTTTTATAGGCCTTGGCCAGATGCTGGGCTTTCAGGGTTGCCATTAATTCGCCTTCTTCGCGTCGGGTTTCGGCGCCGGCTGGGCTGCGCCCGGTTTCTGCTTCGGCTGGATAACCATGTCGATACGCGGCTTCGGCGTGCTGATTTTCGAGCCGGTGGCGCGACCAGCCTGGGCAATCTGCTTCACCGTGTCGTAGACGATTTTTTCGCCGTCGGTGGTGTTGCCGTCATTGATGACGCGGGCCTGATCGATCAGCACGATACGATTTTGCTGGGCGTGGTACTGGATCGTCTTGCCGTAGCCTTTGACCGGGGTAGGGTCGCCAACTTTTTGCAGTTGTTCGAAATACGCCAGGTTGCCGACCGAGGTAACCACGTCGATATCGCCCGCCGGGGTACGAGTCAGTGTCACGGTGTTACCCGTCACTTTCATCGAGCCTTGGGTGATGATCACGCTACCGGTGTAGGTCGCGATACCTTGCTTGTCATCCAGCTGCGCGTCGTCAGCCTGAATGTGGATCGGTTGCTGGCTATCGTTCGGCAGAGCCCAGGCGCTCACGCTTCCCAGTGCTGCGCCCAGGCCGAGCAAAATAGGGAGGGTTTTAACGAGCCTCATACTGTCCTCTTACGTTCGATAGCAGGTGTATCCTGCTTTCTTTCAAATACGCTTTCATTCCCTTGCCAGTCGATACACCGCCAGCGCCGTCGATTCTAACGTTTTGCTCGGTCTGCGCATATTGCTTCTGTGGGAATACGGTCATGCGACTGCTGGTAATAATGGTGTCGCGGTTCTTGGCGTCGGTGCGCGCAACGCGCACGGAGTCGATCAGTTCCACTTGGGTGCCGTCCGGGTTGACCTCGCCACGCTCACTGGTGACGTGCCACGGGAATTCGGCGCCGCGGTACAGGTTCATGTCCGGCTTGGTCAGCAACGTGACCTCGGACGCCTTCAAGTGCTCGACCTTGTCCGACGTCATTTCATACTGAACCTTGCCATCGGGCAGGTACTGGATGCTGTGGGCGTTGATGGCGTAATAGTCGATAGCGCTCTCGTCAACCTGTGCAACAGGCTTGTCGAGGAAGCGCTCCGGGCTGATATTCCAGTAGCCGACCGCGAGAAATACGGCGGCGATGACTGCGAATATCAGGAAATTGCGAATCTTTTTACTCAGCATAAAACGCTCTATAGGTAGGCGGCGTGAGCCGCTTCAAGGCTGCCTTGGGCGCGCAGAATCAACTCGCAGAACTCGCGTGCGGCGCCTTCGCCGCCACGGGCGGTGGTTACGCCATGGGCGTGTTCGCGAACGAACGCCGCCGCATTGGCCACGGCCATACCCAGGCCGACCCGGCGAATCACCGGCAGGTCGGGTAAATCGTCACCGAGGTAGGCAACCTGCTCATAGCTTAGGTTGAGTTGGCCAAGAAGCTCGTCCAGAACCACCAGTTTATCCTCGCGGCCCTGATACAGGTGAGGAATCCCCAGGTTTTGTGCGCGGCGTTCCACAACAGGCGTCTTGCGACCGCTGATGATGCCGGTTTGCACGCCCGCCGCCATCAGCATCTTGATGCCCTGGCCGTCGAGGGTGTTGAAGGTCTTGAATTCGCTGCCGTCTTCCAGGAAATACAGGCGGCCATCCGTCAGCACGCCGTCGACGTCGAAAATCGCCAGCTTGATGTTCTTGCCCCGTTGCAACAGGTCGGTGGTCATTTACATCACTCCTGCACGCAGCAAGTCGTGCATGTTCAGGGCGCCAACCGGGCGGTCGTCGCCATCGACCACCACCAGCGCCAGGATTTTATGGTCTTCCATGATCTTCAGCGCTTCGGCCGCGAGCATGTCAGGGCGGGCGGTCTTGCCGTGAGGCGTCATGACTTCGTCGATGGTCGCGGTCTGGATGTCGAGGTTGCGGTCCAGGGTGCGGCGCAGGTCACCGTCGGTGAATACCCCGGCCAGGCGCCCGTCATCTTCCAGGATCACGGTCATGCCCAGGCGCTTGAGGGTCATTTCCATCAAGGCATCTTTAAGCAGGGTGCCGCGCGCCACTTGTGGCAACTCGTCGCCGGCGTGCATTACGTTTTCCACTTTCAGCAGCAGGCGACGGCCCAGGGCGCCGCCCGGATGGGAAAACGCGAAGTCTTCGGCGGTAAACCCGCGGGCTTCCAGCAATGCCACGGCCAGCGCATCGCCCATGACCAGGGCCGCAGTGGTGGAGGAAGTCGGCGCCAGGTTCAGCGGGCAGGCCTCGTGGGCAACGTGCACGTTCAAATTCACTTCAGCGGCTTTTGCCAGCGTCGAGTCCGGGTTGCCGGTCACGCTGATCAACTGGATGCCCAGGCGCTTGATCAGTGGCAGCAGGGTCACGATTTCGTTGGTGGTGCCGGAGTTGGACAGCGCCAGGATGATGTCATCCCGGGTGATCATGCCCATGTCACCGTGGCTGGCTTCGGCTGGATGCACGAAGAACGCGGTGGTGCCGGTGCTTGCCAGGGTGGCGGCGATCTTGTTGCCGACATGCCCGGATTTGCCCATGCCGACCACGACAACGCGGCCCTTGCTGGCCAGAATCATCTCGCATGCGCGTACGAAATCCGCGTCGATATGGGCCAGCAAACCTTCTACGGCTTCAAGCTCGAGGCGGATGGTGCGTTGTGCGGATTGAATAAGGTCGCTGGATTGGCTCATGTCTGAAATCGTATAGCCTGACGAAAAGTCGGCGATTATAGCTGTAATGATCAATTCCCTCACGCAAGTTCGTCAGGCTTTGTACATTCGGCCTGTGGTTGAGATTGAACCTCAGCAAGGTTTTTTTAGCTGTCCTGTTTCTGAACAAGCTCTGTTCCGGCCTTGGGGGCGCTGTACCAGCAGTGATATAGTTCGCCGCCAGTTCGGTCCGCACAGTCTTTGTGTCTCTTCGGCGCAAGCATTTGTCGAAAACAAGGTGTCTGAGTGAAAGGCTGCATCCCAAGGAGTTTAGATGAGTGCCGATAACGCCTACGCGGTCGAGCTGAAGGGCCTTTCCTTCAAGCGCGGTACGCGCAGCATCTTCAATAATGTGGATATTCGCATTCCCCGCGGCAAAGTCACGGGCATCATGGGGCCTTCCGGCTGCGGCAAGACGACCCTGCTGCGCCTGATGGGCATGCAGTTGCGCCCCTCCGCCGGTGAAGTCTGGGTCAATGGCCAGAACCTGCCGACCCTCTCGCGCAGCGACCTGTTCGATGCCCGAAAGCACATGGGCGTGCTGTTCCAGAGCGGTGCGCTGTTTACCGACCTCGACGTTTTCGAAAACGTGGCGTTTCCGCTGCGGGTGCATACCCAGCTGTCCGATGAAATGATTCGTGACATTGTGTTGCTGAAATTGCAGGCCGTAGGACTGCGCGGCGCCATCGACCTGATGCCCGACGAGCTGTCCGGTGGCATGAAGCGTCGGGTGGCCCTGGCGCGTGCCATCGCCCTCGACCCGCAAATCCTCATGTACGACGAACCTTTTGTTGGCCAGGACCCGATTGCCATGGGCGTTCTGGTGCGGCTGATCCGCCTGCTCAATGATGCGCTGGGTATCACCAGTATCGTGGTCTCCCACGACCTGGCCGAGACCGCGAGCATCGCCGACTACCTCTATGTAGTGGGCGATGGCCAGGTGCTGGGGCAGGGCACGCCTGAAGAGCTGATGAACGCAGATAACCCGCGCATTCGCCAATTCATGACCGGCGATCCCGATGGCCCGGTGCCTTTTCACTTTCCGGCAGCGGACTACCGCTCAGATCTTCTGGGGAAGCGCTGATGCGCAAGACATCTTTACTCGAAAAGGTTCGCCTTTTCGGCCGCTCCGGCATCGACATTATCGGTGTGCTGGGCCGTTCGACGATTTTCCTGTTTCATGCCTTGCTCGGCCGTGGCGGTATTGGCGGCGGTTTTGGCCTGCTGATCAAGCAACTGCACTCCGTGGGCGTGATGTCCCTGGTGATTATCGTGGTTTCCGGGATGTTCATCGGCATGGTGCTGGCGTTGCAGGGTTTTAATATCCTGTCCAGCTACGGTTCCGAGCAGGCCGTGGGGCAGATGGTTGCCCTGACGCTGTTGCGTGAGTTGGGCCCTGTGGTCACGGCGCTGCTGTTTGCCGGGCGTGCGGGTTCGGCGCTGACTGCCGAAATCGGCAACATGAAATCCACCGAGCAACTCTCCAGCCTGGAAATGATCGGTGTCGATCCGCTCAAGTACATTGTTGCCCCGCGCCTGTGGGCCGGCTTCATCTCCCTGCCACTGCTGGCGATGGTGTTCAGCGTGGTCGGGATTTGGGGTGGGTCATGGGTGGCGGTTGACTGGCTGGGCGTCTACGACGGCTCCTACTGGGGCAACATGCAAAACAGCGTGACCTTCAGCGGTGACGTGCTCAATGGCATCATTAAAAGCATCGTTTTCGCCTTTGTAGTGACCTGGATCGCCGTATTCCAAGGCTACGACTGTGAGCCCACCTCAGAGGGGATCAGTCGCGCCACCACCAAGACCGTTGTGTACGCCTCGCTGGCGGTACTGGGCCTTGACTTCATTTTGACCGCCTTGATGTTTGGAGATTTCTGATGCAAAACCGCACTGTGGAAATCGGTGTCGGCCTTTTCTTGCTGGCTGGCATCCTGGCTTTACTGTTGCTCGCCCTGCGAGTCAGCGGCCTATCGGCCAGCCCCACCGCCGATACTTATAAACTTTACGCCTACTTCGATAATATCGCCGGTTTGACTGTCAGAGCTAAAGTGACCATGGCGGGTGTAACCATCGGCAAGGTCACGGCGATCGATCTGGACCACGACAGCTTCACCGGCCGGGTGACGATGCAGTTGAACAAGAAGGTAGATAACCTGCCGACTGACTCCACCGCGTCTATCCTCACCGCTGGTTTGCTGGGTGAGAAGTACATCGGTATCAGCGTTGGCGGGGAAACAGCCCTGCTCAAGGATGGTTCGACCATTCATGACACACAGTCGTCGTTGGTGCTGGAGGACTTGATCGGTAAATTCCTGCTC
This sequence comes from Pseudomonas sp. K2I15, assembly GCF_002204795.1. Classification (GTDB taxonomy): domain Bacteria; phylum Pseudomonadota; class Gammaproteobacteria; order Pseudomonadales; family Pseudomonadaceae; genus Aquipseudomonas. The sequence continues at coordinate 145,182 of NZ_NIXO01000004.1, forward strand.
AATACCGTCAATAAAGACGCCAAATGAGGAATGTGTTCATGATCTCTACTTTGCGACGTGGCCTGTGGGTACTGCTTGCGGCATTGCCGTTGATGGCTAACGCCGCTACCGGCGGTTCCGCACATGACCTGGTGCAGGACACCACCACCAAGATGTTGGCTGACCTGAGTGCCAACAAGGAAAAGTACAAGCAGGACCCGAGCGACTTCTATGAGGCGCTCAACACCATCGTCGGCCCCGTAGTCGATGCCGAGGGTATTTCCAAAAGCATCATGACGGTCAAGTACTCGCGCAAGGCTACCCCTGCGCAGATGCAGACGTTTCAGGAAAACTTTAAAAAGGGTCTGTTCCAGTTCTACGGTAACGCCCTGCTTGAGTACAACAACCAAGGTATTACTGTCGCCCCGGCCGGGGATGAGTCGGGTGATCGCACCAGCGTCAACATGAGCGTCAAGGGCAATAATGGCGCGGTGTACCCTGTGCAGTACACGCTGGAGAAGGTCAACGGCGAGTGGAAGCTGCGTAACGTGATCATCAACGGTATCAACGTTGGCAAGCTGTTCCGTGACCAGTTTGCGGACGCCATGCAGCGCAATGGCAACGACCTGGACAAAACCATCAACGGTTGGGCCGGTGAAGTGGCCAAGGCCAAGGAAGAAACCGACAAAGCTGCCGGGAAACCTGCCCAATGACCGAGTCGGCTATCCGTCTCGGCGAGGCCGGCGAATTGCTGATCAGCGGCGTGCTGGATTACAGCACCGGGCCGGCCCTGCGCAAGCAGGGCCAGGCGCTGATCAATGCCAGTACCTCTCCTGCGCTGGTGCTGGATTGCTCCGCGGTGGTGAAGTCCAGCAGTGTCGGCTTGTCGTTGCTGCTGTGTTTCATACGTGATGCGCAGGCCGTCAAAAAGCCGGTAAGCATCCGTGCATTACCCGAAGACATGCGTGAAATCGCTGAAGTTTCCGGTCTGACCGAGCTGTTGGCGCATCCTTAATACACATTATTAAAGAAGCCCCCCGTCAGAGTCCTGCTATGCGGGGTTCGCAGGCGCGGGGCTTTTTTGTATGATGTGCGACCCGCGCGCACTGGGCGCCCATAGAGGTTGATCATGCAGGCCCTAGAAGTTAAAAGCTTCCTTGAAGGAAAGCTGCCCCAAACTAATGTTGAAGTTGAGGGCGAAGGCTGCAATTTCCAGCTGAACGTGATTAGCGATGAACTGGCGGCATTGAGCCCGGTCAAGCGTCAACAGCAGATCTATGCCCATTTGAACCCGTGGATCACCGATGGCAGCATCCATGCGGTCACTATGAAATTTTTCAGCCGCGCGGCCTGGGCCGAGCGCACCTGAGCCCCCAAGGCGTCGAGATTCTTATGGATAAATTGATTATTACCGGCGGTGCTCGTCTTGATGGCGAGATCCGTATTTCCGGGGCGAAGAACTCCGCCCTGCCGATCCTGGCTGCTACCTTGCTGTGCGATGGCCCGGTTACCGTAGCCAACCTGCCGCACCTGCACGACATCACCACCATGATCGAGCTGTTCGGTCGCATGGGCATTGAGCCGGTGATCGACGAGAAGCTCAGCGTCGAAATCGACCCACGCACCATCAAGACCCTGATCGCGCCGTACGAGCTGGTGAAAACCATGCGTGCCTCGATCCTGGTACTGGGCCCTATGGTTGCCCGTTTCGGCGAAGCCGAAGTCGCACTGCCTGGCGGTTGCGCCATCGGTTCGCGTCCGGTGGACCTGCACATCCGTGGCCTCGAAGCCATGGGCGCAACCATCGACGTCGAAGGCGGCTACATCAAGGCCAAGGCGCCGGAAGGCGGCCTGCGTGGCGCGAGCTTCTTCTTTGATACCGTCAGCGTGACCGGTACCGAGAACATCATGATGGCCGCTGCCCTGGCCAACGGCCGCAGCGTGCTGCAAAACGCCGCGCGCGAGCCGGAAGTAGTCGACCTGGCTAACTTCCTGATCGCCATGGGTGCCAATATTACTGGCGCCGGCACCGACACCATCACCATCGAAGGTGTGAAGCGCCTGCACTCAGCCACCTACAAGGTGATGCCGGACCGCATCGAGACCGGTACCTACCTGGTGGCTGCTGCCGTGACCGGCGGGCGCGTCAAGGTCAAGGACACCGATCCGACCATCCTTGAATCCGTCCTGGAAAAACTCAAGGAAGCTGGCGCTGAAATCACCACCGGTGAAGACTGGATCGAGCTGAACATGCACGGCAAGCGGCCAAAAGCCGTCAACCTGCGTACCGCTCCGTACCCGGCGTTCCCGACCGACATGCAAGCGCAGTTCATTTCCCTGAACGCGATTGCCGAAGGCACCGGTGCCGTGATCGAGACCATCTTCGAAAACCGCTTCATGCACGTGTATGAACTGCACCGCATGGGCGCCAAGATCCAGGTCGAAGGCAACACTGCCATCGTGACCGGTATCGAGAAGCTCAAGGGCGCGCCAGTGATGGCTACCGACCTGCGTGCCTCGGCCAGCCTGGTGATCTCGGCGCTGTGCGCTGAAGGTGACACCCTGATCGACCGCATCTACCACATCGACCGTGGTTACGAGTGCATCGAAGAGAAGCTGCAGATGCTCGGCGCAAAAATCCGCCGCGTACCGGGCTAGTTCCAGGAACTGCAAACACGGTCATTGTGGCGAGGGAGCTTGCTCCCGCTGGACTACGCAGCAGTCCCAGTCTTTTTAAACAAAGATCAGGGCCGCTTCGCGCCCCAGCGGGAGCAAGCTCCCTCGCCACAGGACGATGTATGCTGTTAGCTGATTTGTTTCAAATCGAGGCTGTAATGGCCTCGATCTGCGTCTGGCGCCGATTGCGACCGGACAGCAATAGCCTGATGAAGGACTGACGTTTCCCATGTTGACCATCGCACTGTCCAAGGGCCGCATCCTTGACGACACTTTGCCGCTTCTGGCTGAAGCGGGCATCGTGCCGACCGAGAATCCGGACAAGAGCCGCAAGCTGATCATCCCCACGACCCAGGACGACGTTCGCCTGCTGATCGTGCGTGCCACCGACGTGCCAACCTACGTTGAGCATGGCGCGGCCGACCTTGGCGTCGCGGGTAAAGACGTGTTGATGGAATACGGTGGCCAGGGCCTGTACGAGCCGCTGGACCTGCGTATCGCCCTGTGCAAGCTGATGACCGCTGGCCGCGTTGGTGACGTCGAGCCTAAAGGCCGCCTGCGGGTGGCGACCAAGTTCGTCAACGTTGCCAAGCGTTACTACGCCGAGCAAGGCCGCCAGGTCGACATCATCAAGCTCTACGGCTCGATGGAACTGGCTCCGCTGATCGGCCTGGCCGACAAGATCATCGACGTGGTCGACACCGGCAACACCCTGCGCGCCAACGGCCTGGAGCCCCAGGACTTTATCGCCGACATCAGCTCCCGGCTGATCGTCAACAAAGCTTCGATGAAAATGCAGCACGCCCGTATCCAGGCGTTGATCGACACCCTGCGCAAGGCAGTGGAGTCTCGACACCGCGGTTGACTCACCTGCGCGGCCTTAGGTCGCGCCCGTCTATCCGCCTCATAGCCAGAATTCTCAGGTGCCCAAGCGGAAACGACTGCTGGGAAGGTGCGCTGACGTTCAATAACGAATCGCGCCTTACCCCAAAAGGCAACTTATGTTAGTAGAAGATTCTTTTTTCAATAATTAGCGACGCGTAGCAGCCTGCCTTTTGAGGTAAGGCCCTGCGGGTTGGCACTGTGATCGCGCCATGCTGCGTTGCGGGACTTGGCAAGGAAACAACCCTTACCAGCGTCCCGCGCCTTGCCTGGCACAACCACAGCCCAACGCGCTTCGTTATTGAACGTCAGCGCACCTTCGGGCGCCTGAGTTTTTGCCAATTCTATTGAGGCCCTCGCTATGACCACGTCCACTGCAATTGCCCGACTCAACGCTGCCGACCCGGATTTCGCCCATCATCTGGATCATCTGCTGAGCTGGGAAAGCGTGTCCGACGATTCGGTCAACCAGCGGGTGCTCGAGATCATCAAGGCCGTGCGCGAGCGCGGTGACGCGGCGCTGGTGGATTTCACCCGGCAGTTCGATGGCCTGGACGTCGCCTCCATGGCTGACCTGATCCTGCCCCGCGAACGCCTGGAACTGGCCCTGACCCGCATCACCGCGCCCCAGCGTGAAGCCCTGGAAGTGGCGGCCACGCGGGTGCGCAGCTACCACGAAAAACAAAAGCAGGATTCCTGGAGCTACACGGAGGCCGACGGCACTGTATTGGGCCAGAAGGTCACTCCGCTGGATCGCGCCGGCCTGTACGTGCCGGGCGGTAAAGCGTCGTACCCGTCCTCGGTACTGATGAATGCCATTCCAGCCAAGGTCGCCGGTGTGACCGAAGTGGTCATGGTGGTGCCGACCCCGCGCGGCGAAATCAACGAGCTGGTACTGGCCGCGGCCTGCATCGCGGGCGTTGATCGCGTGTTCACCATCGGCGGCGCCCAGGCGGTCGCGGCCCTGGCCTATGGCACCGAAAGCGTGCCGAAGGTCGACAAGGTGGTGGGCCCGGGCAATATCTATGTGGCCACTGCCAAGCGCCACGTGTTTGGCCAGGTTGGCATCGACATGATCGCCGGTCCTTCGGAAATCCTCGTGGTGTGTGACGGCCAGACCGACCCGGACTGGATCGCCATGGACCTGTTCTCCCAGGCCGAGCATGACGAAGACGCCCAGGCGATCCTGGTCAGCCCGGACGCCGAATTCCTGGACAAGGTGGCTGCGAGCATCGCCAAACTGCTGCCGACCATGGAGCGTGCCGAGATCATCGAGAAGTCGATCAATGGCCGTGGCGCCCTGATCCAGGTGCGCGACATGGAACAGGCCATCGAAGTGGCCAACCGTATCGCGCCGGAGCACCTGGAGTTGTCCGTGGCCGACCCACAAGCCTGGCTGCCGCTGATTCGTCACGCCGGCGCGATCTTCATGGGCCGCCACACCAGCGAAGCCCTGGGCGACTACTGCGCAGGTCCCAACCACGTGCTGCCGACGTCGGGCACCGCGCGGTTCTCCTCGCCATTGGGTGTGTATGACTTCCAGAAGCGTTCGTCGATCATCTTCTGCTCGCCCCAGGGCGCGTCGGAGCTGGGCAAGACCGCTTCCGTGCTGGCCCGTGGCGAGTCGCTGACCGCTCACGCCCGTAGCGCCGAATACCGCATCGTTGACGATAAGCAGGGGAACTGAAACATGAGCAAATTCTGGAGCCCGCTCGTCAAGGATCTCGTTCCTTACGTGCCCGGTGAGCAACCGAAGCTGACCAAGCTGGTGAAACTCAACACCAATGAAAACCCCTACGGCCCGTCGCCCAAGGCGCTGGCCGCCATGCAGGCCGAGCTGAACGACAACCTGCGTTTGTACCCGGACCCCAACAGCGACCTGCTCAAGCAGGCCGTGGCGAAGTATTACGGGATCGACGCGGGCAAGGTGTTCCTCGGCAACGGTTCCGACGAAGTCCTGGCGCACATCTTCCACGGTTTGTTCCAGCACGACCTGCCGCTGCTGTTCCCGGACATCAGCTACAGCTTCTACCCGGTGTACTGCGGCCTGTACCGCATTGCGTTCGATGCAGTGCCGCTGGATGAGCAGTTCCAGATCCGCGTGTCGGATTACGCCAAGCCCAACGGCGGGATCATCTTCCCCAACCCGAACGCCCCGACCGGCTGCGTGATGGCGCTGGACGCCGTGGAGCAGATCCTCAAGGCCAGCCCGGACTCGGTGGTGGTGGTCGATGAAGCCTATATCGACTTCGGCGGCGAAACAGCCATCAGCCTGGTGGACCGTTACCCGAACCTGCTGGTGACCCAGACCCTCTCCAAGTCGCGCTCCCTGGCCGGTTTGCGGGTAGGCCTGGCCGTGGGCCATCCGGACCTGATCGAGGCGCTGGAGCGGGTCAAGAACAGCTTCAACTCCTACCCGCTGGATCGCTTGGCGATTGTCGGCGCGGCTGCCGCGTTTGAAGATCGCGAACACTTCCAGAACACCTGCCAATGGGTGATCGACAGCCGTGAAAAGCTGGTGGCGCAGTTGCAGGCCAAAGGGTTTGACGTGTTGCCGTCTGCGGCCAACTTCATCTTTGCCCGTCACCCACGGCACGACGCCGCCGGGCTGGCAGCCAAGGTGCGGGAGCAAGGGGTGATCGTGCGGCACTTCAAGCAGGAGCGGATTGCCCAGTTCCTGCGGATCAGCATCGGTACGCCTGAGCAGAACCAGGCGCTGATCGATGCGTTGGGCGAGCTCTAAGCCACACTGACGCTAAAAAAAGTGGGAGCGGGCTTGCTCGCGAATGCGGTGTGTCAGTCAGCACATGTGTTTGCTGATACACCGCATTCGCGAGCAAGCCCGCTCCCACATTGGTTTTGCGTTGGCAGTTAGATCAGCGGCTCATCCGGCTTCTTGTTCTTCCAGCCGTCATTGCCCGGCAGCAGCAGATTCAATGCAATCGCTATCACCGCACACAGGGCGATGCCCTTCAGGCCAAAGTCATTCGGGCCGGTGCCGGTTCCCACCAGCACACCGCCAATCCCGAACACCAGGGTCACCGACACAATCACCAGATTGCGCGCCTCCCCAAGGTCGATCTTGTGACGGATCAGCGTGTTCATTCCCACCGCGGCAATCGAGCCGAACAGCAGGCACAGAATCCCGCCCATCACCGGTATTGGAATGCTTTGCAGCAGCGCGCCGAACTTGCCGATAAACGCCAGGCTGATGGCAAACACTGCCGCCCAGGTCATGATCTTCGGGTTGTAGTTCTTGGTCAGCATCACTGCTCCCGTCACTTCCGCGTAGGTCGTGTTGGGTGGACCACCGAACAGGCCGGCCGCAGTGGTGGCAATACCATCACCCAGCAGTGTGCGGTGCAGGCCAGGCTTCTTCAGGTAGTCGCGACCGGTCACGCTGCCCACTGCAATCACGCCACCGATGTGTTCGATCGCCGGGGCCAGGGCCACCGGGACGATAAACAGGATCGCCTGCCAGTTGAATTCCGGCGCGGTGAAGTGGGGCAGGGCAAACCACGGTGCGGCGGCGATCTTCGCGGTATCCACCACACCGAAGTAGAACGCCATGGCGAAACCCACCAGTACGCCGGAAATGATCGGCACCAGGCGGAAAATGCCTTTGCCGAACACCGCCACGATCAACGTGGTGAGCAGCGCCGGCATCGAGATCAGCATGGCCGTCTTGTAGGGGATCAGTTCGGCACCGTCGCCGCCTTTACCCATCGCCATGTTCGCGGCAATTGGCGCCATGGCCAGGCCGATGGAAATAATCACCGGCCCGATCACCACAGGCGGTAGCAGCCGGTCGATGAAACCGGTGCCCTTGATCTTCACCGCAGCGCCCAGGAACGTATAAACGAAACCGGCCGCCATCACCCCGCCCATGGTCGCCGCCAGGCCGAACTGCTGCTTGGCGAGAATGATCGGGGTGATAAACGCAAAGCTCGACGCCAGGAACACCGGCACTTGGCGCCCGGTGACCACTTGGAACAACAAGGTGCCCAAGCCTGCGGTAAACAGGGCGACGTTTGGATCGAGACCGGTGATCAGCGGCATCAACACCAGCGCGCCAAATGCTACGAAGAGCATCTGTGCGCCAGACAGGATCTGGCGCCAAAGCGGGTCGTTGAACTCATCCTGCATGGTCACGCGTCCTTCTGCTTGGTACCGAAGATCTTGTCGCCGGCATCGCCCAGGCCCGGGATGATGTAGCCGTGTTCGTTCAGGCGTTCATCGATGGACGCGGTGTAGATCAGCACGTCCGGGTGGGCTTTCTCGACGGCGGCGATGCCTTCGGGAGCGGCCACCAGCACCATGGCGCGGATGTCCTTGCAGCCGGCTTTTTTCAGCAGGTCGATGGTCGCAACCATGGAGCTGCCGGTGGCGAGCATCGGGTCGATGATCATCGCCAGGCGCTCGTCGATTTCCGGGACCAGTTTTTCCAGGTAGGTGTGAGCCTGCAGCGTTTCTTCGTTGCGGGCCACGCCCACGGCGCTGACCTTGGCGCCCGGGATCAGGCTGAGTACGCCTTCGAGCATGCCGATACCGGCGCGCAGGATCGGCACCACGGTAATCTTCTTGCCGGCGATTTTCTCGACCTGGACGGGGCCACACCAACCGTCGATCTCGTAGTTTTCCAGGGGCAGGTCTTTGGTCGCCTCGTAGGTGAGCAGCGCTCCGACTTCCTGAGCAAGCTCGCGGAAGTTCTTCGTGCTAATGTCGGCGCGGCGCATAAGGCCGAGTTTGTGTCGGATCAGCGGATGGCGGATCTCACGGATGGGCATGGGGAAAGCTCCGGCGGCGGGCAAAAAAACCGGCCTAGATTAATCTATCCGAGGGTGTTGTCCTATAGACATCTAGTACGTTAGTCCATTAAGGCTTGAACGTTGCGCCTCACATGCGTACCTTTGCCCGCTTTTCTTGCCACAGCACCCCCTTGGAGAGCGCCATGTCTGCTGATCTCGAGCATATCCGTCAAATCATGCGCGAGGCTGACTGCCTGTACACCGAAGCGCAAGTCGAAGAGGCCATCGCCAAGGTCGGCGCGCACATCTCCCGCGAAATGGCCGACACCAACCCGGTGGTCTTTTGCGTGATGAACGGTGGCCTGATTTTCGCCGGTAAATTGCTCACTCATTTGCAATTCCCGCTGGAAGCGTCCTACCTGCACGCCACCCGCTATCGCAATGAAACCACCGGCGGCGACCTGTTCTGGAAAGCCAAGCCGGAAGTCTCGTTCATCGACCGCGACGTACTGATCATCGATGACATCCTCGACGAAGGGCACACCCTGGGCGCGATCATCGACTTCTGCAAACACGCCGGCGCGCGCAAAGTGCACACCGCCGTGTTGATCGACAAGGAGCATGACCGCAAGGCCCGTCCTGACCTGAAAGCCGATTACGTGGGCCTGCCGTGCATCGACCGTTATATCTTCGGTTACGGCATGGACTACAAAGGCTACTGGCGCAACGCCAACGGGATCTACGCCGTCAAAGGGATGTAATCAATGGCCAGCTTTCTTGATCAAACGCTGTTCGCAGAACTGGCCGAGAAAGCGGCTGACAGCCCTCGTGGCCGGCATCACCACAACTTCCACCAGATGGAAGAGCCGTGCCATCGCCTGGCGGTTGGCATGCAGCCCAACACCTATGTGCCGCCTCATCGTCATCTGAGCGCCGACAAGGCGGAAACCCTGTTGGTGCTCAAGGGCAGCCTGGGCTTGCTGATTTTCAGCGAGACCGGCGAGGTGTTGGCCAAACGCGTGATGCAGGCCAGCGGTGAATGCCCAGGCGTCGATTTGCCGCCAGGCGTGTTTCACGGCCTGGTGGTGCTGGAGCCCGATACCTTGATGTTCGAATGCAAGGCCGGGCCGTATCGGCCGGTGGGCGAGGGCGAACTGGCGAGTTGGGCACCCCGTGAAGGCGAGGCCGAAGCGGCTGAGTATCAGCGCTGGATGCTTGCCCAGTTCGATTGAGCTAAAGTGCTGGGCTATCTTTCACGGAGAGGCCCATGCGCTTTTTGACCCGCAGTTGCGCCGTCCTGGCGCTGACCCTCAGCTTGCCCCTGGCGGCCGCTCCGGCGCCGTTGCACAGCCAATTCCTGCCACCTGACGACCTCACCCTGCGCGCCGAAACCCCGGACCAGCAGCAATTGCTGCAAGTCACCGAGTATTCGGTGGTGGTGGGTAACCAGCGTCAGTCCACCCAGCAACCGATCCCGGTGACCTCGCCGTTGATGGTCCGCCTTAAGGGCAAGTCCTTGAACAAGGGCGCGACAATCGCCCAGGTGATCCTCAACTTCGACGCTGAAAGCAAAAGCCTGAAAAAGCCGGTGTTCGACGAGAAAAGCAAAACCCTCACCTTGTCGTACCCGGTGACCCAATACCGGGTGATCGTCGATCTGCTGCGCAATGACATCGTGTATGTGCAGTTCCTCAGTTACGCCAATGGCCATATCTGGGCCGATTTGCACACCGGGGCGGTGCGCTCCAAGCAATAGCACGGGTAAACTAGCGGTCCCGTGTAAATGTCTGCAGGCTGGAGTCGGTAATGCGTAAAGATAAGAAACAGCTGATTGGTGATGAAATCGGCGACGAGCAAATCAAGCTGTTCCTGGATTTCGAGCCGGTAGACGCCACTTCGCCGTCCCTGCACAAACTGATCAAGGCCTACCGTGGCCTGCGCATCGACGACTTCGAGCGCTTCCTGGGCTTTTTCAAGGAGGCCGGCCTGGACCTCGACGGCAAGGACGAGCATGGCCTGACCTTCGTTGAAGTGATCAAGGACCAACGCAACGCCGCCGAGTACATCGAGCTGATCGAAAAAGCCCGCGGCTGATTGCTGCGGACAAAAAAAACGCCCCGTTCTCATCATGAGAACGGGGCGTTTTTGCTTTTTACTGTAGGAGCGAGCTTGCTCGCGAAGAACCTGAGAACAGCGCGTTAAACCAGGCGCGCTGCGTCATCGTTAACGTTTTTCGCGAGCAAGCTCGCTCCTGCATCAACCAATTCCAGGCTGATGTTGTTCTGCGTGTTGATCTTGCGATACAGCTCGGCATCGGTCTCCAGGACCTTTTCCCGAGCCGGGAAGATCTCGTGCAGCTTGGTTGCCCACTCACCGGCGGTTTTTTCCGGGAAGCAGCGTTCGATCAGTTCCAGCATGATCGACACGGTCACCGAAGCGCCCGGGGATGCGCCCAGCAGGGCGGCCAACGAACCGTCCTTGGCCGCAACCAGTTCGGTGCCGAATTGCAGCACGCCGCCTTTCTTCGGGTCTTTCTTGATGATCTGCACCCGTTGGCCGGCCACTTCCAGGCGCCAGTCTTCGGCTTTCGCTTCAGGGTAGAAGCGGCGCAGGGATTCAAGGCGCTGCTCCATGGACTGGCGCACTTCGCTGACCAGGTACTTGGTCAGGTCCATGTTGTCCCGGGCCACGGCCAGCATCGGGCCGATGTTGCCGGCACGAATCGACATGGGCAGGTCAAGGAACGAGCCGTGCTTGAGGAACTTGGTGGTGAAGCCGGCGTATGGCCCGAACAGCAGGGACTTCTTGCCATCGACCACACGGGTGTCGAGGTGCGGCACCGACATCGGTGGCGAACCCACGGCAGCCTGGCTGTAGACCTTGGCCTGGTGGTGTTTGACCACTTCCGGGTTGTCGCAACGCAGCCACTGGCCGCTGACCGGGAAGCCACCAAAACCTTTGCTTTCTTCGATGCCCGAGGCTTGCAGCAGCGGCAGGGCCGCGCCACCGGCGCCGAGGAACACGAACTTGGCGTCCACATCACGGGAATTGCCGCTGTTGACGTCCTTGATGCTCACGGTCCAGCCGGCGCCGTTGCGCTTGAGGCCGGTGACGCGCTTGCTGTACTTGACCTGGGCATCCGGCGCGCTGGTCAGGTGCGAGAGCAACTGGTTGGTCAGGGCGCCGAAGTTGACGTCGGTGCCGTTCATCACGCGGGTGGCGGCGATTTTTTCGTCCAGCGGGCGGCCGGGCATCATCAGCGGCATCCACTCGGCCATCTCGCTGCGGTCTTCGGTGTAGTGCATGTCCGAGAACGCGTGGTGCTGGCTGAGGGTTTCAAAGCGCTTCTTGAGGAACGACACGCCTTTCTCGCCCTGCACGAAGCTCAGGTGTGGCACGGGGCTGATAAAGGACTTGGACGAGCCAAAGGTGCCTTTCTTGGTCAGGTAAGCCCAGAACTGCTTCGACACCTCGAATTGGGTGTTGATGTGCACGGCTTTCTTGATGTCGATGGAGCCGTCGCCCGCCTGCGGTGTGTAGTTCAGCTCACACAGGCCGGCGTGGCCGGTACCGGCGTTGTTCCACGGGTTGGAACTTTCCGCGGCACCCGAGTCCATCAGCTCAACGACTTCCAGCTTGAGGCCGGGGTCGAGCTCTTTGAGCAGTACGGCGAGGGTGGCACTCATGATGCCCGCACCTACCAGTACTACGTCGACTGCTTCGTTATGCGCCATTTAACGCGTCTCCAAAATCTGCAGCACCAAATTGACGGCATGGCTGCCAGGAGTGACGGGGCGGTTCACGTGATGCCCCAGGTTACCCATGGCCAGGATCGCCATGTCCGATTCTTCGCAATTTATCGCAAGCGGACGCTGCCGACCGGGCCTGATCTGCGTATGAACGCATTTAAGGGCGCCTGTGGCAATTCGACTTATGGTCAAGCTCGTCCGATCGTGCAACCAAATCCGTAGCGGACAGGCTTCAAGCTCCGGTTCTTGAGGAGTACTCGGTCCTGTGTGGTGAGGCTGTTCCAGACGCTGATGGTGCTTGTACAAACGCAAAACTATTCATTTGCTCGCCACACTCTTGTGAAGTTGTGAAAACCCGTTTTTTTCACGCTCTTTTGAAGACGTGAACCTCAAAAAAGGGCTGCCCCAGCCTGGCACCTGGCCCGAAATCACTGCCGGCAAGCGGCAAAACGGGCAAACAACTCAAGTGGCCGAGCGCATGGCAGCTCTGGCAGATTCGGGTAAAGACGATGGTTTGCAGAGAAAACAGCAAGCTCGCCAGCTTCACTCGATCTGTGTGGGCGGCTCTCTGTGGGCGGTGCGGGGAGCTAATACCAGGGCATTAGCGATGCTGCGAGGCCCGATCAGGAGACGTCCTTATAATCGGGGGGAGATTGTAGCGAAGAAATGCGCGCAAATGGACGTGTTTAATGACTTTTATTAGCACTCTGGTCAGGAGGCCAACGCGTGCCCTGGCTGTGACTGCGAAAGCCGTGGGCTGACACGGGCGCTGGCCGGCAGCGGGCGGTGCATCCAGCTCAGGCGAGTCTCTTCGACTTCGACCCAGCCTTCACCGACGGGCGGAAGGCTGCACTGCTTGAAGGCCTGGCAGCAGCCCCGGGCATCGAGCAGGGCAAAGTGGCGATGACTGGCGTGGGAAAAGAACAATGATTTGAGAAGGCGCATGGTTTTGTACCCGGTTCGTTACATGCTGCAAAGGTTGGCAGTCTGGCATGACATTGAGGTGACGGTTCTGTGTGAAAATTGTAATTTCGCCGACAGTTCAGCCACCGTTCAGGAATTCTGGTGAGTGGCGAGCGCTCACCGTTATACTGGCGCCCTGTTTGCATCTAGTCCTGGAGAAATGAGTATGTTGCAACGCCTGTTGTTCGGTTTGATCACTGTGACCAGTTTGACCCTGGTTGGCTGCGCCCACAGCCCGCAACAACTCAGCCCGCAACCGAAAATCACCACTCAGTTGGCGCCTGTCGGCCATGGCCAGCCGGTGTCGGTGCGTGTGGTTGACGGGCGTCCGTCGCCGACCCTCGGCACCCGTGGCGGCCTGTACCCGGAAACCAGCGCCATCACGGTGACCGGTGCCGACGTGCTGCCCAAGCTGCAAGCCCAGGCCGAAGCGGCTGTGCGCCTGCTGGGCTTTACTCCGGCCAACTCGCCTGGTGCTCCACAACTGACCATTACCCTGGCCGAGCTGAAGTATCAGTCGCCCAAGGAAGGCCTATACGTGACAGAGGCCACCATCGGTGCGACCTTCAAGTCCGACGTGACTGCCGGCACCCGTCGCTACAGCGGCCGTTACGGCGCGTCCCTGGACCAGCGCTTCGGCATGGCGCCGAACCAGGAAACCAACACCAAGCTGGTCAGCGATGTGTTGAGCGATGCCCTGACGCGCCTGTTCAAGGACCCGAGCATCGGTTCGCTTCTCAGCTCGCAATAACCGTCCATAAAAAACCGGGCTCATCACTGAGCCCGGTTTTTTTACGCCTGTAGGATTCATGCCGCCGTTTCGACATAAAAGTCCAGCACACTGACCCCAGTCAGCAAATCCAGCTCGGGCAGGTCGGCATGCTGATGCCCGCCGAGGGCGCAGTACACCAGCCAGTGGCGGTCCTGCACATTGAACGCCAGGCCGCCCACCAGCGCCTCTTGTTCATCGCTTGGGGCGATCAGATACAGCCGATCCTGGTTCTGCGCGTGCAACATGACAAGCTCCCGGGCTTTAGAAGGGCAACAGAGTGGCTTGTTAAGGTGACGTTCAGGTGACGGGGTAAATTACTGGATACATTAGCCATCATGGGGAAGGAGCAATAACGCGCAGGCGGCGCATATCATTCAGGTTTGTATCTGAGCTGATACCAGGACACTGATACATTGGGGTTTGCGATGTCGCTGACCGCACTACTGCTCAATTTCCTTGCCCTGTTGCTAGCCTGCCCGGCGGCCTGGCTGCTGTTTGTCACACGGCTGCGCGAACAGCGTGCGATGGCCAGGCTTGCCGCGCAAAGCGAGCTGCGCGCTATCGATCAACCGATGCTGTTTCTTGATGTGCTGACGCAGCGTACCCATCGCCTGTTCTACCGGCTGGGCTTTGTCTGTCTTGGGCTGGCGTTGCTGGTGTCCTGGATCAGTACCCGATTGTAAGAACACCCTAAAAACAAATGTGGGAGCGGGCTTGCTCGCGAAAGCGCAGTGTCAGTCAATACGTGCTTGGCTGATCCACCGTCTTCGCGAGCAAGCCCGCTCCCACATTGGGTTTGCTCTGTTGCTCTGACCGGGTTACAGGGCAATCCCTGCCTTGACCCGGTACTGGTTCCTCACCGGCGTCGCGTATTGCAGCACCATGTACGGCCGATGCTCGGCCGGGCACGCATTCAAACGCCGCTCCCACTCCGCTTTAGCCTTGGCCAACTCATCCGCCGGGAATACCTCGGCTGCGGTCGGCACCTGCAATTGCGGGTCGGCATCGCTCCATTGTGCGTAGGCCAGGTAATGCACCGGGAACAAGCGATAACCGCCCAGAATTTGCCGGTCCATTTCGATCGCCAACAGTTTGGTGTCTTCGAACGCCTCGGTGATCGGCGGCGCGAAGTTGACGTGCACCCGGCCTTTGTAGCCGGTAATGCCCAGCGCAATGCTCACGTCATCTTCCCCTGGCGCCTTGCTGTAGGTGCCGGTGGTGGCGCGGATGTACAGCTCGCGGGCCTTGGCTGCGTCGCACGGGTCGTACTCGTAGCTGATGGACACCGGCGTCAGGTTCAGTGACTGGATGACCTCGGCGAACGGCTCGTCCTTGCGGCTCATGTGGAACATCTTGAGGATCGCCGACTCGGTGCGATCATCCCCATCCTTGGCGCGACCTTCGGCCTGGGCGATCCAGATCGACTGGCAGTCGTTGCGAATCGAATGGTTGATGTAGGCCGACAGCAGCTGATAAGCGGCCATCTTCTCTTTACGCCCGGTGATCGAGCGGTGCACGATAAAACTTTTGTTCAGGCGCATCAGGTCGCTGACAAACGGCTTTTGCAGCAGGTTGTCACCGATGGCGATGCGCGGTGTCGGCAGGCCGGCGTGGTACACGGCGTAGTTGACGAAGGCCGGGTCCATCACGATGTCGCGGTGGTTGGCCAGGAACAGGTAGGCACTGCCGGACTTGAACTGCTCGACGCCGGTGTAGGTCACGCCGTCGGTTGCCCGCTCGATGGTGTGGTCGACGTAAAATTCGACTTTGTCCTGTAGCGTGGCCACGGTAGTGACGCCGGCGAACTCACGGCGCAGTTTGTGGGCGATCATCGGCTTGAGCAGCCAGCCAAAGGTGCCGGCAAAGCGCGGGAAGCGAAAGTGGGTCAATATGTCCAGAAAGGCCTTGTCACTGAACAGCCGGGCCAGCACTGCCGGGACTTCGCTGTCGTTGTAAGGTCGGATGGTATCGAATTCGCCCATCATGCTCTCTTGTTAGAAACGGCTAGGGTAAGTAAAGGTTTGGATCAATAAATATCAGGGCGTGGTCCAGGCAATTGGTCGGGACGAAAAATAGCCCTGTAAATAGACCGGCGATTATACGCACAAGTCACCTTGGAGACCGCGATGGAAGAGGAGTCGTACGAATGTCCTTATTGTGGAGAGGTAGTCACGGCGTTACTGGACCTGTCGGGGGGCGATCAGGAATATATAGAAGACTGCCCGGTATGCTGCCGGCCCATTACGTTCGACCTGCAGGTGCATGGCAGCGAATGGATGCTCTACGTGCGCAGCGAGAACGAATAAAGGTACGCCCATGCAGCGAATCTACGAGCCGGAAAACCTGATGGAAGGCGAGCTGCTGCAAGGCATGCTCGAAAGCGAGGGCATCACCGCGCACCTGGTGGGGCGCGATTTGCTCGGTGGCACCGGCGAACTGCCGATCTACGGCCTGCTGGCGCTGGCGGTGGAGAACGACCAGGCCGCCTACGCCCGTGAGCTGATCACCGCCTACAACGAGGCGCAACCGGTGCCGGGGGATGAACCCGACAGCTTTCCCGACGTGTTGGTCTGTTAGGCTGTCGGCCAGTTTCTCCAAGAGTCGTGTTGCCCCATGTGTGGACGTTATGCCCTGTTTCGCTGGAACCCCACGTTTGCTGCCTTGCCGGGCTTTCCGGCCGACCAGCAGGCCCAGTGGAACATTTCTCCCAATGATTCGGTGCTGATCCAGCGCCTGAGTGACGGCCAGCACACCCTGGCGCGGGCGCGCTGGGGCCTGACGCCGCCCTGGCTGACCGACCTCTCTCGCACCCCTGCCCATGCCCGGGCGGAAACCCTGGCCGAGCAACCGATGTTTCGCGAAGCCTTTCGCCAGCGCCGCTGCTTATTGCCCGCCAATGGCTTCTACGAATGGCGCGGCACCCAGCGCAAGCGCCCGTACTGGCTGACGCCGGGGGAGGGCAGCACGCTGTTTTTTGCGGCGATCTGGGAAGCGTATCCGGTGCAGGAACAGGTGTGGTTGAGTACGGCGGTGGTGACCCAGGCCGCGCAGAGTCAGCGCCGCCCGCTCATTCTGGACGCAGCGGGGCAGGAAGCCTGGCTGAACCCCGAGACACCGTTGCACACCCTGCAGGCATTGTTGGCCGGTGAACCCACCGCGTTGCGCGAGCGGGTGCTGGCCAATATGGTCAACGACCCGAAACTCAACGGGCCGGAGTGTTTGACGCCGGGTTAAGCCTTGAGGTTATTGATCAACCGCCACTGCTGCGCCGATTCGGGTGTTTGTGATTTTTTCGACAGTGTGGGATATGTCTGAAATCCGACGGCTACACGTCTTTTGTATCTGGCGCCGATACAATTGGCCGACTACGATACGCGCCATGTTTCCAGGGAGCAGGTTGATGAAAAAGACAGTGGCGGTATGTGCGTTGGGTGCGGCGGTATTGCTCGCCGGTTGCCAGTCGGTTAACACCACCAGCGGCGGTGCCGTTGGGGTAGAGCGCAAGCAGTACATGTTCAGCATGTTGTCGAGCCAGGAAGTCGACCAGATGTATGCGCAGTCCTACCAGCAGACGCTGGGTGACGCCAGCGGCAAAGGCCTGGTGGACAAGACCAGTGCCAACGCCAAGCGTGTGCAGGCGATTGCCAACCGCTTGATCGCCCAGGCCCCTACGTTCCGGCCGGATGCGGCGCAGTGGAAGTGGGAAGTGAACCTGATCAAAAGTGACGAGATGAACGCCAACTGCGGGCCTGGCGGCAAGATCTTTGTCTACAGCGCGTTGATCGACAATCTCAAACTGACTGACGATGAACTCGCCGCCGTGATGGGCCATGAAATTGCCCACGCCTTGCGCGAACACGGCCGCGAAGCCATGTCCAAGGCCTACGGTATCGAGATGGCGAAGCAGGGTGCCGGTGCGTTGTTCGGCTTGGGTCAGGACAGCATGGCGCTGGCCGATACCGTGGCCAACTACGGCATGACCTTGCCCAACAGTCGCAGCAATGAAAACGAAGCAGACCTGATCGGCCTGGAGTTGTCGGCGCGTGCCGGTTACAACCCGAACGCGGCGATTACGCTGTGGAACAAAATGGCCAAGGCCTCGGAAGGCTCGCCACCTGAGTTCATGAGCACTCACCCGGCTTCCAGCAGTCGGATCGCCTCTTTGGAAGCGGCAATTCCGAAGGTGATGCCGTTGTATCAGCAGTCCAAAAAATCCTGAAAGTGGCCCTTCCCACGCAATGCGTGGGAAGGGCCTGGCTTAACTAGATCCAGCCACTGCTCTGCATGGCCTTGTACACCGCAACAATGGCCAGGATGAAAAACGCCGTAGCCGCCAGTCGACGAATCAGCGTCAGCGGCAATTTATCCGCCGCAAAATTCCCCGCCAGCACCACCGGTACGTTGGCAATCAACATGCCCAGGGTCGTGCCGATAATCACCAGCCACAGTTCCGGGTATTGCGCCGCGAGCATCACGGTAGCGATCTGGGTCTTGTCGCCGATTTCCGCCAGGAAGAAGGCGATCAGCGTGGTCAGGAATGGCCCGAACTTGCGTGAAGTACTGGCTTCGTCATCGTCGAGCTTGTCGGGTACCAGGGTCCAAAGCGCCGTGGCGCAGAAACTCGCCGCAAGGACCCAGTGCAATACCGCATCCGAGAAGAAACTCCCGAACCAGGCCCCCACGGCACCGGCGGCCGCATGGTTGGCCAGGGTCGCGGCGACGATGCCGGCGATGATCGGCCAGGGTTTGCGAAAGCGTGCAGCGAGAATGAGTGCGAGCAGTTGCGTCTTGTCGCCAATTTCGGCCAAGGCAACGATTGCGGTAGGGACGAGCAGAGAATCCAGCATCAGGTAGGTTCCAGGGGCGGGTCGACACGGCTATGACACGTACAGCCTTCCCGCCCCGGGTAAGGTGTTCGTGTCATAGGTCTTGTCAAACCCCGGTCCGTCTGTGCGGACTCCTGGGTCGCATACGCCATGGCCTGTTGACCAAGTATGTTGACGTATGCCGGACGAGCATGGCGCTCGTGGGAGACTACTCCCCTAGGACGGAGCGGATTCTGCCTAGGCAAAATCCATTCGGCAAGCCTTCTTTTGCAAAAAGAGTTCAGCCGCGCTTGGCACGGTAAATGCGAAAACCCTGGCCTTCAGCCTTGATCGCGCACACGCCCAGATGCTCTTCAATCAGCGGTTGGTACTTCAGGAAGCTATTTGCAACCAGGCGAAGTTCACCGCCTTTTGCCAGATGTTTGGCCGCTTTTCGCAGCAAGTTCTCGGTGGCGAAGTAATCGGTGTGCACCCCGACATGGAACGGCGGGTTGCTCAGAATCGTGTTCAGATTCATCGGCGCGGCGTCGATGCCATCACCGGTCAGCACCTCGGCTTCCAGACCATTGGCCGCCAATGTCAGGCGACTGCTGGCGGCCGCGAAGGCATCCACATCGAGCAGTGTGACCGTGTTATGCGGGTAACGCCGCTTGACCGCCGCCCCGAGTACGCCCGCTCCACAACCGAAATCCAGCAGGTGGCCGCTCGGCAACTTGTCCAGATGCTCCAGCAACAGCGCTGTGCCGCGATCCAGGCGACCATGGCTGAACACGCCAGGCAGGCTCACTACCTTGAGCGGCCCTTCAGCCAGCGGCACCTCGAACACCTGCGCCAGGCTTTCCAGTTCTACCGGCTCAGGGGCGTTGGCCACCGTCACCAGCCACAACTGGCAATGCCGCGCATTGTCGAGCTTGCGCGGTTTGCCGAACGGGTTCAGTTGTTTGGCCGCGCTTTCGATGCCGCCTTTCTTTTCCCCTACCAGGTACAACTCTTTACCGGGCAAACGCGCAGCCACGGCATTGAGCAGGTAGTCGGTCAGGTCCTTGGACTTGGGCAGGAACACCACCGCCGTCTCGAACGAACGCTCGGGTACGTTCACGCCAAACTGGCTGCGCTCGGAAAAACGCGCGTCCAGTGCGGCCTGATCGCCGGC
This sequence comes from Pseudomonas sp. K2I15, assembly GCF_002204795.1. GTDB lineage: Bacteria > Pseudomonadota > Gammaproteobacteria > Pseudomonadales > Pseudomonadaceae > Aquipseudomonas. The sequence goes on from NZ_NIXO01000004.1 coordinate 164,930, forward strand.
GTGCCAGCTCCAGCCGTGGGCGTTGGGCAGGCGGCCCAGCAGGTCGTCGGCGGGCAAGCCCACCAGCAGCACGTCGCCTTGAAAAAGTTCGGCCTGACGAAGCAGTACTTCACTGCGCGGATCCATGGTCTGCTCCTTGAAAAGGGGCGCAGTTTATCAACTGACGACGCGCAGCGGGGCGCCGCTGAAAAAGCCCTCGGCGTTTTCGATCAATTGGCCGACGATCCGCTGCCGGGCTTCGCGGCTGCCCCAGGCGTTGTGGGGCGTGACGATCAAGCGCGGAATGTCGCCGGCCAGCAGCGGGTTGCCGTTGACCGGGGGCTCTACGCTCAATACATCGGTCGCCGCGCCGCCCAGGTGACCGCTGCGCAAGGCATCGGCCAGGGCCTGTTCGTTGATCAAACCACCGCGGGCCGTGTTGACGATAAACGCGCCGGGTTTGAGCAGCGCCAGTTCGCGGGCACCGATAAAGTCGCGGGTGTGTTCGTTGAGCGGGCAGTGCAAGGTCAACGCGTCAACCTGCGTGAGCAACTCGTCCAACGGCACACGATCGGCCCGGGCCGGACGGCCTGGAATCGCGCCCAGAATCACGCGCATGCCAAAGGCTTCAGCCAGGCGCGCAACAGCACCACCCAATTCGCCATGGCCCAGCAGGCCGAGGGTTTTGCCTTCCAGCTCGACAATCGGATAATCCAGCAGGCAGAACTGCTTGGCTTTTTGCCAGAGCCCCGCTTGCACATCCCGCTGATAGTCGTTCAGGCGTGTCGCCAGATTGAGCAGCAACATCATCGTATGCTGTGCCACCGACGGCGTGCCGTAACCCTGGCAGTTGCTCACCGTAACGCCGTGGGCGCGGGCGGCGGCGAGGTCGACGTTGTTGGTGCCGGTGGCGGTCACCAGGATCAGTTTCAACTCGGGGCACGCCGCCAGGGTCTCGGCATTCAGGGTGATCTTGTTGCTGATCGCTACCTGCGCGCCTTGCAGGCGTTCTACAACGTTCTGCGGCGTGGTCTGCTCGTACAGACTCAGTTCGCTGAAGATTGCCCGCAACCCGCTGAGGTCCAGGTCCCCGAGGTCCAGGGAAGGGTGATCAAGGAAGACGGCGCGGCGATTGTTCGTCATCAACTGTACCTTTTGCGGCGGGATTCGAAGGCGTAATCTGCCGAGCCTATCAGATGAAATAATCAGTTACTTCCTGGAGTGTGCATGTACCTCACCGAGTTCTTGACCGTGGCACTGATTCACCTGTTGGCGGTAGCCAGCCCTGGCCCGGATTTCGCCGTGGTGGTGCGTGAGAGCGTGACTCATGGCCGGCGCGCCGGGACCTGGACGGCCCTGGGCGTCGGCTCGGCGATTTTCCTGCACGTGGGGTATTCGCTGCTGGGCATCGGCTTGATCGTGTCCCAGTCCATCGTGCTGTTCAACGCGCTGAAGTGGGCGGCGGCGGCCTACCTGCTGTACATCGGCTTCAAAGCCCTGCGCGCCCAGCCGGCCAAGCCTGCCAGTGACGAAGACCTGGACCTTGAGGTGGGCGAGCGAACCGCACGTGGTGCGTTCACCTCAGGGTTTGTCACCAACGGCTTGAACCCCAAGGCCACGCTGTTCTTCCTGTCGCTGTTCACTGTGGTGATCAACCCGCACACGCCGCTGGCAGTCCAGGCCGGTTACGGGGTTTACCTGGCCGTGGCGACCGCGATCTGGTTTTGCCTGGTGGCGATGCTGTTCAGCCAGCAGCGCGTACGTGCCGGTTTTGCGCGCATGGGGCATTGGTTTGATCGGACGATGGGGGCGGTGCTGATTGCCATCGGGGTGAAGCTGGCGTTTACCAGCATGAAATAGGCCATTGGTCAAATTTTATTTCGGACATGACGGGGGCTCCGGCAGGTGCAGAGGGGTTTTGATCGGATATTCGGGGCTGCCGTAGGCGTAGCAGGACGTGGTGACCTGGAGCTCGTCGCATGGCAGGAAATGCACGGTGAGGCCGCAAACTTTTTGGCCGGTGTAGTCGGGGATTGGGACTCGTTTGGAGTGTTGGCGTTTTTGGGCGTCGATTTCCTTTTTCCAAGCCAAAAACTTGGGCCAATCACCAAAACCCGAAAAGCCTTCTGAGCTACCTACCCCGGTTTCCCAGTCAACACGCACAGTCATACCTGGTTGCCACCGAGCCGGAGCGATATAGCAACACCCTCCTCCGCCCCCCTGATAAGGACCAATGATGTCGATACCCGAGCGCCCATCCACACTGAAATGGTTGATAGCCCAATGAGTGTGGTTAATCGCCTCAAGGGTGCCGGCCTGCGCATTTTGAACGAGCGCGATGCCAGCCAACCCGCAAATCGCACCGACTATCGAACGCCACCAGCCAAACTTGAGCAAAGGTTTGACGCCTTGTGCAAGCCGGCGGAAAACAGACTCAAACCTGCGCATCTTTAAGCTCCTTCGCCCTGGCGTAGTAAGCCTGCCAAAGCTCATCGATGGCTTTGTGCGCCTCCGCACGGCGCTCATCCGTCATGCCCGGCTGCTGCGCCACAAGGGCTGGGTCAGCGAACAGCGGGGTCTCGGCGCCTGCGACCATCACTCCGTCTTCTTCGCGATACAACGCAATGTCTCTCCTGCCCGCATCGCCGAAGAACACCATGCGCAGTTTGAAATAACTGCCAAATGGCTCGCGGCCTGCCTTATACAAAAACCAGGCGCGGGAGTCGTGGACCTGATCATCGAACAGGGCGCGCAATAGCCCCTCAGGTTTGTTGGCGTTGCGACCCTCATCGACGTTGAGCCGGGTGCGTTCGTCAATATGATTACGCTCGTGT
>NZ_NIXO01000005.1 GCF_002204795.1 Pseudomonas sp. K2I15
GGCTTCAGGGGGCGCTTCGCACCCCAGCGGGAGCAAGCTCCCTCGCCACAACAAGCCCTCTCACCACAATGTCGCTTCTAAAGCCTTACCACATCAGATCATCAGGGATCTGGTACGCCGCGTACGGATCATCTTCATCCGGCACCTGGCTTTCGGTCAGGATGTTCATCTGGACGATGCGCTCCGGCGCCCGCTCCTGGATCTTCAGCGCCGCCTCACGCGGGATCACCTCGTAACCGCCACCGTGATGCACGATCGCCAGGGAGCCGTTGCTCAGCTTGTTGCGCATCAGCGTGTTGACCGACAGGCGCTTGACCTTCTTGTCGTCCACGAAGTTGTAGTAGTCCTCGGTGGTCAGCTTGGGCAGGCGCGAGGTTTCGATCAGTTGCTTGACCTGCGCAACGCGGGCCTTGGCCTCGGCTTTTTCCTGATGCTGACGGTTCAGCTCCTGGTCGCGCTTGACCTTCTCGGCATGCGCTTCAATGGCCAGGCGCGCCTGGCTATCATCGGCCGTGACCTGGCCTTTATGCACCAGGCGCTGCTGTTTCTGTTTCTCTTTGCCGACCTGCTTGGCCTGCTTTTGGTTGACCAGGCCTGCTTTGAGCAACTGGTCGCGAAGGGAAATGCTCATGGTGCTTACTCACTTGGGCAACGGCTCAGCCGCAGCTGGACAGATTCTTTTCCTGGCGTTTGGCTTCGCCCCACAGGGCGTCCAACTCTTCGAGGGTGCAATCTTCTATGGGACGGTGGGTATCGCGCAATGCCTGTTCGATAAATCGGAAACGTCGTTCGAATTTGGCGTTGGCTAAACGCAAGGCCGCTTCAGGGTCAACCTGGAGATGACGGGCCAGGTTGACCGCTGCAAACAGCAGGTCACCCACCTCATCGGCGATGGCTACCGGGTCGTTATCGGCCATGGCTTCGAGCACTTCATCCAGCTCTTCGCGCACGTTGTCCACCACCGGCAACGCAGCCGGCCAGTCGAAGCCAACCTGCCCGGCGCGCTTTTGCAATTTGGCGGCGCGGGAAAGCGCCGGCAAGGCCGTGGGCACGTCATCCAGCAGGGATAGTTGCTGCGGCGCGTCGGACTTTTCCGCACGCTCCTCGGCCTTGATTTCCTCCCAGCGCTGCTTGACCTGTTCCTCACTCAACTGCGGGATATCCAGCGGCGCATACAGATCGCCGGTGGGGAACACGTGCGGGTGTCGGCGAATCAGCTTGCGGGTAATGCTGTCGATCACCCCGGCAAATTCGAAGCGCCCTTCTTCTCGCGCCAGCTGGCTGTAATACACCACCTGGAACAACAGATCGCCCAGTTCACCTTGCAGGTGATCAAAATCCCCGCGCTCGATGGCGTCGGCGACTTCGTAGGCTTCTTCCAGGGTGTGGGGGACGATGGTGGCGTAGGTTTGCTTGATGTCCCACGGGCAACCGTATTGCGGGTCGCGCAGGCGGTTCATCAGGTGCAGCAGGTCTTCAAGTGAATACATCAGTCTCTTTCCGCAGAAGTGGGAACGCTGAAGATCAAATGTGGGAGCGGGCTTGCTCGCGAAGGCGTCGTGCCAGTTACCTGATGGTTGACTGACACACCGCCTTCGCGAGCAAGCCCGCTCCGACATTTTAGTCCGCGCTCATCCAGCTACTCATGGTGTCCGGTTGCGCCGGGTCTCAATGATGTTCGGCAGCTGGGAAATACGCCCCAGCAACCGACCCAACGCGTCCAGCCCCGGAATTTCGATCGTCAGGGACATCAACGCAGTGTTGTCCTCTTTATTCGAGCGGGTGTTGACCGCCAGCACGTTGATCCGCTCATTGAGCAGCACCTGCGACACGTCGCGCAGCAGGCCGGAACGGTCGTAGGCGCGGATGACGATGTCCACCGGATAGGTCAACACCGGCACCGGGCCCCAACTGACCTGGATGATCCGCTCCGGCTCGCGCCCGCCCAGTTGCAACACCGAGGCACAATCCTGGCGGTGAATGCTCACCCCACGGCCTTGGGTGATGTAACCGACGATGGCGTCGCCCGGCAATGGCTGGCAACAGCCGGCCATTTGCGTCATCAGGTTGCCGACACCCTGGATCTGGATATCACCACGCTTGCCCGGTTTGTAGCCGGTGGCTTTACGCGGAATCAGCTCCAGCTGCTCGCTGCCACGCTCCGGCTCAACCAGTTGCTGGGCCAGATTAACCAACTGCGCCAGGCGCAGATCGCCGGCACCGAGGGCGGCGAACATGTCTTCGGCGATCTTCATGTTGGCCTTTTCGGCCAGCTTGTCGAAGTCCACCTGTGGCAGGCCCAGGCGCGCCAATTCGCGTTCAAGCAAGGTTTTGCCGGCGGCGACGTTCTGGTCACGCGCCTGCAATTTGAACCAGTGAACAATCTTCGCCCGCGCCCGGGACGTGGTGATGTAGCCCAGGTTCGGGTTCAGCCAGTCGCGGCTCGGCGTACCGTGCTTGCTGGTGATGATCTCGACCTGTTCACCGGTCTGCAGGCTGTAGTTGAGCGGCACGATGCGCCCGTTGATCTTCGCGCCACGGCAGTTGTGGCCGATCTCGGTGTGCACGCGGTAGGCAAAATCCAGCGGCGTGGAGCCCTTTGGCAAGTCGATCGCATGGCCATCAGGGGTGAAGATGTAGACCCGATCTGGCTCGATGTCCACCCGCAACTGGTCAGCCAAACCGCCGATATCACCCAGTTCTTCGTGCCATTCCAGCACCTGGCGCAACCAGGAGATTTTCTCTTCGTACTGGTTGGACCCGGCCTTGACATCGGTGCCCTTGTAGCGCCAGTGAGCGCATACACCCAGCTCCGCCTCTTCGTGCATGGCGTGCGTGCGGATCTGCACTTCCAGCACCTTGCCCTCAGGGCCGATCACTGCCGTGTGCAACGAGCGGTAACCGTTTTCCTTGGGGTTGGCGATGTAGTCGTCGAACTCCTTGGGGATATGCCGCCACAGCGTGTGGACGATACCCAGCGCGGTGTAGCAGTCGCGCATTTCCGGTACCAGCACGCGCACGGCGCGCACGTCGTAGATCTGGCTGAACGCCAGGCCCTTGCGCTGCATTTTGCGCCAGATGGAATAGATGTGTTTGGCCCGGCCACTGATGTCGGCTTCAACGCCGGTGGCCTGCAATTCCGTGCGCAGCTGGGTCATCACGTCGGCGATGAAACGCTCACGGTCAAGCCGCCGCTCGTGGAGCAACGTGGCAATCTGTTTGTATTGATCGGGCTCGAGGTAACGGAAGGACAAGTCCTCCAGCTCCCACTTGATATGGCCGATGCCCAGGCGGTGGGCCAACGGCGCGTAGATGTCGAACACCTCGCGAGCCACGCGATTGCGCTTTTCGTCGTCGGCGGTTTTCACCGCACGAATCGCGCAGGTGCGTTCGGCCAGCTTGATCAGCGCGACGCGTACGTCGTCGACCATCGCCACCAGCATCTTGCGCAGGTTCTCCACCTGGCCCTGGGTGCCCAACACCATCGACTGGCGCGGGCTCAGGCTGGCACTGATCGCCGCCATGCGCAGCACGCCGTCGATCAGCTTGGCCACCACGGTGCCGAAACGCTGGCTGACGGTGGGCAATTGAATATGCCCCTCGCGCACGCCGCGATACAGCACGGCTGCGATCAGCGAATCCTGATCGAGCTTGAGATCGGCGAGGATCTCGGCGATTTCCAACCCGGTGCGAAAGCTCGAAGTGCCTTCGGCCCACAGGTTCTTGGCCGCATTGTCTTGCTGCTCAGACTCACGAGCGAACTCGCAGGCTGCTTTCAAGGCTTCACGGTCCAGTGCCGGGTCGACACTGATGGCATGATCCAGCCATGCCTCGAGATTGATACTGCCGTCGGTGTTGATCGGCTGGTGTGCTCTCACCTGTACCATCTTGCTTACCTTCCCTACGACGCACCTTTTAGTGCGTCAAAATCATCGCTGACCTGCTTTACAAAAAAAGCTTATGCACGCTCCCTGGCAGGTCACAGGCCCAGGAGATGCAGGCCAGTCGGATTAAACGGGCATCCTAGCCCGCCTCAAATAACGCCATGGCCTCGACATGGGCCGTCTGGGGAAACATGTCGAGGATCCCGGCACGTTTTAGCCGGTAGCCTTGCTTGACCAATTCGACCGTGTCCCGCGCCAGCGTTGCCGGGTTGCAGGACACATACACCAGGCGATCAGCCCCCAGGGTGGCGAGCTTGCGCACAACCTCCAGGGCTCCATCGCGGGGTGGGTCCAAGAGTACCGCAGAAAAGCCCTCTTTGGCCCATTCCGCGTCGGTCAAAGGCTGGGACAAATCGGCCTGAAAAAACTGCACATTATGCAAATCATTGCTGACGGCATTCAGTGCCGCCCGCTCCACCATGGCTTGTACGCCTTCCACCGCCACCACTTCCCGCACTTGGCGAGCCAATGGCAAGGCGAAGTTGCCCAAGCCACAAAACAAATCCAGCACCCGCTCGTCGGGCTTTGGCGCCAGCCATTCCAGGGCCTGGGCAACCATCGCCTCGTTGACCCCGGCATTGACCTGCACGAAATCTCCCGGGCGATACGCCAACTGCAAATCCCACTGTTCCAGACGATAGCCCAAGGCCTGGTCGGGTTCGAACGGTTGCGGCTGGCCCTCGCCATGCAGCCACAGTTGCGCTTCATGGAAGGTGCAAAATTCCTGCAGGATCGTCAGGTCCGCCTCGGACAACGGCGACATATGTCGCAACAACACGGCAATCGACGACCCACTGAACAATTCCACATGCCCCAACGCCTGAGGCTTGCTCAAACGCCGCAGCATGTTTGGCAACCGCTGCATGATCGGTTGCAAAGCCTGTACCAGCACCGGGCAATCGTCGATGGCAACGATGTCCTGGCTGGCAACGGCACGAAAGCCGACCTCGAGTTTCTTCGCCTTGGCGTCCCAGCGCACGGCCACCCGCGCACGGCGGCGATAGCCGAATTCCGGCCCGCTCAGAGGCGCGGCCCACTCTTGAGGTTCGACACCCGCCACACGGGATAATTGCTCGGCGAGCATGCGCTGTTTCAGGGCGAGCTGTTCGTCATGGGGCAAGTGTTGCAGGCTGCAACCGCCACAGCGGCCGGCATGCACACACGGCGCCGGGCGGCGCAGTTCGCTGGCGGTGAACACCCGCTCGGTGCGCGCCTCGACCACTTTGCCGTGGGCGCCCAACACCCGCGCCTCAACCTCTTCACCGGCCAGGGCACCCACCACAAACCAGGTGCGGCCTTCAAAGAACACGATGCCACGGCCGTCGTTGGCCAGGCGCTCGATGGTCAGGCGCTGCTTCTTGCCTACAGGAATCTGTGGGGCCCGGCTGCCGCCCGTCGGTTGGAAGCGCAGGCCTCTCTCGTGCTTGGCCATCAGTTGGGCGCGTCGAAAATGCCGGTCGACAGGTAACGGTCGCCACGGTCACAGATGATCGCGACGATCACCGCGTTTTCCAACTCTTGGGACAAGCGCAACATTCCGGCCACGGCGCCACCAGACGACACGCCGCAGAAGATGCCTTCTTCACGGGCCAACCGGCGGGTGGTGTCTTCGGCTTCACGCTGGGCCATGTCGATGATGCGATCGACGCGGGCCGCGTTATAAATCTTCGGCAAGTATTCTTCGGGCCAACGACGGATCCCCGGGATCGACGCACCTTCCATCGGTTGCAGGCCGACGATCTGGATCTCGGGGTTCTGCTCCTTGAGGTAGCGCGAGTTGCCCATGATGGTGCCGGTGGTGCCCATCGAACTCACAAAGTGAGTAATGGTGCCCTGGGTCTGGCGCCAGATTTCCGGGCCGGTGGTGGTGTAATGCGCCTCGGGGTTGTCCCCGTTGGCGAACTGGTCCAGCACCAGGCCACGGCCTTCGGCAGCCATGCGCTCGGCGAGGTCGCGCGCGCCTTCCATGCCTTCTTCCTGGGTGACCAGGATCAATTCGGCGCCATAGGCGGTCATCGCCGCCTTGCGCTCGGCGCTGCCGTTGTCGGGCATGATCAGGACCATCTTGTAGCCCTTGATCGCCGCAGCCATGGCCAGGGCAATCCCGGTGTTACCGGAGGTGGCTTCGATCAGGGTGTCGCCGGGCTTGATCTGCCCACGCAACTCGGCGCGGGTAATCATCGACAGCGCCGGACGGTCCTTGACCGAGCCGGCAGGGTTGTTCCCTTCGAGCTTGAGCAACAAGGTATTGCTGGTGTTGCCCGGCAGGCGCTGCAAGCGGACCAACGGGGTGTTGCCGACGCAATCGGCGATGGTGGGGTACTGCAAGGTCATGGCGTATTCGCAATCCAGACTGCGGGGGCGACCATCATACCGGGAAAGACTGGCGGGCCATATCACGCAAAGTGTAGTGCTTATCGCTTAATGGAATAAGTCAGGCGGGACCGTGGTTTCTCTGGAACACTTCGTCGCCCATCGCGGCAATTTGTCCTTCGATCAATGCCTCGAAAGGTTTCAACAGCGGCTCAAATGACGTGGGCGCTTCAAGCACCTGCAATGCCTGCGCGATGGCCTCCACCGTCGACAATGCCCCAGGGCCCGGTGCTTTGCGCAAGCGATACCGGGACACGGCGCCCTCCACCAGCGTCACCCTTGGCAACGCCGCCAACAATGGATTGAGGTGCAACAACTTGCGAGCCTTGCGCCAGGTGCCGTCCGGCACTACCAGCAGCAACGGTTCGTCGGAAGGCATGTAAGCCTGCAACGGCTGGGCATCTTCGGCGGGGAATAACAGTCGCGCCTGATAGCCCGGCGGACTCAACAGAGTCTGCAAATCCTCAAACACCTCTCCCACTATTAATTGCGCATTCACCAATCCCAGCGCCGCCAACCGTGCGGTATTCAATGCGTGATTGACCTCGCTCGGATGCTGCAGCAGCAACACGCGGGTACGGCTATCGAGGCTTGGGATCAACGTGCACAGGCAATGAGTGGTGGGCCGCAGGCAGCGGGGGCATTGGGGTCTGGACATGGGTTTTCAGGCCTGGTTGAGCTGGGCTTTGAGTAAGTCGCGGAAGGTCTGGATCAACGGCTCGCGGCTGCGGCCCCGGCGCATGATCATCGAGAACGGCGCCTGGTAACCAAAGGTTGCCGGCAATAGCACCCGCAAGTCGCCCTTGTCGGCCCAGGCCTGGGCGTAGTGCTCCGGCAGGTAGCCGATGTAGGCGCCGGACAGCACCAGGATCAACTGCGCTTCCATACTTTCGACCGTGGCCGCACTGTGCTTGAAACCGTGGCGTGCGAGCTCGGCCTGGCTCCAGTAGCCACGGCCGACCATGCGTTGCTGGGTGATCACTTGTTCAGGGATGCGCCGCTCGTTGAACAGTGGATGGCGGGTGCTGCAATACAGCCAATGCTGTTCGCGGTAGAGCGGCATATAGATCAGCCCGCTCATGCGGTTGGAGAAGGCACCGATGGCCAGGTCCAGGCGATTGTCCTGTACACCCAACTGCAACTCGTAAGGGCTCATCACCGACAGGTGCAAATGCACCGCCGGGTGTTCCTGGCTGTAGGCGCCGATGACTTCGGCAAACGGCAAGGCCTTGTCGCTGACGGTGGAGTCGAGCACGCCGAGCTTCAACGTACCGCGCAATTCGCCTTTCAGCGCGGCGGCGTATTGCTCGAAACCTTCCAGTTCGCCCAACAGGCGCAGGGTTTCCTGATGGAACAACTCGCCCTTGCTGGTCAGGCTGAAACCACCCCGGCCGCGATGGCACAACACCAGGCCCAACGCGGCTTCCAGTTGGCTCATATAGGTGCTGATGGCCGAGGTCGACAGGTTGAGTTCGTGCTGGGCGTTGGCGAAACCCTGGTGCCGCACGACGCTGACGAAGATGCGCAGGAGTTTCAGATCGGGCAAGGCGTTGGCCATGGGCTCTCCGGTGAATCGTGACGCGGAGCGCCACAGGATGCATTCCCACGCAGAGCGCAGGAACGATCAGTCTACCTCAGCCATTAGTTTAGAAAAATCTGAACTAAGTATTTGCCCCTGCCGATTCTTCCCTTCCGATGCATTTCGCAGAATCGGCTTCTAATAAACAAAACGATGAGGCAATCCCGTGGACAAGATTTTCCACCAACCACTGGGCGGCAACGAAATGCCGCGCTTCGCCGGCATCGCCACCATGATGCGTCTTCCCCATTTGCAATCGGCCAAGGGCCTGGATGCCGCCTTCGTCGGCGTGCCCCTGGACATCGGTACCTCCCTGCGTGCCGGCACCCGTTTCGGGCCGCGGGAAATCCGCGCTGAATCGGTGATGATCCGCCCTTACAACATGGCCACCGGCGCCGCGCCGTTTGACTCGCTGTCGGTTGCCGACATCGGCGACGTGGCGATCAACACCTTCAACCTGCTGGACGCCGTGCGCATCATCGAAGAAGCCTACGACGAGATCCTCGAACACAACGTGGTTCCGATGACCCTGGGCGGTGACCACACCATCACCCTGCCGATCCTGCGGGCGATCCACAAGAAACACGGCAAGGTCGGGCTGGTGCACATCGATGCCCACGCCGACGTCAACGATCACATGTTCGGCGAAAAAATCGCCCACGGCACCACCTTCCGCCGCGCGGTGGAAGAAGGCTTGCTGGATTGCGACCGCGTGGTGCAAATCGGCCTGCGGGCCCAGGGCTACACCGCCGAAGACTTCAACTGGAGCCGTAAACAGGGGTTCCGTGTGGTTCAGGCCGAAGAATGCTGGCACCACTCGCTGGCGCCCTTGATGGCTGAAGTGCGCGAGAAAGTCGGCGGCGGCCCGGTGTACCTGAGCTTCGACATCGACGGCATCGACCCGGCCTGGGCGCCTGGCACCGGCACCCCGGAAATCGGTGGCTTGACCACGATCCAGGCGATTGAAATCATCCGCGGCTGCCAAGGCCTGGATCTGATTGGTTGCGACCTGGTAGAAGTTTCGCCGCCGTACGACACCACCGGCAACACCTCGCTGCTGGGCGCCAACCTGCTGTACGAAATGCTCTGCGTGTTGCCTGGCGTGGCGCACCGCTGATGAGCACGCAGGCTGAGGTATTAAAAGCCGCGGCCGACCTGGTGTCGGCTTTTGCCCGCAATGACCGCGCCGCCTACTTTGGCGCGTTCAGTGCCGACGCCAGCTTCGTGTTCTACACCCTCCCCCAGCCGCTGCTGAGTCGCGACGCCTACCAGGTGTTGTGGGACAGCTGGCGCCGGGACGAGGGATTCGAGGTGCTGTCCTGCACCTCAAGCAACGCTTTCGTCAGCCTGCAAGGTGACGTCGCAATATTTGTGCATGACGTGGCCACCGAGCTGCGCATGAACGGGGAGCAATTCTTTAGCCAGGAACGCGAGACCATTGTCTTCAAACGACAAGGTGATCGCACACAACAAAAAGAAGGCCTGTGGCTGGCCTGTCACGAACATTTGTCCGCTATGCCGGAAGGGCTGCCGCCCCCTTAGCCAATGTGATCGGAGCTGATCATGAATAATAAAAACAACGAAAATAGTATTCGCAACATAGAAACCAACGGCGTCGAACAGATCCCGGACCACGAACGTACCGCCGGGCCGAAGGATTTGTTTCGCCTGATTTTCGGCGGTGCCAACACCTTCGCCACCGCCGTGCTGGGGAGCTTTCCGGTGCTGTTTGGCTTGTCGTTCCAGGCCGGCGCCTGGGCGATTGTGCTGGGCGTGCTGGTGGGTGCGGTGATCCTCGCGCCCATGGGCCTGTTCGGGCCGCTCAATGGCACCAATAACGCCGTGTCTTCCGGTGCGCACTTTGGTGTGCACGGGCGGATTGTCGGCTCGTTCCTGTCGCTGCTGACGGCCATCGCATTCTTCTCACTGTCGGTGTGGAGTTCAGGCGATGCGCTGGTGGGTGGTGCGAAACGGCTGGTGGGCTTGCCAGAAACCGACCTGACCCTGGGCCTGGCCTACGGCGTGTTCGCCATTCTCGTACTGACGGTGTGCATCTACGGCTTTCGCTTCATGCTGTGGGTCAACCGCATTGCCGTGTGGGCGGCGAGCCTGCTGTTCCTGCTGGGCATCTTCGCCTTCGCACCCACCTTTGATAGCCACTTCGCCGGCACCGTTGCCCTCGGCCAGACCGGTTTCTGGGCGGCGTTTATCGGTGCGGCACTGGTGGCCATGAGCAACCCGATTTCCTTCGGGGCGTTCCTCGGTGACTGGTCGCGCTACATCCCGCGGGAAACCTCAAAGATGCGGATCATGCTGGCGGTGGTGTTCGCGCAGATCGCCACCTTGATCCCGTTCCTGTTCGGCCTGGCCACCGCGACCATCGTAGCGATCAAGGCACCGGACTACATCGCATCCAACAACTATGTCGGCGGCCTGCTGGCCGTGGCGCCGAGCTGGTTCTTCCTGCCGGTGTGCCTGATCGCGGTAATCGGCGGCATGTCCACCGGCACCACCTCGCTATATGGCACCGGGCTGGACATGTCCAGCGTGTTCCCACGGTTGCTGTCGCGGGTCAAGGCGACGCTGCTGATCGGGGTGATGTCGATTGCCTTCATCTTTATCGGACGTTTCGCCGCCAACCTGGTGCAGAGCGTGTCGACCTTCGCCGTGCTGATCATCACCTGCACCACACCGTGGATGGTGATGATGATCATCGGCCTGATCGTACGCCGGGGTTATTACTGCCCGGACGACCTGCAAGTGTTCACTCGCGGTGAAACCGGCGGGCGCTACTGGTTCAGCCACGGCTGGAACTGGCGCGGCCTGGGGGCCTGGATCCCGAGTGCGCTGGTGGGCCTGTGCTTCGTCAACCTGCCGGGGCAGTTTGTCGGGCCACTGGGCAACCTCGCCGACGGCATCGACATCAGTTTGCCGGTGACGCTTGGCCTGGCCTCGCTGGTGTACCTGACGCTGCTTCGCGTGTTCCCTGAACCGGCTTCCGTCTACGGGCCGACGGTGGCGAGGAAGCTTGCTCCCGTTCGACTGCGCAGCAGTCGCGAGGTCGCCTGATGAATTGCGTGGAGCAGATTGGGGCTGCTGCGCAGCCCAACGGGAGCAAGCTCCCTCGCCACACAGCCCGCTTTAGCCGCTCATAAAAAAGACAATCGGAGACTCGCCGCCATGGCATTAGATCTATTCGTCGTCCTCATCTACGCCGCCGGCATGCTGGTGCTCGGCTACTACGGCATGCGCCGCGCCAAGACCCATGAAGACTACCTGGTGGCGGGCCGCAACCTCGGCCCGACGCTGTACATGGGCACCATGGCCGCCACCGTGTTGGGCGGTGCGTCCACCGTCGGCACCGTGCGCCTGGGTTATGTACATGGTATTTCCGGTTTCTGGCTGTGCGCCGCGCTGGGTGCGGGGATCATTGCGTTGAACCTGTTCCTGGCCAAGCCACTGCTGAAGCTGAAAATCTTCACCGTGACCCAGGTCCTGGAAAAGCGCTACAACCCGATGGCCCGCCAGGCCAGTGCGGTGATCATGCTGGCCTACGCGCTGATGATCGGCGTGACCTCGATCCTGGCGATCGGCACCGTGCTGCAAGTGCTGTTCGGCCTGCCGTTCTGGATCTCGGTGCTGCTGGGCGGTGGCGTGGTGGTGGTGTATTCGACCATCGGCGGCATGTGGTCGCTGACCCTGACCGACATCGTGCAGTTCGTGATCAAGACCGTTGGCCTGATGTTTATCCTGCTGCCGATCTGCCTGTACCGCGTCGGCGGCTGGGATCAACTGGTGGCCAAGCTGCCCGCGTCGAATTTCAGCTTCACTGAAATCGGCTGGGACACCATCATCACCTACTTCATGATCTACTTCTTCGGCATCCTGATCGGCCAGGACATCTGGCAACGGGTGTTCACCGCCCGCGACGAAAAGGTCGCCAAGTACGCAGGCACGTTCGCTGGCTTCTACTGCATCCTCTACGGCCTGGCCTGTGCACTGATCGGCATGGCCGCCCACGTACTGATCCCGGACCTGGACAACGTCAACAATGCGTTTGCCGCCATCGTCAAAGTTTCGCTGCCGGACGGTATCCGTGGCCTGGTGATTGCCGCTGCACTGGCCGCGATGATGTCCACCGCCAGCGCCGGCTTGCTCGCCGCCTCCACCGTATTGACCGAAGACCTGCTGCCGCGTCTGCGGGGTGGCAAGCAGTCGAGCTTAAACATCAACCGCCTGTTTACCTTGCTGACGGGGATTGCCGTGCTGGGTATCGCGCTGGTGGTAACCGACGTGATCAGCGCGCTGACCCTGGCTTACAACCTGCTGGTGGGCGGTATGTTGATCCCGCTGATCGGGGCGATTTTCTGGAAGCGTGCAACGACCTCCGGGGCGATTACTTCCATGGCGCTGGGCTTTGTGACTGCGCTGGTGTTCATGATCAAGGATGGTCTGGATGCCAACACACCGATCTACTACAGCCTG
The DNA here is from genome assembly GCF_002204795.1 of Pseudomonas sp. K2I15. Lineage (GTDB taxonomy): Bacteria > Pseudomonadota > Gammaproteobacteria > Pseudomonadales > Pseudomonadaceae > Aquipseudomonas. The sequence goes on from NZ_NIXO01000005.1 coordinate 12,382, forward strand.
GGCGTGGGCCTGGTGAGTTTTGTGGTGGTGAGCTTGCTGTCGCGTCGTCCGGAGGCTGTTGCGGCTCGGGCGATCTGAACGAATAGTTGAAAGAAGCTTTCTTCAGCGGGTGCGACGTCGGATGTCGCACCCGTTTTTTTTCATTCCCACATTGCCGAAACCGCAGGCGCTTTTGCCTGAATGAGCTCCTGGACCAATGAGGCCCATACTAACCCCTGTGTTGTGCCCCCGGCATAAGTTGCCCCGGCTACAATTCGGTTGTATGCAGACCAATAAACGATTGAAAGTCCATCTGCTGTGCCGGGCCTGGCACATTCGATAATTTGCAAGTCACCACTGTTGATCGCCCGTCGGTAAGACTTTGGAAAGTGCCGGGAAACAGCACCCAGACACGCCTCCAGTATCTGCTCCTTGTACTCCTGCGCCGAATCGGGCGGAACCTGCCCGCCAGAGACAAGAATGTAGCCCCCGTCCAAGCGGCAATTCATGACGCCGATTGGCAGATCGTACTGCAGCTTGAGTCCGCGCATGTCGGCACCTTCATTGCCAACAGCGCGCACCTTGAAAAACCAGCCAACGATCGCAACTACCTCTGCTTCCTCTACCCCCATGGCAGTGATGACGAAGTGTTCTCTGCTTAGCTCAGCAATTTGAGCCGGGCTCTGATGCTGCGGTAGGAACTGAACCCCTGAGCGCTGCAAAAGCGCCCCTAGCTCATTCATAAGATGGCTAAACTCCAGATCGTAGCCCGATACCTCAATAGCCCGACCGATCCCAGGGATTCCATAATTTGTCTGGAATTGCAGTTGACCGACCTCTTTGAGCTCACATCCCGGCTTACCACTCGGCCAAGGCCTGCTTTCGATATCGCATTGCTCGCGGATCGCGGCCTCTATGCCACTGGCGTCGTCCATATAAGCTCGCACAATCCGCGACCGCGCGAATTGGGCCAACGATGGGTTGTCGGCCAGGAGCTTTTCAAACAGCTCGATACCTGCGCGATTGCACTCAACGGCCAAATACTGATTTCCAGAAGTTAGATAATCGTTATATAGGGGCTTTGCCATCGTCTCCGTTGCTGACAGATGGCGCATGTTCACATTCTTATGACTGGCTCCATCTCGCTCCTGATTTCCTCCGTAAACTATGACTTGATAATTCGCCAGGCGGAGCATCACGGCTTGGAGCAGGCCGTTGATACCTCTGCCGATGATCGACACGCGCGGCGCACCGGCATATGCCTGCTGAGAGGGGATCACCAATGATTGTGCAAGTTTGCGCCTGACAAGACCGCGCAAGGCCGTCAAGCTCAGCTGAACCGAGACAGCATAGTCAAGATCGCAATTGCAGGCTTCGGTGGTTGCCGCCTGTGTAGTAAGCGTCGCCGGTTTGCGCCATGTGGAGACACTACAGCCGAGCGCTTGTGTGCGCATACGAAATGCATCCAATGTATTAAGTCCATAGTCCAATACAAGTTGGATGTCTTCAGCGGTTGCCAGTGTCTGCAAAGCATCACCGCTGAAGACATCCGGTTTTGCGACGCAGACCAGGCGAGCTTTTTTGTGCATACGCTGAATGAGAGCACGATCAATGCAATGAGTGGATTCATCATTCAGGGATATGCATATGGCGACAGCATAGGCATCCTCCAACGCCTCGAGCCAGTTAACGACAAATGACACTCTACTATTGGAGAATACAGTCCCAATATTGTCAGGCACTCGCACCTGTCGAACCAACACCTTAATCCGAACATCCGGATCTCGATCAAGTAACAATTTAACGAGTTCTTTGCCCACATTGCCGTATCCCAGTACACAGACATCATGGGGTATGGAGCCATCCGCCAGTGTCAGCCAGTGTGCAATATAGGCAGCAACATGCGGCGCGTTGACCCCTGGCATATTGACCACTCGAATATCGTTAGTTTCGCAAAGATCCAGTCGCACCTTATCCAAACTCGTACCTCTGCGGACCAAATAGAGGTCTCCAAAGGGGTGGGATATACGCCATTGTTCTATAACGTCTGCGTCGATAATTTGGTCTGCGACAATGATTGTCGTTGGGCGCAGAAGTGCGATTTGTATGAGCAGAGCCTGCTTGGTTAATGTCGGGGGGAAAAACACTACGTTGCTCGGGGCGTCAGCCTTCCAACATCTTGATGCCGGTGCGATATGTAAGATAATTTCGGTTGTGGCGATGAGTGACGCGGCGACTGGCGGAACGGAAGAGAGCATCATAGTTCTATCTCCAACAATTTGAACTTACTCATGTCCCGGGGAGAGAAATTCAATAAAACTGGGGCGTTACGGAAATGCGCTGAAGTTTTTCCCGAGAGAAGTTTTCTTGCCTGAATAACTTTCTACGACCTTTAAGTCGACTTCGAGCGCCCCCCCTTGAGGAAGTTTTAGAAACGTAAACGATACAAATCCCTCCCTAACGGAACTCAACCTACGCTTATCGTTAGAATTAAATAAGCCAGCCAGCTCCGACAAACTAGTAGTCCAATTCCGACACTTGAACACCGAAGCCTGATTAACGCGCACAAAGTCGGACGACTTCCGCAATACCGTGGAACTATTAAACGACATATTCCAAAGGCATTTCCTGAAATCAGGCGCCTCTATCCGGACAATCGTTTAGATCGCCTTGGGCTTTATCACCGCGTGGGTATTCATGATCAAGGATGGGTAGGACGTAAACACCAGCAGGCGCGGCGTCGGAAGTCGCACCTGTTTTTTCGCCTTTGAGAAACTCACCAAACCCCAGAAACGAAAACGTCCGGCCAAAGCCAGACGAAGAATAGAAGTACACAGTAGCAGGTCATGCTCAATCATGACTTCAATACATAGGCAGAACACCTGGCCGCGCCCAAACAAACATACTTGAGCGCTTTCCAGGACTTACCTGCGACGCGGGCGACGCTGCTCGTCATCGGTGCGAATTGGCACCGGTTGCAGCGGTGGCTCGATCAAGCCGAGTGCGACGCCGAGGTCGTGCAGCCAGTTTTGCAGTTTCTCTTTCATGGTGCCCCCTTGGGGTAATGCCGAGCGGCTGGAATTCTGTGGCCGCTTCCTACTGATAGTAGTCTTAAGTCCTACGCATTGCTTGAACGAAACCACAACGAACTATTACTGAATTGATCAAGATCCTGACGGATCGTTCAAGCAATTGCTCGGGTTTCGGTTTCCGGTAGCACCTTGCCCTCTTGTTGCAGGTCAATCCACGCATTGAGGTTAGCGCCGAGCATGCCCTTGCGCCACATCAACCAGGTGGTAGCGCTGGCAAAAGGCTCCGCCAACGGATGAATGGACACGCTGTCCTTGCCCGGCAGGCTGTCGAGCATCGATTCAGACATCAATGCAACCCCGGAACCGGCGGTCACACAGGCCAGCATGCCCTGGTAAGACTCGATCTCGATGGCCCGGCCCATGGCCACACGGTCGTGGGAAAACCAAGCTTCCAGGCGCGCCCGGTAGGAACAACTGCGTCGGAACGTGAACACCGAGCGGCCGGCAACATCCTTCGGCCCACGCACGGGCGGGTGATCCGCTTCGCAAATCAGCAGCAGGCGCTCTTCGCACAGCGGCACGCCATCCAGTGTGGCCAGGGTCAAAGGCCCATCCACCAGCGCGGCATCCAGGCGCCCGGTGATCAAGCCTTCCAGTAGTTCGCCACTGGGGGCCGACTGCACTTGCAGGTTCACCATCGGATACGCCTTGTGGTAGCGCGCCAGCAGTTTCGGCAAATGAATCGCCGCCGTGCTGTACATGCTGCCAAGCACAAAGTCGCCCGCCGGTTGCCCGCCTTGCACCGCGCCATGGGCTTCGTCATGCAGGGCCAGCAGGCGGGCGCTGTAGTCCAGCAGCACTTTGCCTGCGGGAGAAAGCTGCAAGCGTTGGCGCTCGCGCACGAACAGGTCGACGCCGAGCTGTTCTTCCATCTGTTTGAGCCGGGTCGACAGGTTGGACGGCACCCGGTGCAGACGTTCGGCGGCACGGGTGATGGAGCCCTCCTCGGCCACGGCCTGGAAAATACGCAATTGACTGAACTCCACCACCTTTCTCCAAAACTGAACAAGTTACTCACTATTATTCATTTTTAAAGAAAGTCAATCCGCTTTAGCCTGATGGTCACTCGCTACTCGCAGGAAAAACCGCCATGTCACCGCTGATCCGCTTACTCGCCAGCTTTATCGCCTTGATGATGGCCATGGGAATCGGCCGCTTCGCGCTTACCCCGCAAATGCCGCATTTGCTCAGTGAAGGGCAGATCGACCTGACCGGCGCTGGCCTGATCGCCGCGGCCAACTATCTGGGATATTTCGTCGGCGCGGTGGATTCGATCTTTGCCCGCAGCCATCACCATGTACGCGGACGTTTGTACGGTGGGCTTTGGCTGTGTGTGCTGCTGACCCTGGCGTCGTACTGGGCCCATGGGTTTTGGCCACACCTGCTGTTGCGCTTCGGTACCGGTGTGGCGAGCGCCTGGGCGTTGGTGATGATCACCAGCCTGAGCCAGCCGCTGGCAATTGCCGCCGGGCGCCCACGCCTGGGTGCACTGGTGTTTGCCGGGCCGGGGCTGGGGATTCTGTTGACCGGGTTGCTGGCGCTGGGCTCCAACCTGCTGGGGCAAAGCTCTGCAACCTTATGGCTGGTGTATGGCGTAGTGGCGCTGGTCATGCTGCTGGTAATCCTGCCGTTCCTGCCCAAGCCTTCCGCCGCCAGCGCGCCCGTTGCCAGCCACACCGACGTGGTCAGCAACGGCAGCATCACACACCTGTGCTGGATCTACGTGTTGTATGGCCTCGGCTACATCATCCCGGCGACGTTCCTTTCACAGATGGCCAGCGCGCAATTCAAAGGCGCCTGGCAGGCAGACCTGTTCTGGCCCTGCTTTGGCCTGGCTGCCGCGATTGGCGTGGTGGTCGCGAGCCTGCGCCGCAAGGACCCGGACACCACCCGCCGCTGGCTGATGACAACCCTTTGGCTGCAAGCGGCCGGGGTATTTGCCTGCCTGTTGGGCAACGGTTGGGGTCTGGCGCTGGGGGTGTTGCTGTGCGGTGGGCCATTCCTGGCGTGCATGCAACTGGTGATGGCGCGCTTGCGTGAGGTCGCACCCCACGGCTACCAGCGCAGCACCGGGTTGCTGACCGCCAGCTTTGCGATCGGCCAATTGAGCGGGCCGTTGCTGGCGTCGGTCAGCAGCCACCTCAGTGGTGGCCTGCAACCGGCGCTGGTGGTCGCCGGCGCCGGTTTGTTAGTGGCAGGATCGGTACTGCTCAGCCGGCAACCATCGGTGCAGGCGCACGAACCTGTTCACGCCGCGCCAACACCAGGAAAAACAGCCCACCCAGGAAGCAGCCGGTAAACCAGGCGAAGTTGGCCATGCCCTGCAGCGCCGGGGTGAAGGTGATCGCGACGCCCACCAGCGTCGCGGGCACCAGTGCCTTGACCGCCGTCCAGTTCACGCCGCCGTCAAAGTAGTAGCGCCCGCTGGGGCTGTCATCGAACAGCGCATCCACATCGATCTTCTGCTTTTTGATCAGATAGAAATCCACCAGCAGAATCCCGAACAACGGCCCGATAAACGCCGCGAGGATGTCGAGGGTGTAGTGGATCATCAGCGGGTTGTTGAACAGGTTCCACGGGGTGATGAAGATTGAGGCCACCGCTGCGATCATGCCGCCGGCGCGCCAGCTGATTTTGCTCGGTGCCACGTTGGCGAAATCAAACGCAGGCGAGACGAAGTTGGCGACGATATTGATACCGATGGTCGCGGTAACAAAGGCGAACGCTCCCAGCAGCACGGCCATATTGTTGTCGATGCGTGAAACGGTGGCGATCGGGTCGTGGAGCATTTCGCCAAACACCGGCAAGGTGCCCGAGACGATCACCACGGTGACCAGGGAGAACGCCAGGAAATTTACCGGCAAGCCCCAGAAATTTCCGCGACGTACGTCCTTCATCGTGCGGCAGTAACGACTGAAATCACCGAAGTTCAAGGTCGGCCCGGAAAAGTACGACACCACCAATGCGGTCGCCACGATGATTTGGCCGAAGGCCTGCCAACCTGACAGGGACTTTTCCGCCAGGGTAAAGCTGATATTGGCCCAACCGGCCTTCCAGACGATCCAGCCGGCCAGGGCAAACATCACCGCATAGACGATAGGTCCCGCCCAGTCGATAAAACGCCGGATGGATTCCATGCCGGTCCAGAATACCAGCGCCTGGAGCGTCCATAGGCTGAGGAAACCGAACCAGCCCAAGTAAGACAGGCCTGCGAAATGTGGCTCTGCGTATACCGCCATCTGTGGGAAAAACCGCAGCACCACAATGATCAATGCGCTGGACGCCAGGTACGTCTGAATCCCGTACCAGGCCACCGCGATCAAGCCGCGAATCACCGCAGGAATATTCGCCCCAAAAACACCAAATGCCAGCCGGCAGATCACCGGATACGGCACCGCCGCCTGCTGGCTCGGCTTGGCCACCAGGTTGGCGATCAATTGCACGATGCAAATCCCGCCGAGCAAGGCGATCAACACCTGCCAACTGGCCAGCCCGAGGGCAAACAGGCTGGCAGCGAATACGTATCCGCCGACGCTGTGCACGTCGCTCATCCAGAAGGCGAAGATGTTGTACCAGTTCCATTTTTGCGGCAGCGGCCCCAGGTCCTGGTTGTACAGGCGCGGGCTGTAGCCTTTGGGCAATTGTTCGGTCATCGCAGGGCTCCTCGTAAATACCGGCCTGCCACCCGCGACGGGAGTGCGTACGGGAGGCGGCATGGTTTGTATACGAATTGATGAGCAGAATGCGTGCCAATGGAATAAAACTCGGCACAATCCCTCTGGGACGTGGGTCTTCAGGAGGCTATGCGAGGGCACAGAGATGATTAATCGGTGCAGGTTCGCTCAGGGATGGTGCAGATCAATCCTGTACACAATCAATTGTGCACCCTGCGTGCACATTGATAACCCATAGTGCAGCAAACCGCACTAAGGAAGGTGCCCCAGGCGATATCCATGACAGCCAACCCGGCGGACCAACCCTGCAAGGTCGCCCAATTGCTCAGGTCATAGGTGCCGTAAGCCACCAGCCCCAGCAATGCGCCAAGCCGCGCGGCACGTTGCCAGCCGCCGCTCGTTAACGCGGGAAGCACGACAAACACCACACAACCGAATACATAGAGGAGATAGAACGCCACGGCCGGGAACAGGCGCGGCTGATCGAGCATCAGCGAGCCGAGCAGCGCTTTGTAGGTCGGCCCCATAAGGACGCCGAGCCAAAGGCCGTCGAGAATCAGAAAGGCGAGCAAGGTGCCGAGGTAGGCGAAGAGCGTTTTCCTGGACATCGTCGTGACCCCTTGTAGGAGCGAGCTCGCTCCTACAAAGAGCAAACCGCGATCAGCTTAGTTCAATACGATCCGCGTGGATCACGATGTGACCCTGCTTATAGAGGGCGCCGATGGCCTTCTTGAAGTTGCCTTTGCTGACACCAAACAAACTGCTGATCAGCGCCGGGTCGCTTTTATCGCTGACCGGCAAGGTGCCGTTGTTGTCACGCAACTTGGCGAGGATCTTCGAGTTCAGGCTGGAGGCCGCTTCTTCACCGACCGGCTGCAGGCTCAGGCTGATATTGCCGTCGGCACGGATTTCCTTGATGAAGCCTTTCTCTTCCTTGCCCGGGCGCAGGAACTTGAACACTTCATTCTTGTGGATCAGGCCCCAGTGCTTGTTGTTGATAATGGCCTTGAAGCCCATGTCGGTGGCTTCGGCCACCAGCAAGTCAACTTCCTGGCCTACCTTGTAGGTGGCCGGGGTCTTGTCCAGGTAACGGTCAAGGCGCGCGGTGGCGGTGATGCGCTTGGTGTGTTTGTCGAGGTAGACATGCACCACGCAATATTCACCGGCAGTCAACTGGCGCTTTTCTTCGGAGTAAGGCAGCAGCAAATCCTTGGGCAGGCCCCAATCCAGGAACACACCAATGCTGTTGACTTCAACCACTTTCAGACTGGCAAATTCACCCACCTGTACTTTTGGTTTTTCGGTGGTCGCGATAAGTTTGTCATCGCTGTCCAGATAAATAAAAACGTTGAGCCAGTCTTCATCTTCACTGGGAATATCTTTGGGGATATAACGATTGGGCAAGAGGATTTCGCCCTCTTGATCACCATCCAGGTACAAACCAAAGTTAGTGTGTTTAACCACTTGCAAGCTGTTGTAGCGCCCGACTAAAGCCATCTCAAATACCCTCATTGCGTGGGCGGCATTCTACCCGAGTTGACGGCGGCGGTCCCGTGTACCGGCGCACAGGCCTGAAAAATCGTGGGTTTGCCGAGCTCCGCCCCGCTCGTCAGATCATTAGCCTGATTTCTGCCAGTACCCAACGCATATTTCCCCATGGGTTTCGAGTTAAAACAGCGAGTTAGGTGAGTATTTCACTCATTAATTGCAGGCAATTCATAAACCCTCCGTATATTTCAGGGGGATATTTGCCGAGCAATTGTCAAGCATTTCATGTACGATGCATGGCCAAGTTAATTTTCTACAGGTTAGTGGCCGCCATGCGCGTAAAAGCATCCAACAGCAAAGCAAAGCCAGCTCCCGCCGTTGAAACCAGCGAATCGATCAACAACCAAATTGCTGCATTCCTCAAGCAGGGCGGCGAAATCCAGCAGATTGCCAAAGGCGTAAGCGGCCAGACTTTCGGCCCGTCCAAGCAGATCACCCTGGGTAAAAAGTAATATTTGCGCAGTACACCTGGTCCCTAAGCGCTTTGCCTTTCAAGGCGCTAGGACTAGAGCCCGCAACACACTCTTGATCCACCCCCTTTTTACACCAATCGACGAACGGGCTTCATCTGCGAACCATCGCCGGTATGCTTGCACACGTCTAGATCGGGCATTTGCCTGATATTCCCCGTTACTGCTCCTCGCTTTTCATGGAGTGAAGCATGCTCAAACCCTGCATTTTCCTGGTCGGTGCCCTGTTGGCCAGCCCCCTTGCCGAAGCGCAGGTTTTCCAGCGTGAGTTGGGCGACTTCGACCTGAAATTGGGCACCACCCCCGGCCGCAGTATGGCCCAGGGCCTGGTCAAACCCACCGCACCTGGCAGCGACTCGTTCCACGGTGGCCTGGACTTGAGTCACGACAGCGGCCTATACCTCGGCCAATTCTCACCGAGCATGGGGATGTCTCCCAGCAGCAACCTGGAAGTCGACTCTTATATGGGCTTCAAGCATCCCTTCGACCAGACCCTGGGTTATGAACTGGGGATGATTCACTACAGCTATCCCAAGCTGAGTCCCCTCGACAGCCAGGAGTTCTACGGCGGCCTGACCTTGCTGGGCAATCGCTTCGGCGCCTCCTTCAGCAACGACCCGGACCGACAAGACAGCACATTGTTTGCCGACCTCGGCGGTACCAAGCCTTTTGGTATCGGCGTCAGCATGAAATACACCACCCACCAGTTGGGCACGCCGGTGTCGGTAGCCGATGGCAACTCCATCCGCAGCTTCAGCGATTGGTCGGTGCAATTCTCCAGGCCGTGGATGGGCGTCGACCTGAACCTGATCTACAGCGACTCCAGCCTCAGCGGCGGCGATTGCTCGGCCTACTCCGGACACAACTCGCAATGCGACGGCCTGTTGACCCTGAAGGCCGAGCGGGCGTTTTATTGATGAGCTGAACTGTCGCCGCACTGACGGGTTCAGATGCAATACTCTCGTCTGCGCAAGGACTCGCTCATGCTGCGTCGGTTAAAACTTCTGGTGATACTGCTGACCCTCAGCCTGGTGCTTGCCGGCTGCAATCGGGTGGGCCTGGCCTATCGCAATCTGGATGTGATCATCCCCTGGACCCTCAGCGACTACCTGGACATGAACGCCGGGCAAAAGAGCTGGTTCAACGACAAACTCAAGGAACACCTGGCGTGGCATTGCACCACCCAATTGCCAGGCTACCTGGACTGGCTCGACCGCCTGCAACAGATGGTCGACAACAACCAGGTGACCGACGCCGCCCTGCAAACCCGTACCGCCGAGGCCAACCAAGCCATTGCCGAGAGCGCCCGCGCAATCACGCCATCCGCCATCGAATTATTGCAGGGACTCGACGACCAGCAAGTGCAGGACATGGAACAAGCGTTCACCAAAGACCTGCGCAAACGTCAGGACGAATACCTGAAACCGCCCCTCGAACAGCAGATCAAAGAGCGCGCCGAGCGCATGAACAAACGGCTGGATGCATGGCTGGGGCCGTTAAGCGCCAGCCAGCAGAATCGCGTCACCGCCTGGTCGATCGCCTTGGGCGAGCAAAACCAACAATGGATTGGTAACCGCGCCCACTGGCAGACGCTGTTTATCGCGGCGGTCAAGGACCGACACAGCCGCGACTTCCCACAAAAGATCGAGCAACTGCTGGTGGACCGCGAAAGCCTCTGGACGCCGGAATACCGCCAGGCCTACGCCCAGACCGAAACCGCCGCCCGTGGCCTGATCGTCGACCTGATGGCTGAAAGCACCGTGCAACAGCGCCAGAAGCTGACGCAGAAGATCGACAAGGTGCGCAGCGACTTCAAGGCCCTTAAATGCCTGAAGGCTGGCACCCCGTAGTCATCAGGCAATCTGAGCTTTCGAAGCCACTTCATCGAACGTCGCCGGGTCCAGCGCATCCGCCTGCTCGTCCAGCACCTCACGCGGGTGATTATTGCCTGGGATACAGCTGTCGATCAGACTCAGCAACTGCGAGCCACGCAGGGTCAATACAAAATTCTCACCATTACCGCCCTCATCCTCAGGGCGCGGCTCGATAAAGCCACGGTCCAGCAGGAGCTTTTCGTACTCGGTGGCGGTCACTTTCAGCTCGTCCAAGTTACCCACGTCTTCGCCATTCGCTGCCTTGGCGGCCGCTTCCTGCTCCGCATAGGGGCGCGGTGTAAAGCTGTGCCCGGCGCTGTTCTGCACTTCATGCAGCAGGCGTTCGAGCAAATCCCAATTGTAAGTCGTCATCCTGATTCCTCCTGAAGCCACACGAATATAGGCCCTTCAAAGGTGTGACATGCCGGACCCGTTGCCGTTCAGCCTAGCGGACAGGCGCAATTTCGCTGAACTTTTAAGCGGCTGCGGCCCTCAACCGAATATCACCGCCATGGAGGTCCGAATAATGAAAACCCTGCTGAATATGGCCGTCGCGGCCACGCTGCTCGCTGCCCTGCCCGCCTGGGCCTGCACACTGGAAGAAGCCACCGCCAAACGTGAGCAACTGGCCAAGGAGGTGACGAAGCTCACCCAACAGAACCCAGAGAAGGCCAAGGAGATCAACGAGGAGCTGCAGAACATGAAGCTGGAGACCGCCAGCGCAGACCTGCCTGACAAGTGCCAACTGATCGACCAGCGCCTCAAGGAAATGGACGAGGCCGCCGCCAAAACCAAAAACTGAGGCGAAAAAAAACCGGACATTGTCCGGTTTTTTTGTGGCTCAAGCCTTACTCGGCAGCAGGTGCTTCCGGCTTGCGGCGCTTCAGAGGAGCCATGCCGTCCTTGCTGACCAACGACAGGTTGTCGGTCTTTGGACGGTTGGCAATCTTGCGCTTGGTCGGCGACTTGGCGCCGGCTTTCTTCTTCTCGCCCTTGGCGTCGACCTTTTTCTTCTTCACGCCAACGGCCTTGCCCGACGCCTTGACCTTTTTCGGCCCGCCGTAGGTGCCTTTGACTTCCTTGATGGTGCGGCGCTCGAACGACTGCTTCAAGTAGCGCTCGATGCTCGACATCAGGTTCCAGTCGCCGTGGCAGATCAGCGAGATCGCCAGGCCATCGTTGCCGGCACGCCCGGTACGACCGATACGGTGCACGTATTCGTCGCCGCTGCGGGGCATGTCAAAGTTGATCACCATGTCCAGGCCATCCACGTCCAGGCCGCGGGCGGCAACGTCGGTGGCGACCAGGATCTTCACGCCGCCTTGCTTGAGGCGGTCGATGGCCAGCTTGCGGTCCTTCTGGTCTTTCTCACCGTGCAGGACGAACGCCTTGTACTCCTGCGCCACCAGGCGACCGTAGATGCGGTCAGCCATGGCGCGGGTGTTGGTGAACACGATGGCCTTCTGATAGGTCTCGTTGGCCAGCAACCAGTTGAGGATCTGCTCTTTATGCACGTTGTGGTCAGCGGTGATGATCTGCTGACGCGTGGTCGAGTTCAGGTCGCTGACGTTGTTGACCTGCAGGTGCTCAGGGTTGTTCAGGACCTTGGCGACCATGTCGCGCAGGGTCGAACCACCGGTGGTGGCCGAGAACAGCATGGTCTGCTGACGGTTTACGCACTCTTGCACCAGGCGCTGCACGTCGTCGGCAAAGCCCATGTCGAGCATGCGGTCGGCTTCGTCGAGCACCAGTACTTCAACTTCCTTGAGGTCCAGGTTGCCAGCGTTCAGTTGCTCGATCATCCGGCCCGGGGTGCCGATCAGGATGTCCGGCACCTTGCGCAGCATGGCGGCCTGGACCTTGAAGTCTTCACCGCCGGTGATCAGGCCGGACTTGATGAAGGTGAACTGCGAAAAGCGCTCCACTTCCTTCAGGGTTTGCTGGGCCAGTTCGCGGGTTGGCAGCAGGATCAGGGTCTTGATACTGACACGGACTTTGGCCGGGCCGATCAGACGGTTAAGGATCGGCAGGACGAAAGCGGCGGTTTTGCCACTCCCGGTTTGAGCCGTCACCCGCAGGTCACGCCCTTCGAGCGCGAGCGGGATGGCCGCTGCTTGCACAGGCGTTGGCTCGACAAATTTAAGCTCGGCCACGGCTTTGAGCAGGCGTTCGTGCAGGGCGAATTGGGAAAACACGGGTGCTACCTCGAAGAAATACAAAAAAACAGCTGCATAGGGTAACGGTTTCGGGCGCCGAGGCCGAGTTTCTTTACGCGAACTACGTTAATCAGGCGCTTTTTTGTCAGGGGATTTGTCCACAAGGACAACTTTGATGCACTTAAATGCTCTAATCGCCCCGTCACGTCTTACAGAAGAATCGCGTTTACCCATGGATATCAAACAGCTCTGGCTCAAGGTCCAAGACCTTTGGGGCACCCTCGACGAACACCCGTTGCTGCATTCCAGCCTGGCGCTGGTGGTGTTGCTGGTGGTGGCATTGCTGCTCGGACGAGTGGCTCGGTACCTCATCCTGCACGCCGTCAAACTGCTGGGCCGGCAACCCGCGCTGCACTGGCTCAACGACCTGCGGCACAACAAAGTTTTCCACCGCCTGGCGCAGATGACGCCGTCGCTGGTGATCCAGTTCGGCCTGTACCTGGTGCCAGACCTGAGCAAGACCGCCACCCTGTTCATCGGCAATGTCGCCCTGGCATTCACCATCCTGTTCATGGTGCTGGCGATAAGCGCCCTGCTCAACGCCTTGCTGGACATCTACGCCCGCACCGAACACGCCCGCACCCGCTCGATCAAGGGCTACGTGCAGTTGGCGAAGATGGTGTTGTTCGTGTTTGGCGCCATCATCATCGTCGCCACGCTGATCGACCGCTCGCCGCTGCTACTGCTCTCCGGTTTGGGTGCGATGTCGGCGGTAATTCTGTTGGTCTACAAGGACACCTTGCTGTCGTTCGTCGCCAGCGTACAGCTGACCAGCAACGACATGCTGCGGGTCGGCGACTGGATCGAAATGCCCCAGGTCGGCGCCGACGGTGACGTGGTGGACATCACCCTGCACACCGTGAAGGTGCAGAACTTCGATAAAACCATCGTCTCGATTCCCACCTGGCGCTTGATGTCCGAGTCGTTCAAGAACTGGCGCGGCATGCAGGCCTCCGGTGGCCGGCGGATCAAGCGCAGCCTGTATATCGACGCCAGCGGCGTGCGCTTTATCCGCGACGACGAAGAGCTGAAACTCTCCCAGGTGCACCTGCTGACCGACTACATGAGCCGCAAGAAGGCCGAATTAAAGGCCTGGAACGAAGCCCAGGGCAATGTCGCCGCGATGTCCGCCAACCGCCGGCGCATGACCAATATCGGCACGTTCCGCGCGTATGCGTTGGCGTATTTGAAAAGCCATCCGGAGATCCAGCCGAACATGACCTGCATGGTGCGGCAGATGCAGACCACCGCCCAGGGTATTCCGCTGGAGATTTACTGCTTTACCCGCACCACCGCGTGGGCCGACTACGAGCGTATCCAGGGCGATATCTTCGATTACCTGCTGGCGGTGCTGCCGGAATTTGGCTTGAGCCTGTACCAGCAGCCGAGCGGTGGTGACTTGCGGGCGGGGATGTTGCCGGCGGTGTTGGGGGCCAGTCACCTGCCCGCTCCGGAAAAGGCAGTGATGTAATAACAAAAAAACGGCACAACCTGAGTTGTGCCGTTTTTTTTGAGGTCGGCCTTACTTGAGCGGACGCTGCGGCGCGCCGTGCACCATGGTGTAGGCGTAATCCACACCCATGCCGTAAGCGCCGCTGTGTTCCAGGACCAAGCCCATCACCGCGTCGTAGGTTTCCTTGTGTGCCCAGTCACGCTGGTATTCCAGCAGCACTTGCTGCCAGGTGACCGGTACCGCCCCGGCCTGAATCATCCGTTGCACCGACATGTCGTGCGCTTCTTTGCTGGTGCCACCGGAGGCGTCGGTGACGATGTACACCTCGTAGCCTTCGGCCAGGGCTTCGAGGGCAGGGAAGTTCAGGCAAACCTCGGTCCACAGGGCCGCCATGATCAGCTTTTTGCGGCCGGTGGCTTTCACCGCTGCCACCAGTGCCTTGTCTTCCCAGGAGTTCATCGAGGTGCGCTCGATTGGCTGCTGGTCCGGGAACACGCTCAACAGTTCCGGCCAGATGTAGCCACTGAAGCTCTTGGTCTCAACCGAGGTCAGGATGGTCGGCACGTTGAAGATCTTGGCCGCCTTGGCCAGCGCCACGGTGTTGTTCTTCAGGGTCTGGCGATCAATCGACTGCACGCCAAAGGCCATCTGCGGCTGGTGGTCGATCAGGATCAGGGTGGAGTTGGTTGGGTTGAGCAATTCGCGAATAGACATGGTGACTTCCTTTTAATGTTTTCGATTCGGTAAGGGGTGCGTTCAGCGCCGCGGTAACGCTTTGCTGGCGGCTTGGAAGTAACTTTACGGGCTGGATAAAATAGAGACAATTACCTAAAATCGAGAATCATTGATTCTAAAAAAGGGACAGTCATGGATCGCATCGAATGCATGCGGGCGTTTGTCGTCACAGTCGGCGAGAACGGCTTTGCGGCCGCCGCGCGAGCCATGGACGTACCGCGCTCAAAAGTCAGCAAGCAGATTCAGGCGCTGGAAGACGCCATCGGCGTGCAACTGCTTCAGCGCACCACCCGCAGCCTGCATTTGACGGAGGCTGGGGCCGAGTATTTCGACGCGGCACGTGAGGTGCTGGCCGCCCTGGACGAGGCCGAGCAGCGGGCCCGGGACGGCATCGGTGAGTTACGCGGAGTGCTGCGGGTGAATGCGCCGATGTCGTTCGGGCTACATCGCCTGGGAAGGTTGATTCCGCTGTTCCATGAACAGCATCCTCATATCGAGTTGCAACTGGTGCTCAGTGACCAGCAGGTGGATCCGGTACGCGGCGGTTTCGACGTGACCATCCGCATCGCCAGCATGCCCGACTCAACGATGATCGCCCGCCAGCTGGCGCCTGCGCCACGGGTCATGGTGGCCGCGCCGGCCTACCTCGCACGCGCGGGCACACCGCAAACCCCGCAAGACCTGCGCCAGCACCAATGCCTCAATTATGGGTATCTGCAAAGCGGCGTCAGCCTGCAACTGAGCAAGGGCCAGGAAACCCAGCGGGTCAACGTCACCGGCCCTTTGCACGCCAACAATGGCGACCTGCTGGCCCAGGCGGCAGAAGCCGGAATGGGTATCGCCCTGTTGCCGGACTTTATCGTCGAAGACGCCCTGAATGCCGGGCGCCTGGTGCCGGTGCTCTGCGAATGGCAAGCGCCGGCAATCACCATCAATGCGGTCTATTCGTCAGCGCGACGCGTGCCGCAAAAGACCCGGGCGTTCATTGATTTTTTGGTGACGCAACTGGCGCCGACGACCGCAGGCCCAACCGGCTGATCCAGACCGCCGCCAGAATCACCAACCCGCCCAACAGCAACCGTCCCAACGGCTCGTGCTGGTTCCAGATCAACAGGTTGAGCAACAACCCTACCGGCACATGCAGGTTGTTCATCACCGCCAACGTGCCACCGTTGACCATGCACGCGCCCTTGTTCCACCAGTACATGCCCAGTGCCGTGCTGACCAGCCCCAGGAATACCAGCACGCCCCATTGCAACGGCGCCTCCGGCAGGAAGTTGGCCTTGCCGAACATCAGGAACGCCGGCAACGCCACCGCCAGTGCACCGAGGTAGAAGTAACCAAACCGCCGATAGTGCGGCAGATCGCTCGGATGGCGGGCCACCAGATGCTTATAAAGCACCTGCCCAGCGGCATAGGTGAAGTTGGCCAGTTGCAGCAGCAAGAAGCCCATGAAGAAGTTCGGCGTGATCTGGTCAAAGCGAATGACCGCCGCTCCCGTCACCGCTACCAGCGCGGCCACCAGCGCCCACGGGTTGAAGCGGCGGTTCAAGGCGTCTTCGATCAAGGTCACGTGCAACGGCGTCAGGATGGTGAACAGCAACACCTCCGGCACCGTCAGTACGCGGAAGCTCAGGTACAGGCACACGTAGGTCACGCCAAACTGCAGCGCGCCGATCAGCAGCATGCCGCGCATGAACGCCGGTTCCACCGAGCGCCAGCGGGTCAGCGGGATAAACACCAGCCCGGCCAACAGCACACGCACCAGCACCGCGAAGTAACTGTCGACGTGACCGGCCAGGTATTCGCCGATCAAGCTGAAGGAAAACGCCTGGATCAGCGTCACAACAAGTAGATAGCCCATGCTCGCCTCATTTTGAATGGGCGCGACATTAGCGGTTTTCGCACGCTTGCGAAACTCAAGGCAAAAAAAACCCGACCTCGCTAAAAGCGTCAGTCGGGCAGGAGCACTCAGGAGCAAAAAGTGCAAAGGGAGGTTCGATACGCGTACTTGAAGGGTTGCGTGGAGCTATATAAACAGCAGGCGATTATCTGGCGATTAACGGATCACGCCACCTGTGCCAGCAAAGCCTTCGCCTGGTTCACGCCCTTTTCCTGGAAGTCACCGCCCAGGTTCACCCCTTCGGCGTGAATGAACGTGACGTCGTGAATGCCGATAAAGCCCATGACCTGACGCAGGTACGGTTCCTGGTGGTCGGTGCTGCCGCCAGCATGAATGCCGCCGCGGGCCGTCAGCACAAACGCACGTTTATCAGTCAGCAGGCCCTGCGGGCCGGTGGCGGTGTACTTGAAGGTCACCCCGGCACGCAGCACATGGTCGAGCCAGGCCTTGAGGGTGCTGGGAATCGCGAAGTTGTACATCGGCGCGGCCATCACCAATACATCGGCAGCCAGCAGTTCATCGGTCAGTTCGTTGGAGCGGTCCAAAGAAGCCTGTTCGAGAGTGTTGCGTTGTTCAGCGGGTTTCATCCAGCCGCCCAGCAGGTGAGCGTCCAGGTGCGGCACCGGGTTGATGGCAAGGTCACGCACGGTGATCTGATCAGCCGGGTGGGCGACTTTCCATTGGCTGATGAATTGTTGGGTCAGCTGACGGGAGATTGAATCCTGCTGACGGGCGCTGCTTTCGATGATCAGAACACGGGCCATGATTAAGTAAGCTCCATCGGTGAATGCTGTAAGTCGATGGAGTGAAGGTTAATCAGAGCCCGTTCGATTAAAAAGCGTAAAAAATTGCTATAACCCATCTAGAAATTTGTTTATAAGCGGAGTATTGCTGTAGGCATCCTCCGCTTTTGCCTTATTTCGGTGCGCAGGTCAGTTGTATACGCATCTTGATAACGGCACGGCTGAAATTCACCGTGGTGTTGGTGGTTTTCCCCGCCGGTACCGAGACGCTGCGGGTACGCGGGGCTTCCGGCCCATTGGTAAAGCGTACCTTGCACTGCGCATCATTGGGGCCGTAGTTGGTGAGTTGGATCGAACTGATATTGCTGTCGACGTCCGACGCGCTGTAATCGATCTTCACGCCCTGAATATCTTTCGTAACGTCGGTAGTAAATGCAAACGCGCTCAACGGCAGCAGCGCCAGCAGCACACAACAGAATTTTCTCATTCGGCAGTCTCCAATAAGGACCGCCAGCTTAGGACAAGAGGAGCTCATCTTGAAAGCGCCCCGCGTTACCCTTGATCAATGGCGCACCCTGCAAGCCGTGGTCGACCATGGCGGCTTCGCCCAGGCAGCCGAAGCGCTGCACCGTTCGCAATCCTCCGTGAGCTACACCGTGGCGCGCATGCAAGACCAGCTTGGCGTGCCGCTGCTGCGCATCGACGGGCGCAAGGCCGTGCTCACCGAAGCCGGTGAAGTGCTGCTGCGCCGCTCCCGGCAACTGGTAAAAAACGCCAGCCAGTTGGAAGACCTCGCCCACCATATGGAACAAGGCTGGGAGGCCGAAGTGCGGCTGGTGGTCGACGCCGCCTACCCCAACGCCCGACTGGTACGTGCCCTCACCGCCTTTATGCCGCAAAGCCGTGGCTGCCGGGTACGCCTGCGTGAAGAGGTGCTGTCCGGTGTCGAAGAGCTGTTGATCGATGGCATGGCCGACCTTGCCATCAGCAGCTTTATCATCCCGGGTTACCTGGGCACGGAAATGAGCGACGTCGAATTTGTCGCCGTGGCCCACCCCGAGCACCCGCTGCATCGGCTGCACCGCGAACTGAGCTTCCAGGACCTCGAAAGCCACATGCAGGTGGTGATCCGCGACTCCGGCCGCCAGCAGCCACGGGACGTCGGCTGGCTGGGTGCCGAACAGCGCTGGACCGTCGGCAGCCTGCCCACCGCCGCCACCTTCGTCAGCAGCGGCCTGGGCTTTGCCTGGCTGCCTAGGCATTTGATCGAGCGCGAACTCAAGGAAGGCCTGCTCAAGCTACTACCCCTGGAACGGGGTGGCAGCCGCAACCCGACGTTCTACCTTTACTCGAACAAGGACAAACCCCTGGGCCCGGCCACGCAGATTCTCGTCGAGTTGCTGCGCACCTTCGACACCGCTCCACTGGACGCGCCTTTCGCCGCACCGCAGCAAGCCTGAACAAGGAGTTCCCATGGCCTATTTCGAACATGAAGGTTGCACCCTGCATTACGAGGAATATGGCCACGGCGCCCCGCTGATCCTGATCCACGGCCTGGGCTCCAGCTGCCTGGACTGGGAGCTGCAAGTGCCGGTGTTGGCGCAGCACTACCGACTGGTGGTGGTGGACGTGCGCGGTCACGGCCGCTCCGACAAACCCCGGGAGCGCTACACCATCGCAGGCTTTACCGCCGACCTGGTGGCCTTGATCGAACACCTGCAACTGCCGCCGGCCCACGTGGTCGGCCTGTCCATGGGCGGCATGATTGCCTTCCAGTTGGCGGTGGACGAACCGCAGATGCTCAAGAGCTTGTGCATCGTCAACAGCGCGCCCCAGGTCAAGGTGCGCACGGCCAGCGATTATTGGCAGTGGGCCAAGCGCTGGAGCCTGGCGCGCATCCTCAGCCTGAACACCATCGGCAAAGCCCTGGGCAGCCTGCTGTTTCCCAAGCCTGAACAGGCCGAACTGCGACGCAAGATGACCGAGCGCTGGGCAAAAAACGACAAACGTGCTTACCTCGCCAGCTTCGATGCGATTGTTGGCTGGGGCGTACAGGAACAACTTTCGAAAATTTCCTGTCCAACCCTGGTCATCAGCGCAGACCACGACTACACCCCCGTGGCGCAGAAAGAAATCTATGTAAAACTGCTGCCCGATGCGCGACTGGTGGTGATCGAGGATTCCCGCCATGCCACGCCGCTGGACCAACCCGAACACTTCAATAACACCCTGCTCGATTTTCTCAAGACAGTCGAAACCACAACCCAGGATCACTGACCCATGCTGAAAAAAATCGCCTTCTTTGCCGGTTCCGTACTGTTCGCTGCCAACCTGATGGCGGCCGAACCCGCCAAGGCTCCTCACGTATTGATCACCACCACCAATGGCGACATCGAAATCGAGCTGGACCCGGTCAAGGCCCCGATCAGTACCAAGAACTTCCTGGCCTATGTCGACAAGGGCTTCTACACCAACACCATTTTTCACCGGGTAATCCCGGGCTTCATGGTGCAGGGCGGCGGGTTCACCTCGCAGATGTCGCAAAAGCCGACCGAAGCCCCGATCAAGAACGAAGCCAGCAACGGCCTGCATAACGTGCGTGGCACCCTGTCAATGGCGCGTACCAACGACCCGAACTCCGGCACCAGCCAGTTCTTCATCAACGTTGCAGACAATGCCTTCCTCGACCCGGGCCGTGATGCCGGTTACGCGGTGTTCGCCAAAGTGGTCAAGGGCATGGACGTGGTCGACATCATCGTCAACTCGCAAACCACCACCAAACAGGGCATGCAGAACGTGCCAATCGATCCTGTCCTGATCAAGTCGGCCAAGCGCATCGACTGAAGGCTACAGGGAGTTTCGCGCGGTGCCCGCTAGGCATCGCGCGTATTTGAACAGGAGAGCCCGCCACGCGGGCGTCAGACCCAATGCTCTATCGTCGTTTTGAACAACTGATCGACATCTTCCGCGACCCTCCCAGCGCGGCCCCTCCCGATAAAGTCCTGCCGTTCTACATCTATTACCTGCGCCAGGTATGGCCCTGCTTTGCCGCCTTGCTGGTGGTGGGCCTGATCGGCGCGCTGATCGAAGTGGCGCTGTTCAGCTACCTGAGCCGCATCATCGACCTGGCCCAAGGCACACCGCCAGCCAACTTTTTCCAGATCCACGCCACCGAGCTGATCTGGATGGCCGTGGTCGCCCTGCTGCTGCGCCCGATCTTCGGCGCGCTGCATGACCTGCTGGTGCACCAGACCATCAGCCCCGGCATGACCAGCCTGATCCGCTGGCAGAACCACAGCTATGTGCTCAAGCAGAGCCTGAATTTTTTCCAGAACGATTTTGCTGGACGCATTGCCCAGCGCATCATGCAAACCGGCAATTCCCTGCGCGACTCTGCGGTGGCCGCCGTGGATGCGATCTGGCACGTAGCAATCTACGCCATCAGCGCCCTGGTGCTGTTCGCCGAAGCCGACTGGCGCCTGATGATCCCGTTGATCACCTGGATCGTCGCCTACAGCCTGGCCCTGCGGTACTTCGTGCCACGGGTCAAGGAACGCTCAGTGATTTCATCCGAGGCACGCTCCAAACTGATGGGGCGGATTGTCGACGGCTACACCAACATCACCACCTTGAAGCTGTTTGCTCATACCCGTTCCGAGCAGAACTACGCCAAGGAAGCCATCGTCGAGCAGACCGAAAAAACCCAACTGGCCAGCCGCGTCGTGACCAGCATGGACATCGTGATCACCACCATGAACGGCCTGCTGATTGTCACCACCACGGGCCTTGCCCTGTGGTTGTGGACTCAATCGCTGATTTCGGTGGGCGCCATCGCCCTGGCCACCGGTCTGGTGATTCGTATCGTCAACATGTCCGGCTGGATCATGTGGGTGGTCAACGGTATTTTCGAAAACATCGGCATGGTCCAGGACGGCCTGAAAACCATCGCCCAGCCGCTGGCGGTGACCGACCGGGATAATGCCCCGCGCCTGGAAGTGCCCCATGGCGAGGTGCGTTTCGATCAAGTGGACTTCCACTACGGCAAGAAGAGCGGAATCATCGGCGGCCTGAACCTGGACATTAAACCGGGTGAAAAAATCGGCCTGATCGGCCCGTCCGGCGCGGGTAAATCCACCCTGGTCAACCTGCTGCTGCGCCTGTACGACCTGCAAGGTGGACGCATCCTGATCGACGGCCAGAACATCGCCGAAGTCGCCCAGGAAACCCTGCGCGAACAGATCGGCATGATCACCCAGGACACCTCGCTGCTGCACCGCTCGATCCGCGACAACCTGCTGTATGGCAAGCCGGACGCCACCGACGAAGAGCTTTGGGCCGCCGTGCACAAGGCCCGCGCCGATGAGTTCATCCCGTTGCTGTCGGACGCCGAGGGCCGCACCGGCCTGGACGCGCACGTCGGCGAGCGCGGGGTCAAACTCTCCGGCGGGCAACGCCAGCGCATCGCCATCGCGCGGGTGCTGCTCAAGGACGCGCCAATCCTGATCATGGACGAAGCCACCTCGGCGCTGGATTCGGAAGTCGAAGCGGCGATCCAGGAAAGCCTGGAAACCCTGATGCAGGGCAAGACGGTAATCGCCATCGCCCACCGGCTCTCGACCATTGCCAGAATGGACAGGCTGGTGGTACTGGAAAAAGGCCAGATTGCCGAGACCGGCAGCCATGCCGAATTGCTCACACACGGCGGTTTGTATGCACGTTTGTGGCAACACCAGACCGGCGGGTTCGTCGGAATAGACTGATTCCTTTGGTTAACTGCAACCTCAATTCCGAACAATTCTGACAGTTTTCTCTATCCCGCTGGTCTTGCGACACAATCCTGCTGTACTGCAATCAGGCCCCAGGAGGGCCCTGATTTAAGGCAGCAGGGAAGCATCACAGACCCGTTAATCAGATAGAGCAATCTACTAAGGATGTGTTCATGTCACTGTTCAAACGTTCCGTTACGGAAGGACTGGGTACGTTTTGGCTGGTGTTGGGCGGCTGCGGGAGTGCGGTGTTGGCCGCAGCGTTCCCCAATGTCGGGATCGGCCTGCTCGGTGTGGCCCTGGCGTTCGGGCTCACGGTGCTGACCATGGCATTTGCCATCGGGCACATCAGCGGGTGTCATCTGAACCCGGCAGTTTCGGTGGGGCTGGTAGTGGGCGGAAGGTTTCCGGCCAGGGAGTTACCGGCCTACATCGTGTCTCAGGTGATCGGGGGCACCATCGCCGCCGCGCTGCTGTACTTCATCGCCAGTGGCAAGCCAGGGTTCGAACTGGCCTCCGGGCTGGCCAGCAACGGCTATGGCGAGCATTCGCCCGGTGGTTATTCGATGGCGGCAGGGTTTGTGTGTGAGCTGGTGATGACGGCGATGTTCGTGCTGATCATCCTCGGCGCCACCGACCGGCGCGCGCCGGCAGGCCTGGCGCCGATCGCCATTGGCCTGGCGCTGACGCTGATCCACCTGATCTCGATCCCGGTCACCAACACCTCGGTCAACCCGGCCCGCAGTACCGGCCCGGCGCTGATTGTCGGCGGTTGGGCGCTCCAGCAGTTGTGGATGTTCTGGCTGGCGCCGATCCTGGGTGCGATAGTTGGCGGCGTTACCTATCGATGGCTGGGCGCAGAAAAACCCGCCTGAGCCCAACCGGTTCAGCCCTGCCGATAAGGCAGGGCTATCCTTAATGCTGTTCCGTTAAGGAGTGAGCGTCCAAACAAAGGAGGTCAAGGTGGGAGCTGTCGAGCCTTGGCGAGGCTGCGATGGGATCACAGCGCTGTACCTGCCAGACCGCAGCGCCTGCATCGCAGCCTCGCCAAGGCTCGACAGCTCCCACACTTGATCGATTTTGCGTCCTAAATATCGTTAGTCATCAGAAGATAGGCGCGGAGTTAATTCGTCTTCATATAGGTGTTCTAATCCCTGCGCCATCGGTAAGTGCAATTTGGCACGACGACAAAAATCTTCGTCCAGTTCCGGGATATCACTGGTATCAATATCCTGATCGTTCATGTTGGTAAGTCGCGTCCAGTCGGTTTTCGACTCTTTCAACATATTGCCTCGCCGCCACACGGTGTTCAGCCCTGCCGGTACGGCAGGGCTGCCCTCGCCTCCTCGGCATACGCCAGGATCCCCACGCTTTCGCGCTCCAGGAAGTCCACCACCGCCGTCTTCAACCCCGGATGTCGCAGGTAATGCCAGGAATGCGTGATCACCGGTTCAAACCCGCGAATCAACTTGTGCTCGCCCTGGGCACCGGCGTCAAAACGCTGCAGGCCATGGGCAATCGCGTAATCCATGCCTTGATAGAAACAGGTCTCGAAATGCAGCCGGTCGAACTCGGCCAGGCAGCCCCAGTAACGTCCATAAAAGCTGTCGCCGCCGATCAGGCTGAAGGCCATGGCCACCGGCCGTGAGCCTTGCTTGGCCAGCACCACGCGAATCGCCTCGGGCATGCGCTCGGCCAGCAGGCTGAAAAACGCCCGGGTCAGGTACGGCGATTGTCGGCGGATGGCGTAGGTGTTGGCGTAACAGGCGTAGACGAAATCCCACTGCGCTTCGCTCAGCTCATGGCCTTGCAACCACTCGAACTCGATACCCTGCCCCGCCACCTGTTCGCGCTCCTTGCGCATCTGCTTGCGCTTGCGCGAACTCAAGGCATCGAGGAAGTCCTGGAAGTCGCGGTAACCGCGGTTTTGCCAATGAAACTGGCAGCCGAGGCGTTGCAGCCAGCCCGGCTGCTGGGCCAACGCGGTATCTGCCAGGGCGTCGGTAAAGTTGATATGGGCGCTGGAAAGGCCTTCGATTTCCAGGTAACCGGGCAGGCTTTTAAGCAGCTCGAAACCGTCCTCGGCGCTGGCAGCCAGCAAGCGCGGACCGCTGACCGGGCTGAAGGGCACCGCCGTCAGCAGTTTCGGGTAGTAGTCGATACCCGCACGCTCGCAGGCGTCGGCCCAACCGTGGTCGAACACGTATTCGCCATAGGAATGCCATTTGCGGTAACTGGGCAACGCGGCAATCAGCCGGCCACCTTCGTAGTGCAGTAAATGCTCGGGCTGCCAGCCGGAATGCGGGCCGATGCTGGCGCTGTCCTCCAGCGCACTGAGGAACGCATGGCGCAGAAACGGCTGATCAACGGGGACCAACGCGTTCCATTCATCGGGCCCAATCTCGGACAGGTTATTCAAACGTTGTAACGGCATCCCATTCCCCGACGGTCACGGCTTTGTGTAGGAGCGAGCTTGCTCGCGATGGTCGTTAACAATAACGCGACCATTCTGACAGAACGCGGCGTTCTCTGGTTCTTCGCGAGCAAGCTCGCTCCTACAAGGATCAACGCAAAAAAAACCCCGCCAGACGGCGGGGCAAACCAAATGAGGAGCGCTTTAACGGATGAAGAAAGAGCGCTTTGGAGCGGTGTTAAACGTTACTTAGAACACGTACTGCACGCGGGCCACGATGGCGTCGCCGCTGTCGTCGCCATTGGCATTGTTGATCTTGTCGGTGCTGACCTTGAGGTAGTTGGCAGAGATCTTCACCGCTTCGTTGGCGTACCAGTTAACACCGATGGTGTTCAGGCTGGCCTTGGCGTCGCCCACTTCACGGGTCGCGCTGTTACGCACCACGTTTTTGTCGTCGACGCTGATGTTGTCGTAGCGGTAAAACACTTCCCACGCGCCAAACTGCTTGTTCTCGGGCTTGATGGTGTCGAACTTGGCGCCGTCGAGCTTGTAGACCCGGGACTCACCGGTCAAGGTGTAAGCCACCTGGCCGTAGAAACCGGTGGCCTTCACGTCCTGATAAGCGCTGCTGTCGGCCTTCATCTTGCGATTCAGGTATTCGGCCTGCAGGGACAGCGGGCCGCGAGCGAAGGCAAATTCACCACCGAACACCGTGTCGGTGTCGTAGGCATCGTTCGCCGTCAGGTTGCCGGAGTCCAGCCCCACGCCGCCGCCGAACGTCGCACGGTTACCGTTGGCACCGGCATCATTACCGCCGTTGGTGGCAACGCCGCGAGCGTCCAGGCGAGGACGGATTCGCGAGTCGAACGAGGTGTCTTTCAGGTCACGCACCGCCACGTCCACGCCCAGGTGCAAGACGTTGCCGCTGTCGTGCATCGGCGCAAACACGGCACGGGCGTTGAACTGCTTCACGCCTTTGCCGTTCTTGTCGTTGATGCCTTTGGACGACACGCCGGAGGACAGATAGGCCATGTCACCCACCACCGCGCTGACCTGCAGGCCCATGCCGTTTTCGTGGGAGTTGACCCAGTCAGCGACTTCATAACCCAGGTTACGCTCGATGGCGGTGACCCACTTGGAGCTGGTGGCTTTTTCCAGGCCGAAGTCCTGGTCGAAGCGGCCGGCGCGAATCACCACCGGTTTGAAGCATACGTACGAGAAGGACGCTTCGTCGAAGTAGCCATCATCGGCGCTGCCGGAGTTGTGGGAGAAGTCGTAGTTGATCTGGTATTTCCAGTCCTTGTACACCGTGCCGCCCAACTCGAGGTAGGCACGACGGAAGTACGCCGCGTCGGCCGAGTCGCCGTTTTTGGTATAAAAGCCATCAAACGTGCCGTAATCGGCCTGCAAACGACCACCCAGCTTGAAGCTGAAATTCTGGTCGGTGGTTGCAACCTCAAGGCCGCCCTTGGTTTTGACAACGATATCGGCGCCGTCAGTTGTGACAGTACCAGCGAAAGCCTGGGCGGTAACGGCCAGGGCCAGGGCGCTGGCCGCTAAACCGGCGAAGTGCTTAACGATCATCGAAAAATCCCCCTAATTGATGGTCTTGTTCAGTGGTAAAACACGCAGCTCATGGCCGTCTGTGTTGGTTGGCGATCTTGGGCAGGGGATATTTCAGTCGGGTTTCCGGTATATAAAAATTTTGTTACCAAGGAACTTTTTAATAGCCAACGGAAATAAGCCAAAGGCCATGCACATCAGGGCTCCAGCATTAAAAAGTGTTTAAAATGTCAGATGATACAAGATGTAAAAATACCCGATAAAAATGAAATGCTTTTCATGTTGATTATTTTTTGATCAAAAAAAAGCCCGCATCGATAGTCGATGCAGGCTTCGTTCAAGTGTGAAAAGTGACGGGTGTTACTGGTCGCGCGAACGCTCGGCGGCCAGGCGCTCGGCCAACGCATCGACGTCGCCGATGGGCGGCTCGGGCAGGATCTTCAGCGTCGCTTGCATCAAGCGCATCTGCCGGATAAAGCGCCGGCAGTTGGGGCAGAACATCAGGTGATGGCGCACCAGCAGACGTTCGCGAAAGGTCAGTTGCCCATCGAGATAGTCACTGGAACGCGCTACTTGTTCTTTACAGGTCAACATTCGCCGGTTTCCTCAAAATGCTCCACCGTGGCGAAGACTTTAAGCCGTGCTCGATGCAACAGCACACGAACATTGGAGAGCGATAGTGTCAGAAGATTACAAATCTCCTCCAACTCCAGCCCCTGACGTTCGCGCAGCAGCAATACGCTGCTCTGCAATTCGGAAAGACTGGCTAGCGTGTGCTCCAGGCACTCGCGCAGTTCGTCTTCGGTGAGCAGCGCTTCGGGCGTGTCCTGATGCCAGGCAAACGGCGCCACGGCCCAGTGGCCATCGTCGGGCACGAAGCGATCATCGCCGATGGTGCCGTGGGGCGACGGCAGGTCATCAAGCAGCACTTCCCGGCGATTTTGCTTGTAGCGGCCTTTTGCCGAGTTGGCCGTGATGGTCAGCAGCCAGGTCTTGAGGCTGGAGCGCCCCTCGAACTTCGCCAGGTTGCGCACCACCGATAGCCAGGCGTCCTGCACCACCTCATCGGCATGGCGCTGGCCGACGATGGCATAGGCCACGGCGCGCATGGCGCTCTGGTAGGTGGTGACCAATTCCTTGTAGGCCCGCTGCTCGCCCTTGAGCAATCGTTCAAGCAGGTGCGCGTCGTCCGCTGCTGCCATTCAAGACCTCTGTTTCAAGACAGGAACACCGTCAATGTGGGGGCGGGCTTGCTCGCGAAGGCGGTGTGTCAGCCGTGCATCCGGTGGCTGAATCACCGCTTTCGCGAGCAAGCCCGCTTCCACATGATCAGCGTTTGCGCAGAATCACGCTACCAATCGAATACCCCGCGCCAAACGAGCTGAGCACGGCCACAGCGCCCTTGGGCAAGTCGTCCTGGTAGGTGTGAAACGCAATCACCGAACCCGCCGAGCTGGTGTTGGCGTAAGTATCGAGGATCACCGGCGCTTCTTCCACCGAGGCCTCGCGGCCCAGCAGTTTCTTGACGATCAGGTGATTCATGCTGAGGTTAGCCTGATGCAGCCAGAAGCGCTTCACATCGCCCACGTTCAGCTGGTTTTCCGACAAGTGCTTGCCGATCAACTCGGCGACCATCGGGCAGACATCACGGAAGACTTTGCGGCCTTCCTGCACGAACAGCTTGTCTGGAGCACCAATACCCTCTTGCGCCGCGCGGTTGAGGAAGCCGAAGTTATTGCGGATGTTGTTGGAGAACTTGGTCAGCAGCTTGGTGCTCACCACGTCAAACTGATGCTCGGAGGTGGCGAGATCAGCCCGCTCCAGAATCACGGCGGTGGCCGCATCGCCAAAGATGAAGTGGCTGTCGCGGTCACGAAAGTTCAGGTGGCCGGTGCAGATCTCCGGGTTGACCATCAGGATCGCCCGGGCCTGGCCCAGCTGGATGCTGTTGGCGGCGTTCTGGATGCCGAAGGTCGCCGAGGAACAGGCCACGTTCATGTCAAAGCCGAAACCCTGGATGCCCAGCGCTTCCTGGACTTCGATGGCAATCGCCGGGTACGCCCGTTGCAGGTTGGAGCAGGCAACGATCACGCCGTCGATGTCGGCGGCGGTCTTGCCGGCGCGCTGCAAGGCTTGCTCGGCAGCACCCACGGCCATCTGGCAGAGGATCGACCACTCGTCGTTGGAACGCTCGGGCAGGCGTGGCGCCATGCGCTGCGGGTCGAGAATGCCAGCCTTGTCCATGACAAAGCGGCTCTTGATGCCCGAGGCCTTTTCGATGAAAGCGGCGCTGGATTCGGTCAGTGGCTGGACGTCACCGCGTTCGATGGCTGCGGCGTTATCCAGGTTGAACTGTTGCACGTAAGCATTGAAAGACTGCACCAGCTCTTCGTTGGAGATGCTGTTGGCCGGGGTGTACAGGCCTGTGCCGCTGATGACGACGTTATGCACGGTCGTTCCTCTAAATCTGTTCAGGCAGAAGGGTATTGGTACCGTCGTACCAAACCGTAAGTAGTTTTGTGCCGCCCAGCGGCCTTCAAACTGGAAACGCTTTATTCCATCGCGCCATGGCTGCACCAGCCCAACTCGACGATCCCGGCATTTATAACCGCGAAGTTTGCCACAACATCGGAAACTTGGCGCCTATCCCGCACAAACACCTTACCTGTGGCGAGCGAGCTTGCTCGCGCTGGGTCGCGAAGCGGCCCCAGTCGGTCACTGAGGTGCTTCAGCCTGAACACTGTTGGCCGCGATGGGGCTGCTTCGCCGCCCAACGCGAGCAAGCTTGCTCGCCACCGGTGTGCCTCACGCCTCGACCTGGCTCCATTGCTTGCTCAAGCGCTTGTCGGAAATCGGTACCTTGGTGCCCAACTGCTGGGCAAACAACGACACCCGGTATTCCTCCAACCACCAGCGATACAGCTCCAGTTGAGGGTCGCGCTTGCCTTCCTGGGCGTGTTTGTTCAGGCGGTTCTGATACTGGCTCCACAGGCCGCCCAACTCGGTACTCCAGACCCGATCCTTCTGCACCTGGCTCGGCAATTTCTCCAGGCGCAACTCGATGGCCTTGAGGAAACGCGGCAGCTCCTTGAACCATTGCGCGGGGGTTTCCCGCACGAAGCCGGGATACACCAGGTTGCCCAGTTGCTGCTTGATGTCATTGAGAGCCACGGCCTGGGCCAGGTCAATCTTGCCCTTGAAGCGTTTTTGCAGGCCATGCCACAGTTTCAAGATTTCGAGGGTCAAGCGCGCCTGGCGCTCGGCATGCTCGGTCCAACTGCCGCGCTTGCGCTCGGCCAAGGCTGCCAGGCCGGCGCCATCCCGCGGCAGGCTGGCTTCGCCCTCCAGCACGCAGCTGTCGAGGCTGGCCAACAGAATGTCTTCCACCAAGGCTTCGATGCGCCCCAGTTCGCGGTACATCAGCCCCAATTCAGTCAGGCCAGGCAACTTGCCCCGCAGGAATTTTGCCGGTTCGGCCAATTGCTGCAACAGCAGACGCTGCAAGGCTCGACGGTGCTGGAACTCGGCCTCGGCGGCGGTGGAGAAACGCCCTTCCTTCACCGTACCGTTTTCTTCCACCAACGCCGGATAAACCGTCATCGACAGCCCGGCGATGTTTTGCTGGGTTTTCTCGGCCACCGCCGCGAACACCTTGGCCTCCACCGGCTGCTGGCTTTTCGCAGTCTGCGGCACCGCCAATGCAGCCTGGCTGGCTTCGGCGAAGCGCGCCGTCAGCTCGGCCAGGTCGCGGCCTTCGCCGAGGAACTTGCCCTGGCCGTCGACCACTTCGAGATTCATTTTCATGTGGTTTTCCACCTGCTGCGCGGCTTCGGCCCAGGCTTCATCGCTGACCCGAGCGCCGGTCATGCGCAACAGCTCGCGCCCCAATGCCTGAGGCAAAGAGCCTTGGCCGAACTCGATACGCTGCAACGCCGCCTTGACGAAATCCGGCACCGGTACGAAGTTCTTGCGCAGGGCCTTGGGCAAGTTGCGCACCAGGGCAATGCACTTGGCCTCGATCACACCCGGCACCAGCCATTCCAGGCGTTCGGGAGGCAAGGCCGGCAACAGCGGCGCCGGTACGCGCAAGGTCACGCCATCGCGCGGATGGTTGGGCTCGAAGTGATAACTCAAGGCAAGGGCCAGGTCGCCCAGGTGCAAGGTGTCTGGATAATGGGCGGCGGTGACTTCACTGGCCTCGCGGGCCAGCACGTCTTCCTCGCGCATGATCAGCAGCTGCGGGTCCTTCTGGCTGTTGACCTTGTACCAACTGTCGAAGGTCGCGGTCTGGTGGATCTCCGCCGGCAAGCGCGCATCGTAGAAGGCGTACAGGGTCTCTTCGTCCGCCAGGATGTCGCGCCGGCGGGCCTTGGCTTCCAGTTCATCGAGCTGTTCCAGCAGTTGCTGGTTGGCGGTCAGGCATCGGGCCCGGGACTGAATCTCGCCCCGTACCAGGCCTTCGCGGATAAACAGCTCGCGGGACGTCACCGGATCAATCGGCCCGTAATGCACCGGCCGGCGACCGACGATGATCAACCCGAACAGGGTGATCTGCTCAAACGCCACCACCTGTCCGCGCTTCTTCTCCCAATGGGGTTCGAAGTGGTTTTTCTTGATCAGGTGCCCGGCCAACGGCTCGATCCAGTCGGCGTCGATCTTGGCCACCATCCGCGCATAGAGCTTGGTGGTTTCCACCAGTTCGGCGGTCATCAGCCATTGCGGGCGCTTCTTGCCGATGCCCGACGAAGGGTGAATCCAGAAGCGCCGCTGGCGCGCGCCGAGGTAATCACCGTCTTCGGTTTTCTGGCCGATCTGGCTCAGCAGGCCAGACAGTACCGCCTTGTGCAGTTTCGGGAAGTCCGCCGGTTCTTTGTTAACGGTCAACTGCATGTCGCGGCAGATCAGGCTCAACTGGCGGTGGGAATCACGCCATTCCCGCAGGCGCAGGTAATTCAGGAAGTTCTTGCGGCACCAGTTGCGCAACGGGCTGGCGGTCAATGCCTGGCGCTGTTCTTCAAAGCCGCGCCACAAGTTCACCAACCCGGCGAAGTCGGAATCCGGGTCCTTCCATTGTGCGTGGGCCTGGTCGGCGGCTTGCTGGCGTTCCGGCGGGCGCTCGCGCGGGTCCTGGATCGACATCGCGCTGGCGACAATCAGCACTTCCTGCAAGCTGCCCAGCTTGGCCGCTTCCAGCAACATGCGGCCCATGCGCGGGTCCACCGGCAAACGCGCCAGCTGGCGGCCCATCGGCGTCAGTTGGCTGTTGCGGTCGACGGCCGACAGCTCTTGCAGCAGATTAAAACCGTCACTAATGGCCTTGCCATCCGGCGGCTCGATAAACGGGAAGTCGGTGATCTCGCCCAAACGCAGGTGCAGCATCTGCAGGATCACGGCCGCGAGGTTGGTACGTAGAATCTCGGGGTCGGTAAATTCCGGGCGCCCGATAAAATCTTCTTCGCTGAACAGGCGCACACAAATGCCCGGCTCGACGCGCCCGCACCGGCCTTTACGCTGGTTGGCGCTGGCCTGGGAAATCGCCTCGATCGGCAAGCGCTGGACCTTGGCCCGGTAGCTGTACCGGCTGATGCGCGCAGTGCCGCTGTCGATCACATAACGAATGCCCGGCACGGTCAGCGAGGTTTCCGCGACGTTGGTCGCCAGCACCACGCGGCGGCCCGGGTGGGACTGGAAAATTCGCTGCTGCTCGGCCGGTGACAGGCGCGCGTACAGCGGCAGGATTTCAGTGTGCTTGAGCTGGGCCTTGCGCAGCATGTCGGCAGCATCGCGAATCTCGCGCTCGCCGGGCAGGAACACCAGCACATCGCCGGGGCTCTTGCGCTCGCTGCGCTCAAAGGCGGCAATTTCATCAAGGGTGGCGAGAATCGCCTGGTCGACGGTCAGGTCGTCCTCGACGCGGTTGCCCTCCTCGTCCTGCTCCAGGGTCAGCGGGCGGTACCAGGTTTCCACCGGGAACGTGCGGCCCGACACTTCGACAATCGGCGCATCGTCGAAGTGCTTGGAAAAGCGCTCCAGGTCGATGGTGGCCGAGGTGATGATGACTTTGAGGTCCGGGCGACGCGGCAGCAGGGTTTTCAGGTAGCCCAGCAGGAAGTCGATGTTCAGGCTGCGCTCGTGGGCTTCGTCGACGATGATCGTGTCATAGCGCTCGAGGTAGCGGTCGTTCTGGGTTTCGGCCAGCAGGATGCCGTCGGTCATCAGCTTGATCAGGGTGTTGGAATCACTCTGGTCCTCAAACCGCACCTGGTAACCCACCAGCGAACCCAGTGGTGTCGCCAACTCTTCCGCGACCCGGCTCGCCACGCTGCGCGCTGCAATCCGCCGCGGCTGAGTGTGGCCGATCAAACCGTATTGGCCACGGCCGATTTCCAGGCAGATTTTCGGCAACTGCGTGGTTTTACCCGAGCCGGTCTCACCGGCAATGATCAGCACCTGATGCTTGAGCAGCGCTGCCTTGATCTCGTCACGCTTGGCGGCGATCGGCAAGCTGTCGTCGTAGCGAATCACCGGCAGGCTGGCACGCCGCGCCGCCACCTGGGCACAGGAGGCCTGCATCCGCGTCACCCACTGCGCAAGTTTTTCCTCATCGGGCTTCTTGCGCAGCTCAAGCAGCTGCCGCCGCAAGCGGTGGCGGTCGGCGAGCATGGCGTGATCGAGGTTTTTCAGCAGTTGGTCGATAGCGGGCGCTTGGTCAGTCATCAGGTACGCAAAGGTCGTCTATTTATGCAGGGGCCGGATTGTCGCAGAAAAGCGCCGCCACGCGCTCCCCTCATTCGTTGTCCAGGCCCTTGCGCCGGTAGGGAAACACATCAATCACCTTGCCGGCGCGAATCGCCTCTTGCAGGCTTTTCCAGTAGTCGGCGTTGTACAACTCGCCATGCAGTTCGTCGAACAGCCGGCGCTGGCCCGCATCGGCAAACAGGAACGGCGGAAATTCCTCCGGGAACACGTCCAGCGGGCCGATGGAGTACCAGGGCTCGGAAGCCATTTCATCTTCAGGGGTGCGCGGCGCCGGGATATGCCGGAAGTTGGCCTCGGTGAGGAAGCAGATTTCGTCGTAGTCGTAGAACACCACGCGACCGTGACGGGTGACGCCAAAATTCTTCAGCAGCATGTCGCCGGGGAAAATGTTCGCCGCCGCCAGTTGTTTGATCGCCAGGCCGTAGTCTTCCAGCGCTTCGCGCACCTGGGCTTCGTTGGCATTTTCCAGGTAGAGGTTGAGCGGGGTCATGCGCCGTTCGGTCCAGCAGTGGCGGATCAGCACCGTATCGCCTTCCACTTCGACGGTGCCAGCGGCGACTTCAAGCAGCTCGGCCAGGCACTCGGGCTCGAATTTGCTCAGCGGAAAACGGAAGTCGGCGAACTCCTGGGTGTCGGCCATGCGCCCGACCCGGTCGACACTTTTCACCAGCCGGTACTTCTCGATCACGGTGGCGCGGTTGACGTTTTTCGAGGGTGAAAACCGGTCCTTGATGATCTTGAACACGGTGTTGAAGCCCGGCAGGGTAAACACGCTCATGACCATGCCGCGCACGCCCGGCGCCATGATGAACTGGTCATCGGTGGTGGCGAGGTGGTTGATCAGCGCCCGGTAGAATTCGGATTTGCCGTGTTTGTAGAAGCCGATCGAGGTGTACAGCTCGGCAATGTGCTTGCCCGGCAGGATGCGCTTGAGGAAGCCGATAAACTCCGCCGGCACCGGCACATCCACCATGAAATAAGAGCGGGTGAACGAGAAGATGATCGACACATCGGCCTCGTCGGTGATCAGCGCGTCGATCTGGATGCCGCGCCCTTCGCGGTGCAACAGCGGGATCACCAGCGGCCATTGTTCGTCGCGGGTGTAGATGCGTCCTACGAGGTACGCGCCTTTGTTGCGGTACAGCACCGAGGAAAACAGCTCGACGTTGAGGTCTGGGTCCTTGCACACCCAGTCCGGCAGGTTTTCGCGCAGCTGTGTTTCCAGGCGGCGCAGGTCTGCGGGCAAGTCGGCGTAGGGTTCGCTGAAGCGGTAGTCGGCAAAAATCTGTTCCAGCATACCCGCCAGCTTGCCGCCGGGCTTGTAGGTGCGGGTTTGCGCAGCGCGGGCGCGGCGCATGCTCGGCCGGGTGGTGTGGATGAACATGCAGCCGTCGCTGATCAGGTCATGACTGAACAGGCCGCAAAACGTCGAGTTGTACCAGGTCTCGGACAGCTCATCGTCAAACCGCAGGTCAATCAGGCTGATGTAGGCGCTTTTCACCAGCGGCCATACTGAAATGTCGAGCAATACGGCCTCATCGAAGGCCGCGCGCAGCCGCGCCGTGACCTCGCTGACCTTGTCTTCATACAGGTTGATACGCGCAGCCGACGCCGCCTGCCCTTGCTGCCACTGCGCCTTTTCGAAACGCTCCCGGGCGCCGTCGGTGATCTGGCGGAAGTGCTCGCGGTAGTCGTCGAAGCCGTCGAGGATCATCTGCGCAATGTCGAGGGCTGGCGTTTGCTGCGGCATTTGGGAAACCTCTGCGGGCATTTGGAGTGAGCTGAGCTTAGCCAGTGTGCGGGTAGAGGAGAAGGGTCATTTTTCGTTCAGACTTGTACAGCTTTGTTCATTTTGTACATTTATTTTCAATTTTATGAGTTCGACCATTCGGTCAATAAAAACACCTTGCAGTCATCCCCTCCCGGTTAAACGTTTCATCTGAAGACCTTTAACCACGGGCCTTACCTGTGTGTCTTCGGGAAAATCCGAGTCTTTGCTCTACCACAACAGACCTCTCCCATTCTCCGCGCATTGGATCCAACGTAAGGGAAACCCTGATTACAAGAATGATGGCTCTTTGCTATATAGCGCGCCCTCTCCCACCCTAACAAGGTCAGAAGACCGACCCGGGAACAGGTTCTAATCGCCCAAGGAGCATTGAGATGTCATTGAGGAATATGGGGATTGGCCTGCGCGCCAGTCTGAGTTTTGGGGTTTTGGCCAGTCTGTTGATAGTGGTCGGCCTGTTTGGTTTGGGGCAAATGGCCAAGCTGCGGGAAAGCGCGCTGGTCATCGAAGAATCGTGGATGCCAAGCATTGAAAACATTCACGACAGCGCCGCCTATGTCGCCAGCATCCGCCTGGAAGCGCTGCGCTTGCTCACCACCGATGAGTCGAGGGTGCGTGACAACAGCAAAAACCTGATCAGCCGCCAGCGCGGCGACCTTGAAGAACTGCTGAAGCGTCACGAAACCCTTCTGAGCAACGAGCAGGAACGCGACATGCTCAAGCAGTTGAGAGCCAACGTTGCGAGTTACATGACGATCGTCGCCCAGATGATTCAATTGGTCGACCAGGACCAACAGCAAAACGCCATGGACCTGCTCAACAGTCGCCTGGCGCCCCAAGGCGGGGTCCTCAATAAAAGCCTGGAAGACATGATCACCTTTAACCAGAAAGGTGTGGAAGACGCCGCAGAATCGGCGGCCCAGATGTACACCAGCGCCCAATGGGTAGTCGGCGCCATTATCGTCACTGCCCTGCTGGCCACCTTATTGCTGGCCTGGCTGCTGACCCGCAGCATCACCACGCCGATTGGCCAGGCACTGACGGTGGCCCGCACCATCGCGTCCGGCGACCTGAGCCGGCCGATCGTCGTCGAAGGCAAGGATGAGCCGGCGCAGTTGCTAACGGCATTGGCCACCATGCAGACCAACCTGCAGGAAACCATCCGTGGCATCAGCGAATCGTCGCAGCAGTTGGCATCGGCGGCCGAAGAGATGAGCTCGGTAATGGAACAGAGCACCCGCGGCCTGCAAGCGCAGAACGACGAAATCGAACAGGCCGCCACCGCCGTGACGCAGATGAGCGCAGCAGTGGATGAAGTGGCGGGCAATGCGGTGTCCAGCGCCGAAGCTTCCAAGGCCTCCGACGAAGACAGCAAGCACGGCCACTACCAGATCAGCGAAACCATCAGCTCGATCCAGAACCTGGTGGACGAAGTACTCGGCGCCTCGACCAAGGCTGAAGGCCTGGCGGTGCAGGCTCAAGACATCACCAAAGTGCTGGAAGTGATTCGCGGGATAGCCGGGCAGACCAACCTCCTGGCGCTCAATGCCGCGATTGAGGCAGCCCGCGCGGGCGAGGCCGGCCGGGGTTTTGCGGTGGTAGCGGACGAGGTGCGCTCGCTGGCACAACGCACCCAGGATTCCACCGAAGAAATCGAGCAGATGATCAACGGTATCCAGCAAGGCACCCGGGATACCGTCGGCGCCCTGAACAGCAGTGCCGAACACGCCGGCCAGACCTTGCAGCGGGCCAACAGCGCCGGCAGTGCGCTGGAGAAAATCACTGCGGCAATCTCGCAGATCAGCCAGCGCAACCTGGTGATCGCCAGTGCCGCCGAGCAGCAGGCGTTGGTGGCTCGCGAGGTGGACCGCAGCCTGGTGAATATTCGGGATCTGTCGACGCAAACAGCAGCCGGTGCCACCCAAACCTCGGCGGCCAGCCAGGAACTGTCACGACTGGCGGTGGACCTCAACGGGTTGGTGACGCGTTTTGTGCTGTAAAGCTGTATTAGCGATTGTGTCAGACAGGTCGGTGGGCAACACTTCCACCCTTATCCAACAGGAGTTTTTCCGTGAGACCTGTCGACACCCTGCACCTGTTGGTGCTGGCCGCTATCTGGGGCGCTAGTTTTCTGTTCATGCGAATTATCGCGCCGGAGATCGGCACCCTTCCTACCGCGTTTTTCCGGGTGTCGATTGCCGCCACCGGCCTGCTGGTGATCCTCGCCATGATGCGGGTGAGCTGGGACTTCCAAGGCAAGTTCAAGACGGTTCTGTTGCTGGGCGTCATCAACTCCGGCATTCCCGCGACCATGTATTCGGTGGCGGCCCAAGTACTGCCAGCCGGCTACTCGGCGATCTTCAATGCCACCACGCCGCTGATGGGCGTGTTGATTGGCGGGCTGTTTTTCAGTGAGCGCCTGACACCGTCGAAAATCGCCGGGGTATGTCTGGGGCTGTTTGGCGTTGGCGTCCTGACCCGCGCCGGGCCGGTGGCCTTCGATATGGAACTGCTGATGGGCGCGCTGGCGTGCCTGTTGGCAACCACATGTTATGGCTTTGCCGGCTTTTTGGCACGACGTTGGCTCGATCAACGGGGCGGCCTGGACAGTCGCCTGGCGGCCTTGGGCAGTATGCTCGGGGCCTCGCTGTTTCTGCTGCCGCTGTTTGCCTGGAGTGCCATCCGCCATCCACCGGTCAGTTGGGGTGGTTGGCCTGTGTGGTTGTCGCTGCTGGGATTAGGGCTGGTGTGTACGGCGTTTGCCTACATCCTGTACTTCCGCTTGCTGACGTCCATTGGCCCGGTGAAGTCGATGACCGTGACCTTCATGATTCCGCCGTTTGGGGTGTTGTGGGGCGCGTTACTGCTGGATGAGCCGTTGTCCATGGCGCATCTGTATGGCGGGTTGTTGATTGCGGGGGCGTTGTGGCTGGTGCTTCGGCCGGGGAAGTTGGCTAAATCCCTGTAGGAGCGAGCTTGCTCGCGAAAAACGTCAAGGCACCGCGTTCATTCAGACATCGCGCGTTATCGTTGACGTCCATCGCGAGCAAGAACCAGGCGTGCCCCTCGCTCCTACAGTGGTGCAGGTTGATCAGCTCTTACGGAACACAAACGCCAATCCGACGATGATCAAGCCCATCCCCAGCAAGCTCAGCATTGCCAGCTTGTTGCCGAAGATCAGGTAGTCCATTACCGCTGTCACTGCGGGCACCAGGTAGAACAAGCTGGTGACATTCACCAGGTTGCCCCGGGCGATCAGCCGGTACAGCAACAACGTCGCCAGCAGTGACACCACCAGCCCCATCCACAGCACCGGCACGAAAAAGCCGGTGCTGTGTTCAAAGTGGAGCGGCTGGAACGGTACAAACACCGAGCACAACAGCAAGCCGGCCAGGTACTGCACCGGCAGCGTGCCCAACGGGTTATCGGTGATGCGTTTCTGCATGATCGAACCGAAGGTCATGCTGGCCAGCGCCAACAGGCCGAAGAGCACCCCGGCCAAGGACATGCCGGACATGCCGATGCCCTGATACACCACCATGATCAACCCCGCCAACCCCAGCGCCAGGCCGAACATCCGGCTCCAGGAGCGCTGACGTTCCATCAACACCACGGTCAGAATCGGCTGCACCCCCATGATGGTTGCCATCATCCCGGGCGTCACTTTGAGGTCCAGGGCCAGCAGGTAGAAAATCTGGTAAGCCCCCAACAGCACCAGCCCGGTGGCCGCCGCGTAGAGCATCGGCTTGCCGGGGCGTGGCAACTTCAGCTTGAGGATCGGTACCAGAATCACCAACCCCGCCAGGGCGATGGCAAAACGGATCAGCAGAAACGCAAAGGGAGACGCGTGGGCCAAGCCCCATTTGGAGAAAATCGCCCCGCTGCTCCACAGCAATACAAACAGGCTCGTGGAGGCCGCCGCGGCCACGGATTGTTTCGAAAGAACAGACATGGATACCACCTGTGATCAGGCAAAAAGCCAACTCAGCAACAGCTGAAATTCAGTAGGTTTTTTTCAGGCGGGCACAGGGGAACAGCAATCAGCTGATCAGCCCTAAATGCCAACACCCGGCGGTGATACGACTGCGTACACCGGCGTGCTACTGACAGGTGGGGGGTAGTGACTGATCTGCGCAGGCTGCTGGTTCCCGCACGGCACGACCGCAGCGTTGACCGCTGAATCGACTACCGCTATGCGCAGGGAAGCTGGCATGTGCTGATCTTTTTTGAGGGGATGAATACGGTGTGTGAAAACACCAGGGGCCGACTATAACCAGCTGGGAACATGCTTTGCAATGAGTTTGCCAAAGGGCCAGTAAGGACAGGTAATGGAGGCGTGCCTAGGCTGAGGAAACCAGCCACCCCTGACCTCAAGAGAAAAAATGCCGCGACCACACACCTTTCTCAGGTACCAGTTGAATAGGTCAAAAGCCCGCAACTTTGCCAATGCAACACTTGCCCGATTGCCGACTAAATCGAAGCACGTAACCCCCGACATACCGGACCTCACGCACGTCAGATTTGAAGCAATCGATGGGGCTGCTCTGGATGCCTATCACACATGGGAGTCGCCCTGCTTTTCATGGGAAGAGGTCGTACAGTGGAAAGCGAAGGAGCTGATGTATTTCGACATCTCAATCTGGTTGGATCGTGAACTCTGTGGACTGTGCTTTGCCAACCCAAACCACAGCCGACTGAGGATGCGGATCGTCCGATTAGAAGCAAAACCGGGAGGCGATCATTCACTGCGCGGTTACATCGCGCCGCTTGCGTTGATGGCCGTTGAACATTACGTACGGATCGTTGGCAGCAAGGCCATCGAAATACAGGAGCCTTTACCGGGAGCAGTTCCCGCCTACGAAAAACTGGGCTTTACATTCGATGCGTCAGGCAGGCTTGCAAAGGAAATAGGCAGCGCTTAGGATCCTGACCATCGATCAATTAATGATCAATTCGGAGACACCATGAAAGGTCTCGTTGAAAATAAAACAGCAAGAAACAAAAAATCATCCCGACGCCACGAACGGCTTAACGATGAGCCCCCAGCAGTTGATCCCCGAATCCTCCGCGCCCTCATTGAGGGAGTCGACGAGCCAGCTGGCGTATTGGCAGGACGCAAATAATCCCCCCATAAAAAAACCGCTCCAACAGAGCGGTTTTTTCGTTTCAGGCACCTGGATCAGCCAAACAGCCAATACCCCAACGCCGTCAGCACCACCACCGCCAACACCGGCCGCAGGATGCGATAAGCCTTCGGATGCTTGCGCTTCCACTGCTTGACCACACCACTGAAGCGGTCGCTGAAGCGCTTGCTCCACGCATACGCCTGGTTGATCCCGCCAACGCGCTCGTCATCCAGGTTCTGTGGCGCCGTAGCGCGACCCAGTTGGGCGCTGACCCAGCGGTTGATGCGGGTCATCAGGCGGCTGCTCAGCGGGCGTTCGATGTCGCAGAACAGAATCACCCGGGTGTGCTCGGTTTCGTTCTTCACCCAGTGCACGTAGGTCTCATCGAACATCACGTCTTCACCGTCACGCCAGGCGTACACCTGGCCGTCGACAAAGATGCGGCAGTCATCGGAGTTGGGTGTAGACAGCCCCAGGTGATAACGCAGGGAACCGGCAAACGGATCACGGTGCGGGTTGAGGTGGCTGCCACCGGGCAACAGGGCAAACATCGCGCCCTTGACGTTGGGAATGCTGCTGACCAGGGCCACGGTTTTCGGGCACAGCAGTTCAGCCGACGGAAGAGGTTTGTCGTACCACTTGAGGTAGAAACGCTTCCAGCCCTTCTTGAAGAACGAGCCAAAACCGGCGTCGTTGTTCTTCTCGGCGGCGCGGATGTAGCCCTCGTCGAACAGGTGCATGGCCTCTTCGCGAATCACCTCCCAGTTGTCCTTGAGCACGTCCAGCTCCGGGAACTTGCTGCGGTCCAGGTACGGCTTGGACGGCACCGCAGAGAAGATGTACATCAAGGCGTTATACGGGGCGAACAGCGCCGAATGGTTGACGAACTGACGCAACATCGGCAAACGGGCCTTGCCACGCAAATGCACATACAGCGTGCTGCCGATAAACAGCAGCAACACCGACAGTTTGGCGGCCAAAGAAAAGGTCATGCAGCAACTCCTGGAAATAGGCGTCTGGCCATTAGCCTCCCGTTATCGGGAAACCAGACGTAGCAGCCGGCCATGATAAACACTCCGGGCCTCGGGCAAAACCCGCGCACTCCAACAATCAGCATCCAGCGGTGCGCGATGATGGGCCAATTATGCATAAGGTCCACGCCATCGCGCTGATTTGAATCAAGCCTGGTTTTCCTGATCGGTAAACAAATCGGCAAACAACATGCTCGACAGGTAGCGTTCGCCGGAGTCCGGCAGCACCACCACGATGGTCTTGCCCTGCATTTCCGGCTTCTCAGCCAGCCGCACCGCCACGGCCATTGCCGCGCCACAAGAGATACCACACAAAATCCCCTCCTCCTGCATCAAGCGCAACGCCATGGCCTTGGATTCTTCGTCGCTGACCAACTCAACCCGGTCGACCATCGACAGGTCGAGGTTCTTCGGCACAAACCCGGCGCCAATGCCCTGGATCTTGTGGGGG
The DNA here is from genome assembly GCF_002204795.1 of Pseudomonas sp. K2I15. Taxonomy (GTDB): domain Bacteria; phylum Pseudomonadota; class Gammaproteobacteria; order Pseudomonadales; family Pseudomonadaceae; genus Aquipseudomonas. Next base: position 53,967 of record NZ_NIXO01000005.1, read on the forward strand.
CTGGGCTTGATCTCTTCACCGGCCAGCGCCTGGGTAATCACTGGCGAGCTGATGGGTTCCACCGCCACCGACAAGATCGGCTTGCCCTGGATGTTCTTGATATAGCGCGACACCCCGGTGATGGTGCCGCCGGTGCCCACGCCCGCCACCAGCACGTCCACGGCGCCATCGGTGTCGTTCCAGATTTCCGGACCGGTGGTTTTCTCGTGGATAGCCGGGTTGGCCGGGTTTTCGAACTGGGCCGGCATAAAGTACTTGCCCGGGTCGCTGGCAAGGATTTCGCCGGCTTTTTCGATCGCGCCCTTCATGCCCTTGGCCGGCTCGGTCAACACCAGTTCGGCACCTAGGGCTTTAAGCACCTTGCGCCGCTCGATGCTCATGGACGCCGGCATGGTCAGCAACAGCTTGTAACCACGGGCGGCGGCAACAAACGCCAGGCCGATCCCGGTGTTACCGGAGGTAGGTTCCACGATAGTCATGCCTGGCTTGAGTTTGCCGCTGCCTTCGGCGTCCCAGATCATGTTTGCTCCAATCCGGCACTTCACCGAATACCCCGGGTTACGCCCTTCTATCTTGGCCAGGATGGTCACGCCACGCGGGGCGATACGGTTGATCTGAACCAGGGGCGTGTTACCGATGGAGTGCGCGTTGTCTGCAAAAATGCGGCTCATGACGGGTCCTTAAGGCAATTTCAGGAAGGCCCCAAGGGTATGCCTCGTGTTGCGAGGCGTCCAGTCAAGCGAACGTCCGGCGACGCCAGCAGTCAATCGCCTACACGGATGGAGAAAAATCCTATGAAACGTCGCTACAGTTGGCCGCTCTGGACCCTCGCCGGGGTCGTGGTACTGCTGGTCGTCCTGGATATCGCCCTGCCCTATCTGGTGCGCAATTACCTGAATGACAAACTCGCTGACATGGGCGATTACCGCGGCCAGGTCACCGACGTCGACCTGGCGTTGTGGCGCGGCGCCTATCGAGTCAACGGTTTGCAGATCGTCAAGGTCGACGGCAAGGTGCCGGTACCGTTCGTCAAGGCGCCGGTGATCGACCTGTCGGTCAGTTGGCATTCGCTGTGGTATGACCATGCGGTGGTGGCCCAGGCACAGTTCATCAAGCCGGAGCTGAACTTCGTCGACGGCGGCACCAACAAGCAGGCGTCCCAGACCGGTCAGGGCACCGACTGGCGGGCGCAACTGGGCAAACTGTTGCCGATCACCCTCGACGAGGTGCGCATCGACGACGGGAAAATCGCTTTCCATAACTTCAGTTCCAAGCCGCCGGTCAACATTTACGCGACCCAGGTCAACGCCAGCTTCTACAACCTGACCAACGTGGTGGACGTCAAAGGTCAGCGCGACGCGCGCTTCGACGGCAAGGCGCTGTTTTTGGGCCAGGCGCCGCTGGAGGCGACTGCAACGTTCGACCCCTTGAGCAATTTCGAAGAATTCGAATTCCGCTTCCGCGCCCGGGATATCGAGCTCAAACGCATGAATGACTTCGCCTCGGCCTACGGCAAGTTCGACTTCAATGCCGGCACCGGCGACCTGGTGGTCGAAGCCCAAGCCGAAAAAGGCCAACTGACCGGCTACATCAAGCCCTTGCTGCGCAATGTCGAGGTGTTCAACTGGCAACAAGACGTGGAGAACAAGGACAAGGGCATCTTCCGCTCGATCTGGGAGGCCGTGGTTGGCGCCAGCGAAACCGTGCTGAAGAACCAGAACAAAAACCAGTTCGCCACACGGGTGGAACTGAGCGGCAACGTTCACCAGCAAGATATCAGCGCGTTCCAGGCGTTTTTGCAGATTTTGCGCAATGGTTTTGTCCAGGCCTTCAACGCCCGCTATGAACAGCCCAAACCTAGTGCGGATTGAAACGTTGACCCCTGTAGGAGCGAGCTTGCTCGCGAAAAGCGTCAACGCTGACGCGCGCATTCTGAATGAACGCGGCGCACTCGGGCTTTTCGTGAGCAAGCTCGCGCCTACAGAGCAATGTGACTGCCCATTCAGAGACTGAATAGCCCGTCTGCGTTCACAGTCGCCGGGGCTGCGCGGTATAGTCGGGCCAAACTGATTACTCGCCCGCTTCGGTCCTGCACCGTTCGGCGTCACGTTCGAGGATTGATAGATGAAGTTCGAAGGCACCCAGGCCTACGTTGCCACCGATGACCTGAAACTGGCCGTCAACGCCGCCATCACGCTGGAGCGGCCACTGCTGGTCAAGGGCGAACCGGGCACCGGCAAGACCATGCTCGCCGAGCAACTGGCCGAATCCTTTGGCGCCCGACTGATCACCTGGCACATCAAGTCCACCACCAAGGCGCATCAGGGCCTGTACGAGTACGACGCGGTAAGCCGCCTGCGGGACTCGCAACTGGGTGTGGACAAGGTGCACGACGTACGCAACTACCTGAAAAAGGGCAAGCTCTGGGAAGCCTTCGAGTCCGAGGAGCGGGTGATCCTGCTGATCGATGAGATCGACAAGGCCGACATCGAATTCCCCAACGACCTGCTGCAAGAACTCGACAAGATGGAGTTCTACGTCTACGAAATCGACGAGACCATCAAGGCCAAGAAACGCCCGATCATCATCATTACCTCCAACAACGAAAAAGAGCTGCCGGACGCCTTCCTGCGCCGCTGCTTCTTCCACTACATCGCCTTCCCGGACCGCACCACCCTGCAAAAGATCGTCGACGTGCACTACCCCAACATCAAGAAAGACCTGGTCAGCGAAGCGCTGGACGTGTTCTTCGACGTGCGCAAAGTACCGGGCCTGAAGAAAAAGCCATCCACCTCCGAACTGGTGGACTGGCTGAAACTGCTGATGGCCGACAACATCGGCGAAGCGGTACTGCGCGAACGCGACCCCACCAAGGCCATCCCGCCGCTGGCCGGTGCCCTGGTAAAGAACGAGCAAGACGTGCAGTTGCTGGAACGCCTGGCGTTCATGAGCCGTCGCGGTAACCGATAAGGGCGATTGCCATGCTGCTCAACCTGTTCAATGAAATGCGTGCAGCCAAGGTGCCGGTCTCGGTGCGTGAGCTGCTGGACCTGATCAACGCGCTGAAACAGCGCGTGACCTTCGCCGACATGGACGAGTTTTACTACTTGGCCCGGGCGATCCTGGTGAAGGACGAACGGCATTTCGACAAGTTCGACCGGGCCTTCGGCGCCTACTTCAACGGCCTGGAAAAACTCGACGATCACCTCCAGGCGCTGATCCCCGAAGACTGGCTGCGCAAGGAATTCGAACGTTCGCTGACCGACGAAGAACGCGCGCAAATCCAGTCTCTCGGCGGGCTGGACAAGCTGATCGAAGAATTCAAGAAACGCCTGGAAGAACAAAAGAAACGCCACGCCGGCGGCAACAAATGGATCGGCACCGGCGGCACCAGCCCGTTCGGCTCCGGCGGCTTCAACCCCGAAGGCATTCGTGTGGGTGATGCCGGCAAGCGCCAGGGCAAGGCGGTCAAGGTCTGGGACCAGCGTGAGTACAAGAACCTCGATGATTCGGTGGAACTGGGCACCCGCAACATCAAGATCGCCCTGCGCCGCCTGCGCAAGTTCGCGCGCCAGGGTGCGGCAGAAGAACTGGACATCGACGGCACCATCGACCATACGGCGCGTGATGCCGGGCTGCTGAATATCCAGATGCGCCCGGAGCGGCGCAACACCATCAAGCTGCTGTTGCTGTTCGACATCGGCGGTTCGATGGATGCCCACGTGAAGACCTGCGAAGAGCTGTTCTCTGCCTGCAAGACCGAGTTCAAGCACCTGGAGTATTTCTACTTCCACAACTTCATTTATGAATCGGTGTGGAAGAACAACATGCGCCGGGGTTCGGAACGTACCTCGACCCAGGACCTGCTGCACAAATATGGCGCCGACTACAAAGTAATCTTTATCGGCGATGCGGCCATGGCGCCGTATGAAATCACCCAGGCCGGCGGCAGCGTCGAGCACTGGAACGAAGAGCCCGGGTATGTGTGGATGCAGCGGTTCATGGAGAAGTACAAGAAGCTGATCTGGATTAATCCGTACCCGAAAGACACCTGGGGCTATACGGCGTCCACCGGGATTGTTCGGGAGTTGATCGAAGACCAGATGTTTGCGTTGACGTTGCGAGGGCTTGAGGAAGGGATGCGCTTTCTCTCCAAATAACCTGTTTCCCAGACAACCACGATCAAATGTGGGAGCGGGCTTGCTCGCGAAGGCGGTGTATCAGCCACTATATTTGGTGGCTGACACTACGCTTTCGCGAGCAAGCCCGCTCCCACATTTTGTCCTGCGGCGGTCTTTAGTTTCTGGCAAGGCGCTGCAAATACTCCACCTGCTGGCGATGCGCCGTCTCCTGCACCACCGGCGCCAACCTCACCTTCTCCCCCGGCAAACACTGCGCCAGCCGCGCCAGCGCCAACGGCGTCAACGCACCCAATCGCGGATAGCCGCCAATGGTCTGCCGGTCATTGAGCAACACAATCGGTTGCCCATCCGGCGGCACCTGGATCGCGCCCAGCGGGATACCTTCCGAGATCAGCGACGGCCCCTGATACTGCAACGGCGTGCCCAGCAAGCGCATGCCCATGCGGTCGGCACGGCTGTCGAGGGTCCATTCGCTGTTGAACACATCGAACAGACTCTGCCCGCCGAACTGGCCGATCTGCGCCCCGAGGATCACCTCCAATGGCGCCTTCGAATCCAGTTTCGGCAACTGCTCGGCGGACAACTCCCGCATCGCACCGCCCACGCCTGAGTACGCCAATTGCGCACCTTCAGCCAGCGCCCGGCCTAAGCCATCCAGCCCGCCCAGTTCCTCCCGCCCGACCGTGGCGCAACTGCCCAGCACCTGCGGCGCATCAAACCCGCCCGGCGCCGCCAGGTAGGCCCGCGCGCCGCTGAAAGGCTGGGTAAAACGCAACCGTTGGCCTTTTTGCAGAATAAAACTGCGCCCCGGAGTGATGGCGCGCTCATCGACATAAGCGCCCAAGTCCGCCCCGGCCAACGCCAGCAGGCAATAGTCTTCAGCCTGCACCGTAAAGCCGCCCAAGGTAATCTCCACCACCGGCGCATCCAGGGCATTGCCCAGCAACCAATTGGCCCACGACATCGACACCCAATCCAGCGCGCCGCCTTGGGTCACGCCCAAATGCCTCACGCCAAAACGTCCGGCGTCCTGCAACAGGCACAGCGGGGTGCTGGCCTCGATCAACAAGCGGCTCATGCCTGTGCCTCCAACGGCGTGTCATCGCCGCCCAGGTTGATGAATTCGCTATGGCTGATCGCTTCGTAACGCACGGTGTCACCCGGCTGCATCAGGCTGTAGCCCTCGCGCTCGCGGTCAAACAACTTGGCCGGCGTGCGACCGATCAGGTTCCAGCCGCCCGGCGATACCACCGGATAGGCCGCCGTCTGCCGCTCGGCAATCCCCACGCTGCCCGCCGCCACCCGCTTGCGTGGCGTGTTCAGCCGAGGCGTTGCGAGCAGTTCGTCCACCAGGCCCATAAAGGCAAAGCCCGGGGCGAAGCCCAAGGCGAATACCTGGTACTCATGCTGGCTGTGGCGGCGAATCACCTCCTCCACCGCCAGCCCACTGCGCTGCGCGAGTAACGCAAGCTCAGGGCCGACACTCAGGTCATACCAAACCGGCAACACATGGCATTGCCCGCTGCCCTTGGGCTCTGGCTGCAATTCTTTAAGCGCTTGAGCGATCAGCGCCCGTGCCTGGGCCGGGGCCAGTGCCAGCAGGTCGTAATGCACCATCAGGGTGGTGTACGACGGCACCAGATCCACCAACGCCGGGCCAAACCCTTCGCGCAACCGCCGGGTGGCGGCGAGCATCCAGGGCATGTTGTCTTCGGCGATCACCTCAAACAGGCGCACCATCAGGCAGTCGATGGCCACCACTTCAATCCGTGGCTTCATGCTGGCGTCAACGCCTCGCGGATGCGCTGCACGGCGGCCACCGAGCTGGCGTTATCGCCGTGCACACACAAGGTATTGGCTTGCAGATGCAATGGGCTGCCGTCGCTGGCGACCAGGTGTTCACCACGGGCGATGGTCAGGGCTTGCTGGATGATCTTTTCCGGATCGTGGTGCACGGCGCCCGGCAACTGGCGAGAGACCAGATGGCCCGCGCTGTCGTAGGCGCGGTCGGCGAAGGCTTCGAACCACAGGGTCACGCCATATTCGTCACCCAGGGCCTGGGCGGCGCTGTTGTCGCGGGTGGCCATCAGCATCAGCGGCAAGCTGGCGTCGTAGGCCGCCACGGCCTGGATGACCGCACGCAATTGCGCCGGCTTGGCCATCATGTCGTTGTACATCGCACCGTGGGGTTTGACGTAGCTGACCCGCCCGCCCTGAGCCCGGCAAATGCCGTCGAGGGCGCCGACCTGGTAGTGCAACAGGTCCTGGATTTCCTGCGGGGTGTAGGCCATGGAGCGGCGGCCGAAACCCTGCAGGTCCTGGTACGCCGGGTGCGCGCCCACTTGCACGCCATGCTCGAAGGCCAGGCTGACGGTCTTGCGCATGATGCTTGGGTCGCCGGCGTGGAAGCCGCAGGCAACGTTGGCGCAATCAATGAACGGCATGACCTCGGCGTCCAGACCCAAGGTCCAGTTGCCAAAGCTTTCGCCGATGTCGCAGTTCAATAGCAGGCGGCTCACGGTGAGGGCTCCTGTAGTCTTTATATTTTTCTAGTGTGGGACCTTTCTTCAAGATCCCGCAACGTTCACGTTACTGCGCTTCGAGTTGCTTGCCACGGGTTTCCGGCAGGCTCAGGGCCGCGAGGATCACCACGCCGTAGGACACCGCCGCAAATGCGCCAATGCCCATGCTCAGCGGCACCTCCTGGCTCAGCAGGCCAATCAGCAGCGGGAAAAACGCCGCGAGTGCCCGGCCAATGTTGTAGCAAAAGCCCTGGCCAGAACCGCGAATCCGCGTGGGAAACAGTTCGGTGAGAAACGCGCCCATGCCGCTGAAAATCCCCGAGGCAAAGAACCCCAGCGGGAAGCCCAGCCACAACATGACTGCGTTGCTGACATGCAGTTGGGTGTAGAGCACGACGATGATGAACGAGCCCACGGCGAACAAGATAAAGTTCTTTTTGCGCCCGAGCAGGTCCGTCAAGTAGGCACTGATCACGTAACCGATGTAGGAACCCACGATCACCATCGCCAGATAACCGCCGGTGCCGAGGACGCTTAAACCGCGTTCGTTTTTCAGGAATGTCGGCAGCCAGGACGTGATGGCGTAGTACCCGCCCAACGCGCCGGTGGTCAGCAGTGAAGCGCGAATCGTGGTGCTGAGCATGCCGGGGGCGAAAATCTCGTAGAACTTCGCCGGGTTGCTTGGCGCTTCCTTGGCTTTGGTCTGCCGATAAATCTCCGGGTCCTTGACCAAGCGCCGCACAAAAATCACGAAGATCGCCGGCAACAGGCCCAACATAAACAGCGCGCGCCAGGCGTCTTCCGGTGGCAACCAGGAAAACAGCAGCGCATAGAGAATCGCCGTGATGCCCCAGCCCAGCGCCCAGCCGGACTGCACCATGCCCACCGCCTTGCCGCGGTCCTTGGCGCGAATCACCTCGCCCATCAGCACTGCGCCGGCGGTCCATTCGCCGCCAAAACCAAAGCCCATCAACGTGCGGGCGACCAGCAACTGCTCGTAGCTTTGCGCCAGGCCGCAGAGGAAGGTAAAAACCGCGAACCACAGCACCGTCAGTTGCAGGGTGAGCACACGGCCAATGCGGTCCGACAGGATGCCGGCGATCCAGCCGCCCAGCGCCGAAGCGATCAGGGTGCTGGTGTGGATCAAGCCTGCCTGGCCGGTGGTAATGCCCCACATCGCAATCAGCGTCGGGACCACAAAGCTGAGCATCTGGGTGTCCATGCCGTCCAGGCCGTAACCGATCTTGCAGCTCCAGAAGGTGCGACGCTCCTGCTTGTTGATATTGCGGTACCAATCAAAAGGTCCGGCGCGGCGTTCGGGCTTGGCCACCTCCAGGGTATCGGGCGCACTCATGGCGGATCTCCACGTGAATATTATTGGTATTGTTCTGGGCCCCTACGACGCTTATCGTGAGACGAGCCGATTTTTGGCGTGCGCCCCCTGCTGCGTCCAACTAATAAAAACCGCCCCAATGCATAAGAAAAAGTTGATCCCATGAATTTGAAGTTCCTTGAAACCTTCGTCTGGGTGGCCAAGCTCAAGAGCTTTCGGCTCACCGCCGAAAAACTCTTCACCACCCAGGCGTCGATTTCCAGCCGCATTGCGGTGCTGGAGAGTGAACTGGGGGTGAAGCTGTTCCTGCGCGATTCCCGTGGCGTAAGCCTGACCCCGGAAGGCGTGAAGGTGCTCGATTACGCCGAGCAGATGATGGCCACCATGCAGGGGCTGAAGCAGTCCCTGGAAACCACCAGCAGCAAGGTCGGGCGGATCCGCATCGGAGTGATGGACACGGTGATCCATACCTGGCTCAGCCCGCTGGTGACCGAATTGATGGAGCGTTTTGCGCGGGTGGAGATCGAACTGGTGGCCGACACCTCGTTCAACCTCATCGATCAACTGCAAAAAGGCTTTCTTGACCTGATCCTGCAAACCGACCTGCTGCGCCAGGAAACCCTGCGCAGCCTGGAACTGGGCAGCCACCCCATGGGCTGGATCGTCGCCAGCGACTCGATCCACAACCGCGACTACGCCTCCCTCGCCGAACTGGCCCAGGAGCGCATCATCACCTACTCGAAAAACTCCTGCCCGCACCAGGACGTGCTCAGCCTGATGCAAGCCAACGGCGTGGCCGCGCCCAGGATGAACTGCGTGAATTCGGTGTCGGCGATTACCCGCTTGCTGCGCGACGGGTTCGGGATTGGCGCCTTGCCGCCGGTGCTGGTCAGGGAAGAGTTGGCGCGGGGCGAGATGACCCTGCTGGCCATGGAGCAACGCCCGCCGAACTTGCAGGTGGTGGTGTCGTGGCGGGTCGGGGTGGAGTTGGTGGAGGAAGTTGTGGCGCTGTGCCAGACGGTAGTGGCGCAGTACGCACAAAAAGTTGGCGAAGAATTTATGGTGCTGTAGGAGCAAGCTTGCTCGCGATGAACGTTAACGATAACGCGTGCATCCTGGATACACGCGGGGCCTGTGAGTGCTTCGCGAGCAAGCTCGCTCCTACAGCCCTTTCAAATCACGCTCTTCGATCGGCCGGCTCTGGCGCAGGCGCTTGCCGCCCAACACCACCCAGTCGATCAGGCGGAACAGGCATTCGATGCCAAACGACAACAGCATCGCACCGCCCAAGCCCCAGCCCATGGCCTCTGGGGTCAGCAACAGCATGTAGCTGTAGCCGTTCCAGGTTTCCTGGCGAATCGCCGGGTCGGCGGCCACGGCCACTTGCAGCGCGCGGATGTACCACGGGCCTTGCATCGCCTGGAATTGTTTATCCAGCGCCACCTGACGGTCGAGCAAAGTGCCCAGGCTGTTGGCATCACTGCGAAACACCGGGTCGTCACTGGCGCGGTAATGGGCCACCAGCGCCTGCAAATCACCGTTGAAGAACTGCTGCGCCGTGGCATCGAAGCCGCGCAAGCCAGTCTGGGCCTCAATCAAATGGGCTTCGACACGCTTGGCGTAGTCGCTGATAAACCCCGGCACCTGCACACCGACCAACAAGCCAACGGCAAACAACACCAGTCGCAAATAGCTGAGCAACATATTCGACGTCCTTACTCGGTTGTACCTTGGGATACGCATTCGCCGCGTCGCCACAGGCTCCACTGGCCCGGTTCGTAGCGGGTCCAGGTCTCGTTTTCGGTCAGGGGTTCGGTGGCAATCACTGTCACCACGTCATTTGGCGTGGTTTCGGCTTGAAAATCGACGATCACGTCGACATCTTTCAAGCGCGCTGGGCCAAACGGCGCGCGCCGGGTGATCTGTGCCAGTTTGGTCGAGCAATAACAGAACAGCCAGTCGCCGTCACTCAGCAGGCAGTTGAACACACCTTTGCTGCGGTATTCGCTGCACGCGGCGATCAGGTCCGGCAGCATCTGTTCGATGTCTACCGGTTCCGGGAAGGCTTCACGTACACGGTTGAGCAAATCGCAGAATGCCGCTTCGCTGTCGGTATCACCGACCGGGCGGTAGAACGTGGCGCGGGGGTTGAAATCCGCCAACTGGCCGTTATGCGCGAAGCACCAGTTGCGGCCCCACAGTTCTCGGACGAACGGATGGGTATTGGACAGGCACACCTTGCCGACGTTGGCCTGGCGGATATGGCCAATCACCACTTCACTCTTGATGGGATAACGCTGCACCAGCAGCGCGACTTCCGATTCGCTGCTGGCCGCCGGGTCCTGGAACAACCGCAGGCCGCGCCCCTCGTAGAAGGCGATACCCCAACCGTCGCGGTGGGGGCCGGTACGTCCGCCGCGCTGCATCAGCCCGGTAAAGCTGAATACGATATCGGTCGGTACGTTGGCACTCATGCCCAATAATTCACACATGCCAGCTTCTCGATACAGGGCGTACAACGTTAAAGGCGCGGTTCGACCCGCATACCGCTGACAGGGGCAGGACGACCGTAACGCTCATCGGCGAAGGGTTCGTCCTCCTCCGGCTCGGCGGCAGCGGCTGCCGCAGCGGCGGCCTTCTGCTCGCGGCGGGCCTTGGCGGCACGCTCGATAGGCCAGCGGATCAGTGCAAACACCAGGTATACGCCGAACGCGATCATGGAATACATGAACAAATCGGAGATCGCCCGCCAGGCGTTGTTGCCGACCTTGAGCACCAGGTCCAGGGCGGTGATGGCCACGGCCGGGGCGAACTGGGTCTTCACCGGGTCGACAATGGTCGGGCTGAACAGCAGCACCGCCATCAACAACCGCAGCGGCTCGCGCAGCCAGCGCCACATCCAGCGGGTCATGGCAAACCACACCAACAGGCAACCCAGGGCTGCGAAGGCGTAGAGGCCCCAAGCGATCAGATAGTCGTTCTCGGTCATGGTGTCCATGGCAAGGTAGGCAAACAGGCCGCTATGATAACGGCTTTTCAGTGCCGAGGCTGCAACGCCGTCGGCCAACCGCCAGACAGAGAGTGATCCATGCCCCCATCGACCCACATCACTGCCGCCCCGATCGCCCGCAAGGCCCCAGGCACCGACCCGTACGCCTGGCTGCAAGAGCGCGACAGCGCCGAAGTGCTCGATTACCTCAAGGCGGAAAATGCCTGGCAAGAAACAGAATTGTCCGACCAGCAGGCACTGCGCGAAACCCTGTTCGAGGAGATCAAGGGCCGCATCCTCGAAACCGACCTGTCCCTGCCCTCGCCTTGGGGCCCGTACCTGTATTACACCCGCACCACCGCTGGCGATGAATACGCCCGCCACTATCGCTGCCCGCGCCCGGCGGATGACAGCCAGCAGGTCGACGAAAACGCTGAAGAGCTGCTGCTGGACCCGAATGCACTGGCCAATGGCGGCTTTTTCTCCCTCGGCGCCTTCAGCATCAGCCCCGACCACCAGCGCCTGGCCTACAGCCTGGACACCAGCGGCGAAGAGATTTACACCCTTTACGTGAAGGAATTGGCCACCGGCAAGGTCAGCGAACTGGAGTTCGAAGACTGCGACGGCAGCATGACCTGGGCCAACGACAGCCTGACCCTGTTCTTCAGCGAGCTGGACGACACCCACCGCCCGCACAAGCTGTACCGTTATCGCCTGGATGGCACGGCCGCCGAAGAGGTATTCCACGAGCCCGATGGCCGTTTCTTCCTGCACTGCTACCGCTCAAGCTCCGAGCGCCAGTTGCTGCTGGCCCTGGGCAGCAAGACCACCAGCGAGATCTGGGCCCTGGACGCCGAGCAGCCGCAGCAGGCCTTTACCTGCATGGCGCCACGGGTCGAAGGCCATGAATATGACGTCGACCACGGCAAGCTGGACGACCAGTGGGCCTGGTTTATCCGCAGCAACCGCGACGGCATCAACTTCGCCCTGTTCCAGGCCGCCGACACCGGCAGCGTGCCGACCCAGGACGACTGGCAGAACCTGATCCCCCACAACGACGCGGTAATGCTCGATGGCGTGAGCCTCAATGCCCAGGCCATGACCCTGAGTTTGCGGATCGGCGGCCTGCCGATCATCGAAGTGCACCCACAAGGCCAAGCCGCTTATCGGGTGGAATTACCCGACGCGGCCTACAGCCTCTACGTGCAAAACAGCCTGGAATTTGTCAGCGACAAGATCCGCCTGCGCTATGAAGCGCTGAACCGCCCGGCCCAGGTCCGTCAGTTGGAACTGGCCAGCGGCGCGCAACACGTGCTCAAGGAAACCCCGGTGCTGGGCGTATTCAACGCCGACGACTACGTCAGCCAGCGGTTATGGGCGACCTCGGCCGATGGCACTCAGGTGCCGATCAGCCTTGTAGTCCGGCGCGACCAGTTGGGCAAACCTGTGCCTCTGTACCTGTACGGCTACGGCGCCTATGGCCAAAGCCTCGACCCGTGGTTCTCCCACGCGCGCCTGAGTTTGCTGGACCGTGGCGTGGCCTTTGCCATTGCGCACGTACGCGGCGGCGGCGAACTGGGCGAAGCCTGGTACCGCGCCGGCAAGCAAGAGCACAAGCAAAACACCTTCAGCGACTTTATCGCCTGCGCCGAACACCTGATCGCCCAGGGCCTGACCACCTCTAAACAACTGGCCATCAGCGGCGGCAGCGCCGGCGGCCTGTTGATCGGCGCGGTGCTCAATCAACGCCCGGAGCTGTTCCAGGCGGCGATTGCCGAAGTGCCGTTCGTCGATGTGCTCAACACCATGCTCGACCCGGAGTTGCCGCTGACCATCACCGAGTACGACGAATGGGGCAACCCTGAGGAGCCCGAGGTGTATGAGCGGATCAAGGCCTACGCGCCGTACGAAAACGTCAGCGCCCAGGCCTACCCGGCCACGCTGGTGATCGCCGGCTACAACGACAGCCGCGTGCAATATTGGGAAGCGGCCAAGTGGGTGGCCAAGCTGCGTGACACCAAGACGGACGACAACCTGCTGCTGCTCAAGACCGAACTGGGCGCGGGCCACGGCGGCATGAGTGGTCGTTACCAGGGATTACGTGACGTAGCACTCGAATATGGATTTGTTTTCAAGGCACTGGGGCTGATTTAAGGAACTCCGCCTGGCGGGCGGGTCTGAACACCTGACCGCCGGGCGCGCGCCCTGCACGATTTATGGACAAAGACTGTAAGCCTCATGCCAGAACCGACCTTACTCAATAACGAAATACGCGACATGCTGATGGATTGCGGCCTGTTCGACCCGTTGCTGCCGGAAGACTTCCATGTGGCGGCGGGCTATTTCAACATCAGCAGTATCGCCCGTGACGAGGTGATTTTCCTCGAGGGCGACGCCGGCACGTTCATGTGCATCATCCACTCAGGCCAGGTGGCGGTGCAGAAAACCAACCATGAAGGCCAGCGGCTGACCATCGCCACCTTGCGCAGTGGGCGTGCCTTTGGCGAGATGGCCGTGCTGGATGGCGAGCGCCGTTCCGCCAGCTGTGTGGCGGCCAGTGATTGCGTGCTGTTGAACCTGGGTAAGGATTCCCTGGAAAAAATGCTCAACGATGCGCCGAAAATCGCTGCCAAGATCATCCGTGCAATCGCTATCGCCCTGTCCAGGCGCCTGCGCATGGCGGACGGGCAATTGCTGTCCCAGCAGTTTTAACCGCCTGGGGTCTTGGGCTTGATGTCGTTCTGCTGCAAACCCGGGATCGTCTGGTCCTTCGGCGGCGTAGGCAACACGATAGGCGCCAACAATGGCTCACCGCTGCCGGCAGCCTTTGGCGTCGCCGGTGGAGTGACTTGCGGGTAAGGTGTGGGCGTTGCAGTGCCCGGCGAACCCGCAGTGGGCGCGGGGGTGATCGGCACGGTTTGCGACTCCTGAGCCTGGGCCACACCGCTAAGGGTGAGCGCGCTCCACACAATGACCGTTAGAATGCTGCACTTCATCGATGGCTCCATGGCCTGACCTTAATGTCGTAAGGCTACTCCCAACCGCGCAAGAATGCCCTTCCCAATGAGATTTCCATGAAACGTTTCGTTCTGCTGGACACCACTCCGATCCCCGATAACGGCGGTGCCTTGTGCCTGTTCGAATACGGTGAAGATTTCGTCATCAAGATTCAGGGTGGTGACGGTGGCCAGTTGATGAACACGCGCATGCACGGCTCCGAGGATGCCCTGGCGGAAATTCCGTGCCGCAAAGTTGCCGGTCGGCCCGGTTCCAGGGTGTTGATTGGCGGCCTGGGCATGGGCTTTACCCTGGCGGCAGCGCTTAAAGCTTTGGGCAAGACCGCCGAAGTGGTGGTCGCCGAGCTGGTGCCCGGCGTGGTGGAGTGGAACCGTGGGCCGCTGGGCGAAAAGTCCGGCCGCCCGCTGCTGGACCCGCGCACCGTGATCCGCATGGAAGACGTGGCCAAGGTGCTGCAGGCCGAGCCCCAGGGGTTTGACGCGATCATGCTGGACGTCGACAACGGCCCCGAAGGCCTGACGCAAAAAGCCAACAGCTGGCTGTATTCCGCCGGCGGCCTCAGCGCCTGCGCCAAGGCCCTGCGGCCCAAGGGCGTGCTGGCGGTGTGGTCGGCCAGCGCCGACAAGCAGTTCAGCGACAAACTGCGCAAGGCCGGCTTCAAGGCCGAGGAAGTGCAGGTGTTTGCCCATGGCAACAAAGGCACACGCCACACCATCTGGATTGCCGAGAAGCTCAAGGGCTGAAACAGTCGCCTGACAGAGGCGCCACAAAGCCACCTCTGTCCAAGCGTCAACTACTTGCTTCTACTGTCGATAACGTAGGGCACTTTCTTTTCGAACGTAGTGTTCAGCTCCTTGCGATTAAGCGTGGTGAAACCGCCAAGTTGCCGGGCGCTGAAACCGCTGTCGCCCACCGGCGCGTCGGGCGCCAGGCTGACCATGCGCTTGGCGACCGCTTCGATCGCATCCTGATACCCGCCCTGCTTGCTCAGGTCGAACGCGCTCAGGTCAATCAACGGCCGCAGCCAGTTGCCCCAATAAAACTCCAGGAACTCCGGCGCGACGGCGCCCGAATTCGGCTTGCCGTAGGACGCCTTGCGGGCAAAGTACACCAGGCTGCGAAAGGTATCGTCACTCAGGCTCTTGAAGCCCAGGTGCGCGGGAAGTTGCGCAGGTGTGATGGCTTGGCCGCGGTTGTCCTTGAGCCAGACCTTGTGGCCTTGCTCCATGCGCTTCCAGAACGCAGCCATGTCCGGGCTATCACTGAAGTCGTCTGTTACCCGCACCCACATCTTCAACTGCGGCCCCGCGCCCGGCTGTTCCCACAAGGTGCTGAAACTGTGGTGGCCGTCGGTGAGGTACAACTGGCCTGCGGGACCGACCACCACGGTTTTCATGTCCGCTGGATGAGTGCCCACCGGTTCCTTGCAGGTGAAACTGTCGGGCTTATGCAGGTTGGCGCCCTTGGGCACCTTGTCGGCTCCGCCCTGGCCGTTGGTTTCACAGTACTCGTCGAACACCTTCTTGGGTGATTCGGCGAACACCCCCAGCTTGTAATGGATCTGATCAAAACCGATGACCGCCTGGGTCGGATGGAGTTGCTCCAACGCCACATCAACCACCTGCCCCGGCTTGGGCGTAGAGAACGCCTGGGCTTGAACGGTGAACGCACACAACAGAAAGGTTAATAACCAACGCATGAGTTTCAATCCTTAACCAATGGAGACAATCCTTCAAAACACGTACTGCGCGCGCAGCGCCAGCGCATCACCATCCTGATCGCCGACGGCGTTGCTGAAGCCGTTCGACGTGGCCTTCACGTAGTTGGCCGAGATCTTCACCGCGTCGTTGGCGTACCAGTTCACCCCCAGGGTGTGCACCTTGGCGGCGTTATCCAGCAAATCGTGTTCCTGGACGTTGAGGTGGTCATAACGATAGAAGACTTCCCAGGCACCGAGCTGTTTATCCTGTGGTTTGATCCGGTCGAATTTGCCACCGTCGAGCTTATAGCCCCGCGCCTCGCCCGTCAGGGTGTACGCCAACTGGCCGTAGTAGCCGGAGGCATCACGATCCTGGTGGCTGACGCCAGACTTGGCCACCAACTGCCGCCGCAGATACTCGCCTTGCAGGGAGAATGGTCCGGCGGCGTAGGCAAATTCCAGGCTGGCCGCAGAATCGCCATCAAAGGCGCCGTTAGTCTTGGGCGCCAGCTCCGGGCGGTTGCCGTTGTGGGCCGTCTCCGACACGCCCCGAACACCCAGGCGAGTGCGAATTCTTCCGTCGAAACTCTCAGCGTCGTTGTAGGCGTAGCTCACGCCAAAATGCAGGACATGCCCCGGCCGCGCCAGAGGCGCAAACACCAGACGCAGGTTGTAGTTGTTGGCGCCCTTGCCATCGGCGTCCTTGTTGGACGCCGGACGCAGGACGCTCGCCGAGCCGTAGAACATGCCCGTCACTCCCGACACCTGGGCGCCCAAACCTTCGTCTCGATCACTGACCCAAGGCGCGAGGTCGTTGAGCACACTGCGCTCGATAGCGGTGGTCCACTTGGAACTGGTAGCGCCCTCAAGGCTGAAGTCCGGGTCGAAACGCCCCACCTTGAACGTCACCGGGTCCAGCCCCAGGTAGCTGATGGAAGCTTCCTTGATCGGCGTATCGGTGCTGCTAAACTCCAGGGCAAAGTTGTAGCCCCAGACGCCATAGGCCTTGCCGGACATTTCCAGGCGGCTGCGGCGAAAATAGGCAGCGTCGGCACGGTTGCCGTTTTCGGTGTACAGCCCGTCGAAGGTATCGAAGTCTGCCTGCAAGCGGCCGCCAATCTGGAAAGCGAACTGATCATCCGTGGTCGCCACCTCCAAGCCGCCCTTGGTCTTGATCACCAGGTCGGCGCCGTCGGTAGTGACGGTTCCGGCAAACACCTGGACGGCACCGAGCAGCGCAGCGGCGCCCAGCGTGAGACGTGTAGGAAATATCGACATTTCAACCTCCCTTTGATCAGGCTCCGACTGCATGGTCGGGCCCGTTAGATGTGAGGGGCGGCAGCTTGGCGATGGAAAATTTCAGGGAAGTTGCAACCCTCCGCACATTTGATGACAGGGCAATCGACACCGATTTGGCCGCGTGTTTTCAGGGCTGTTTCAAACATTCAATTACAAATAACCAGGTCCTACAGCCGGTCCTACAACCGAAAAAGCCAAGGGCTAATTAGCGCGCAAGCAGCTAGAATCAACGCTATCCGTGATCCACTAAAAGACAGGAGCCATGATGAGCTCGACCAACCCGCCCTCCCACACCGCCAAGCTGGACCGCATCCTCGCCGATGCCCAGCGTGACCGGGAAATGGGCTACCGCGACAAAGCCCTGAAGATGTACCCCCATGTGTGCGGCCGCTGCGCCCGTGAGTTTGCCGGCAAGCGCCTGAGCGAACTGACCGTGCACCACCGCAACCACAACCATGACGACAATCCCCAGGATGGCTCCAACTGGGAGTTGCTGTGCCTGTATTGCCACGACAACGAACACTCGCGTTACACCGACCAGCAGTATTTCGGCGAAGGCTCCACCAGCAGCCCGACAATTGCCAAGGCGACGCACAACCCGTTTGCGGCGTTGGCCGGGCTGATGAAAAAAGACGACTGAAGCCCTTCTGTAGGAGCGAGCTTGCTCGCGAAGATCGCCAACGATAACGCGTGCATCCTGGATAAACGCGGCGGCCTTGGGTTCTTCGCGAGCAAGCTCGCTCCTACAGGTATACTGCTGTCTTTTTTCGAAGGCACCCTCTCCCGTGGGCAATAAACGCTACAGCTGCATCGGTCTGTACAACCCCAAATCCCCCGAAAACGTCGGCTCGGTGATGCGCGCCGCCGGCTGCTACGGCGTGGCCTCGGTGTTCTACACCGGCAAGCGCTACGAGCGGGCCCGGGACTTTATTACCGACACCAAGAAGGTCCACCACGACATTCCGCTGATCGGTATCGACGACCTGAAAAAGATCCTGCCCCTGGGCTGCATCCCCGTCGCCGTCGAGCTGGTGGAAGGCGCCCGTCCTCTCCCCGAGTACACCCACCCAGACCGTGCGCTGTATATCTTCGGGCCCGAAGACGGCTCCCTGGACAAGGAGATTCGCGACTGGTGTGAAGACGTGATCTACATCCCGACCACCGGTTGCATGAACCTCGCGGCCACCGTCAACGTGGTGCTTTACGACCGCTTGGCCAAGGGCAACAACACCCGTTCGGGTCCCAAGTACTGATTTTTTGGGAACGTCCGCGGCCTGTGTGCAGTCAGTTGCATATCAATAAGCCCTTGTTGGAGACAGATCATGAGCGACAGCAAAACCCTGCGACCCGTTATCCGGTCCACCCCGTTCGAGCGCCAACCCACGCAAAACGTCCAGGGCTGGGAACGCATCGGCTCCCTGGCCGGTGGTGTGGTGTTGATGGGCAAAGGCCTGCGCCGTGGCGGTTTTTTCGGTTTGATTCAGGTGGCAATTGGCGGCGTGGCGCTGGCACGCGGGATCAGCGGGCATAGCTCGGCGAAAGATCTGCTGGAGCGCAGCCGCCAGGAAATGAACACCGTGCGGACCAAGATTGAGCGGGCCGGTGAGGAATTGAAAAGCCTCAAGACCAAGGCTGAAGTGGCGGCGCAGAAAGCCACTCAAACCCCAGGGTAAACCTGACACCTGTAGGAGCGAGCTTGCTCGCGAAGAACCTGAGAGCGCCGGGTTGATTCAGGCTCCCCGCGTTATCGTTAACGACCTTCGCGAGCAAGCTCGCTCCTACAGGGAGCCGGTTCACCTTAGCAGCTTGCTATCCAGCACCACCGACGACTCGCCAATAATGCTCTCCCCCAACTGCACAAACTCCTTTGTGCTGATGCTGTTCATGCGCATCACCGCCTGAGTCAAATCATCCAGCGAGCGTTTGTTGTGGGTTTTCACACGAATCTCGCGGTCCAGCTCCTGCAACAACACCACCGCCCGCGCCACCGTCGCGCTATTGGCGTGCTCGACCCGCAGGGTGGTCACGTCCTTGCCTTCCTTGGTCAGCCGGGCCTGTATCGCGGCGTAACGATCGTCACTGATGCCGCCGGCGCGGCGCATCAGCTCAATGGCGTAATACTGCGCCAAGCCTTCGCTGATCCAGTCGCTGCCCTGATGGTCGTTGAAGCGGCCGATGGCCTGCACCACCTCGCGGATCAACGGGCTGCTGCCGTTTTCGCTGACCAGCGGCGTGCGGCTGTTGATGTAGATCGAATCCCGGGCCGAGAACGCACCGCGACGCATCGGGTCACTGGCGCCCACCACCAGTAGTTTTGCCGGATGCCGCGGGAACGCCGCTTGTACTTGAGGCCAGACAAACGTCAACAAGGTCAGCACATCCATGCGGTGCATGCCCTGCCCTTTGGGCGAAGCCACGGTGATTTCGGTTTCACCCAGGCGCATCCTGCGGCTGCCCAAGTTGCCGGCGAGCATCCAGCCGGTGGGCCGGTCAAACAGGCGGGAGACGTTGTCTATGCGGAATTTGTTTTTGCCGATGCGTGGCCAGGACGTCTCGACGCTTTTCCAGCCGGCCGGCAATTCGAACATCAGGCGCGACACCAACTCAATGCCATCCTGTTGGTCGAGACGTGCGGTAGGCACCAGGTCTTCGCCGCGAAACAGCGCCCAACTCGGCGTCATCCGCGACTCATAGACGCCCTTCTTGCGCGCATGGCTCAGGCGCACACGGTAGGTCAGGCTGGCCTTGTCGGCGCTGGGCTGCCACCGGCCTCGGCTATCACCCGGCGTATTGCCCGGTAGCACTTGCCACTGGCCATCGGCCTTGAAGTCACTGTAGTCGCCGTCGCGGCCCAGGTCGAAATTGAGGCTGCGTACCGCCGAGCCTTGGGACAGGCTCAGGCGCACTTCAGCCTGATCACTTTGGGGCAGCAGCTTGACGTGATAGTCCAGGTCGACTTTCTTCGCAGCCCATGCCGACGTACTCAATGCCAACAACAGCAGGCTTGCCGCCAGCTTGGCTCCAACCGTCATACACACTCCTTTTCAACCTGCGCGAAAAATCAGGTAATCCTCCCAGTCATCCTCGGGCACGCTGCCCTCGGCAAGCATGCGCCCGGACTGGGAAATGCGTTGGTGGTGCACTGCGTCGCGATCGCCGCAGACCAAGTGGTGCCACAGCGGCAAGTCCTTGCGCTCACTGACCAGCCGGTAACCACAGGTGGGCGGCAGCCATTTGAACTGGTCGGCCTGGCCCGGGGTGAGCTGGATGCAATCAGGCACCGAGTCGCGACGGTTGGGGTAGTCGGTGCACTGGCAGGTTTTCAGATCCAGCAGTTTGCAGGCGATTCGCGTGTAATAGACGCTGTTGTCGTCTTCATCCTCGAGCTTTTGCAGGCAACACAGGCCGCAGCCGTCGCACAACGACTCCCACTCATCCTGGTCGAGTTGTTCGAGGGTTTTGCGGATCCAGAAAGGTTCGACTTTGGCGGCCATGGCTCTACATCGGTATCGGTATGTTAAAAGGCCGCCAGTCTAGTGCCCATGGGCCCCGGGGCCAAGCGCTTACGACTGCCGGTAGAACAAGACTTGTCAGCCAGTCGGCGGCGAAGTAGCTTTGAGCCCCGTTTTTCGATCTGCATTCCCATCAGGATCCGCCAATGAGCACTAACCCACGCGTTGCCGATTATCCTATTCACCCGCAGTTCACCGACCGCTGGTCGCCGCGCGCCTTCACCGGCGAAAGCATCCCGGAAGACACCCTGCTGAGCTTCTTCGAAGCCGCCCGCTGGTCGCCGTCGGCCTACAACTCGCAACCGTGGCGCTTCCTCTACGCGCGCCGTGACACGCCAAACTGGGAGCGCTTCCTGGGGCTGCTGAACGAATTCAACCGTGGCTGGGCGCAGCATGCTTCGGCCCTGGTGATCGTGGCGTCGAAGACCACTTTCGCCGTACCCGGTGCTACCGAAGAAACGCCTGCCCTGTGGCATACCTTCGACACCGGTTCGGCCTGGGGCCACCTGGCACTGCAAGCCAGCCTCAGCGGCTGGCACACCCACGGCATGGCTGGTTTCGACCAGGAACTGACCCGCAAGGAACTGAAAATTCCTGAAGGCTACGCCCTGCATGCGGCTGTGGCGATTGGCAAACTGGGCGACAAATCCACCTTGGCCGATTACCTGCAAGCCCGGGAAACCCCGAGCCCGCGTCGCCCATTGAGTGAACTGGTATCGGAAGGCGACTTCAATCACAACGACTGAACACGAGCTGATCGTTAGTTGCCGGTAGCGTCAAAAAACCCTGCTGTTATAAAACAGCAGGGTTTACCCAGTTGAAGTGCCTCTCCCGTTTTAAGGCGCCTTGGCGACAAGTTCCATATAGGCCCTGCGCATTGCATCTCTGCGGCTCTTGTACATGCCGGCGAGAAACGGCGTCATTTCTTCACGCGCGTTTGCATTCAAATCCACCGGGTAGATCTTATTGTCCCTCGCTGAATACAGGAAATTGCTCAACTGCAGGTCGTTATGGAGTAGGTTTTTCTGCTCCATGCTTCTGATTGCGTCATCAAGTAACGACCGTGCCTCTGGCGGCAAACTCCCCTTCGCCAATGTTTCAACATCCACCCCGTCCAGTTTGCCCATTTTTAAATAGTGACGACCCTCTTCAAATATCGTCGTTGCAAAACCGTCACCGTAATAGCTGTTCAGACTTAGTGTTTCGTTATCGACATAGTCGTCAGCAGACGTTCGGGAGGAAGGGCCATAGTCTTTATAGACACTTTTCCCATCGAGGCTTTCGTAGATCGCAGCCTCTCCACCTCCGCCAATCTTGGGTCCCATGTCCGATTTAACCGAAGGCGGGTTACCGCCGCGGGCACCCAGGCGCTGCCATTGGTCCCCCTGAAGGTGCTGGACCAGCAGCGGCGTTTGCCGGTTATTGTGATAAATCTGCGCCTGCACGGCACCGTCAGCGGTTCGGGTGACTTGCCGTACTTCGTAGACGGCGGTGTTACCCGCCGTGTCGGTATGGCGGATATGGGACACATGGCCGTCTGCCGCCACATAGACCCCCTGATTGTTACGCGTAAGCCCGGCTATTTTCGACTCAGGCACCTTGTACTCGCCAAACACCCGGTTGTTCAGTGCGCTGCCTGGTTCAATAGGTGCCGTGACAATTGCACCGTCCATCGCCCTCGTTTTAGCGGTGAAATTTTCAAGAGGGCTGCCATAAGGCCGCATCCTGTCCACATCAAACGCATACCATCTGCCGTTCTGAAGTACAGCGCCTCCATCAACGTTCTGGCCCGCAACCTTGAAGGTACCCGTTGCCGCTGCGTCATGGTGTCTGCTGGCCGCTTTCAACAGGTCATAGCTGCCGCTTGCGCCCTTGAGCTTGTTGATCACCTCTGCGCCAGTGGAGCGTACAAAATTGGCGCCTTTGCCCAGTAGCCTGGCGCCGCCCGCGACCAGATCGCCCACACCATCCAACGGGCTGAACGCTTGGATGGCTGCCACGCCGATGACTTTTGCCGCCTGCAACGCTTTTGCAGCGGTGCCGACAACCTTTGCGCCGGCCTTCGTCACCTTCGCTGCCACACCCGCACCGGCCGTGACGAAACCGAAGACATCCAGCGCCAGGTCACTTGCCCCGTCCAGGTAGTTACCCTTGGAAAAATTGACAATGGCCGACCGGAGCGGAATCAGGTCCAGGAAAAAATTCGTGACGTTCCACTCGGTTGCCATTTGCTTATCGAACGAAGTGACGCCCTTGGCGTAGGCTTTTACCGCATCACTGTCGAGATCAAGATGTTCAACAAAAGCATCGACGATGTTCTGGGTTCGTGTGCTGGAAAAACTTGAGGGAGGCGCTGATGAGCTGGCTTGGCTCTTTAGGTCGAAGGCAGACTCGCTCACAGCCTTGGGTTTAAAGGGTTCTGTCTTGAAAGTTTTATTGCCCTCCCGCACCCTTTTTCCAGTTAATTCCGAGGCTGGCACCGCCTTGATTTCGCCTGCTTTCAAATCAATTTTATAAACTGTTTCGCCCTGCTTTCCCGTGGCTTTCACCCACAGTTTGCTGTCGGTTTCATAGCGCTTTTCAGAGGTGAAATCCAAGTCCAACTTGTAGGTGTTTTTTTGAAAGAACTCGAGCTTGGCAAACTCCAGATTTTCCCTGTCAGCCAATGGGAGTGTTGCGACAAGGTGCTTGATGGTGGTCGCCACTCCTTCCTTGCGCGAGGTGATCGCTTGTTCGAATTGATCGTTGAAGATTTTGTTCACATCGAAGTCGAGGCTCTTGCCTTTGGTCGCCTCGGCAATGCGCGGGTCTTTGGTTTCCCATGTGTATTGGCCAAGCCCGCTCATGGCGATATCCAACAACGAAAAAAACCCTGCAGGCGCTCGGTTCGGGTCATAAAGTGGCTGGGCTGATGGCTGTTTCGAGTCGACGACCTTCAGCCGTTTTTCTTCAAACGGTACACCCTCGCCAAACCGCTCTTTGAGGTGAGCCAACGCGATGTCTTTACGGCTTGGAATATCGGTTTCCAATAACCCGGTCGCCGCAAGCGTCGACTTCAGTTGTGCATTGAATGCCGTCCTTGCGCTGTCTATCTCGGCCGCGCTGTAACTGTCACTTTGCTGCTCAGTGACAATCCCGTTGACCACGCCCCAGTCCACCAATGCGGCTTTCTGCGCGTGTTCGGCTGCGACCCGATTCGTCACGATCGCGTTTTCAGCGCTGGACATGACTTGGGCAAAGGTCATATGTGCAACCTTGCCGGGGAACTGCGCTTCTATGGCCGCCGCCGCGACCGCCAGGCTGACCCACGCCGGGCTGCCGTAGGTCACACGGTCGGGAATATCCTTGATCAAGAACTCGGGGGCCTTTCGCGCCAGTAACAGATAGGCGCCGGCCCTGGCCATCTCGGGGCTGGTCTTGTGATTTTCGTGCAGGTGAGTACTCAGGCCATCGAGCACCGCTGAAGCCGGTTTGCCCCAGTGTGCTTGTTGGGCGAGGTCGTAACCGGCCACGCGGTTTCGATGCGGCGCCGTAATAGACTCTGGATCGAGCAGCAGGTGGATCGCGCCCAGTGCGTAGTCGTTCACGCTGGTGTCGGTGGCGAGGCCCCCGAGCTGGTCCTGTATAGCTTGCCCCAGCGCCTGCCCGCGGGTGGAGCTGACGAGGGTTTCCAGCGCCTTGGCCGGGTCGCTCAAGGCGTCGCCCGACAACGGCTGGTTAGTATTCAGATACTCCAGCACCCCAACGCTCGCGCCGATGTGGGGTGCATTGGGGTTTTGGCTGCCATGGTCGGTAGCCGCCGCCAGTACCCTGCGTTGCTCGCTGGCACTCATGGGAACAGGCCAGGACAACCCGCCGCCAAAATTGCCGAGCGGGTGTTCCAATGCCTTGTCACTCACCACGCGGGCATGGCCGCTCAGTTGAAAATGATTGGCGGGCGGCTTCAGCCCGATGCTTGCGAGAAAGGTTTCCACCGTAGCAGCGCTAACGGTTTGCATCGGGTAGGACGAGTCGGCGTGTATCGGCATGGGTGTCGTTTGCAACGCCGCCAACACCGCTTGGGGACTGGCGTTTACACCCAGGCGGGTGGCGATTTCGTTGAGTTTCTGGCCCAGTATCCGCAAATTCTCGCGGTCGCCCAACGCCGCCTTGAGGCCGGCTTGTCGGGTGACTGGAGCGTTGGCTTGCGTGTTGGAGTCGGCACCAATAGCCGGCGTCGATGCCAATGGCGGGCTACCGGGCGAACTCGCCGCCGGGTCGGTAGAACGTGGGGAAAGTACCGGAATTACCCGTGGAGGAAGGGAGACAGTGCCAGCATTTAACATGAGAACGTACCCATCTGAAGAGGGGTACGAGCCTCACATACGGCCGGCAAAGCGGACATCCGATTAGTGTTTGCAGAAATTTGTAAGTACCCGGCAACATGCATTGCCGGGCGGCTTCAGGGCTCGGCAGACCGCCGGACAGCCACGCTATCAGTAGCCGCGCTCGAAACTCACTTCCCCGCGCAACGCCTCTTGCGCCTGGTACGCTCGCAAATTCTCGACAAACAACTGCACCATCATCCCAGGCGAAGTCGGCGCCGAGCTGTGACCGGTGAGCAACAGGCCCCAGGCCGTCCAGAACGGATGGCGCTGCGGCAACGGCTCTTGCCGGCAAACGTCGATCACCGCGCCCGCCAGATGGCCTTCCTTCAACGCTTCCACCAGGTCTGCATCGACCACCGCCACACCGCGCCCGACGTTGATAAACAGCCCGGTCGGCTTGAATTGCTTGAACAGCGCCGCGTTGTACAAATCGTGGGTGTTCGGCGTATTGGGCAGCAGGTTGACCACGTAGTCCACCTCGCCCACCAAACGCGGTAACTCTTCAAGCCCGGCCACTTCGATAAACGGTGCCTGCTCACGGGCTTCGCTGGCGATGCCGTACAGCTCAACGCCAAACGGCTGCAAAAATTGCGCGACGCTACGGCCAATATCACCGGTACCGACGATCAGCACCTTGCGCCCCGCCAGGCTCTGGCCCATGCGGTTATCCCACTTGCGCTCGACCTGGCTGACCAGGCGTGCCAGCACTTCGCGCTCGTGGCCAAGCATGTAGGTGAGCACGTACTCGGCCATCACCTGGCCAAAAATGCCCACGGCGCGAGTCAGGCGGTAGTTGCGCGGCAGGCCTTCTGCCAATAGCGGCGTGAAGCCAGCCCAGGTCGATTGCAGCCATTGGGGCTGGTGGCCCTGGCGCAGCAACGTCGCCAGCAAATCCGGCTGGCCCAGCCACACCGGGCAGTCAGCCGCCAGGCGCGACAGTTCAGCGGAGTCGCCGCTGGTCATAACCTCAAGGTCCGGCGCTGCTTCGCGCAGCAGCCGGGCGTACAGCGGGTGATCGTGTTCAGCAATCAGAACGCGCATGGTTCAAACCTTTCAAAAACACTGCAGGCGGCCGCCGGGACAGTTCACTGTACCGTGCGGGCGCCGCCAAAAATTGAATTCCATTAATGAATGTGCTCCGAACGGGGCACTGACCGATCACATCGGGTCATTACGTCGCAGCAGCTCTTCGGGCAAGTGTTCGATGTACTCGTCCTCGGCCGGCGGCATTTGCAGGTGGTAGCCCTGCTTTTCGAGGTTTTCCAGGACCACGGTGATGTCCTCGCGGGACAGCTTGCGCTCCGGGCTCAGCACCAGGTCAAAGGCGTGATGCGGCTTGCCGAAGGCGGTCAGCAAACTTTCCGGCACGCGCTCCAGTGCATCGCTTTTCAGCACGTAGAGGTACATCCCGTCTCGTTTGAGGCTGCGAAAAATGGAGCAAATACGTTTCAAGGCTGTTCTCCGGCAGTGGCCAGGCTGTCGAGCAGCGCCTGGCCCATCAATTCGCGGCGCCAGCCACGCAGCGAATCTGGCAATTTGTATGGCCCCTCGGGGTAGCCACTCTTGACCAGGGCTTCGAGGGTTTTCTTGCGCAGCATCAGTTCCGGCGCCATGTCCAGGCGTTCAGCCTCGGCCTGGCCAAGGGCGCGCAGTTGCTTGATCAGTGTGGCGGCGTCTACCGGCAATGGCTCGGCAACCGCCGGTGGCCACTGGTCCATGGAGACACTACCGGCACGCTTGATCAGGCCCAGCAGGAACTCGCCGTCCTGGCGCACAGTGCGCGGGTGCATGTCTTCGATCTTGCCCAACGCGGCGAGATTATCCGGCTGGGATTTGGCCAAGGGCCATAACGAGTGCTCACGAATGATTCGGTTGCGCGGCAGGTCACGGGCGCGGGCTTGCTGTTCGCGCCAGGCACACAGTTCGCGCAATACCGCGAGCTGGGCACGGGACAGTTTCCAGGCCAGCTTGGCGTCGCGATAGACCTCGTACGGGTCGACTTCGCGGCGCAGGTTGGCCACCAGCTCGGCGCCGTCGTCCAGGACCCAGGCGTATTTATCGTCGGAAAGCTTCGGACGCAGGCGTGTGTAGACTTCCGCCAGGTGCACGGCGTCTTCGGCGGCGTAGCTGACTTGCGTCTCGGACAATGGCCGCTGCAGCCAGTCGGAGCGGGTTTCGCCCTTGGGCAAGTCGATATCGAGGACGGCTTGCACCAACCGCGAATAGCCCATGGAGAAACCGAGGTTCAGATACGCGGCCGCCAGTTGGGTGTCGAACAACGGCACCGGCAGGCTGCCAGTCAGGCGCAGCAACACTTCCAGGTCTTCGCTGCAGGCGTGCACCACCTTGATCACCGCTGGGTTTTCCAGCAAGGCGGCCAAGGGTTGCCAGTTGTCGATGGTCAGGGGGTCGATCAGGTAAGCGCGAACGCCATCACCGATCTGGATCAGCCCGGCAATGGGATAAAAAGTGTCGACCCGCATGAATTCGGTGTCGAGGGCGACGAATGGCAACTGCTGCCATTCGGCGCAGTGCTGGCCGAGGCTATCGTTGTCGCAGATCCAGTGAATATCGATGGCCACACGGCTCTCCCTTGAAGAATGGCGCGCAGTATATATCGCGAAAGGGAGTTGCGAGTATTCGCAGTACAGCATCCGCCATGAAAACTCCTATAGGAGCTGAAGAATAGTCCGACAGTCGGGACTTATCCTCTCTTACGCAGAACATAGACCCGCCACATGGCCGAACCGGGCATGAATTCCTGGTGATTGAGGACTTTGAAACCGGCCTGGCGAAACTCCGCTTCCACTTGCGCCCGATGGCTGGCAACTGCCGCCAGGGCAGGCTGTACCGCCCGATAGCCACTGTCGCTGTTGACCGAGACGATCACCGTGTCACGGCTCACCCGGTGAAATTCCCCGAGCAGGGCCAGGCGCCCTTCGGCCGTTGGCACATGGCGAAACAACTCCAGGCAAAAAATGCAGTCCACCGCGTTGGCCGACAGGCCGATGGAAAACGCCGAGCCCTGGAAGGTCTTGATCCGCTTGAGCAAGCCAGGCGCGTGGTGAGTGCGGGCGTGGTCAAGCATGTCCTGGGAATTGTCCGACGCGAGGATCACCCGGTTGCTGTGCTCGGCCAGCACCGGCCAAAAGCGCCCGGTGCCGCACGCCAGGTCGAGGATCAGCCCCGGCTCACCGGCGATTTTCAGCGCGCGGCGCACCAACTGCCCATCCCGCCACAACCCCAGGCGCCGCAGCAGACCGGGCGGGCGCGTGTCGGCGCAGACCCGGGCATGCTCCTGGCCTGCGCGTTCGGCAAATTCAATCTCGATGGAAGACGGCGGTTGCGACTGCATCACACGACTCTGTTAATGGACCAGACATTCGCAGCTTAACCACCGTCTCGTGAAAAAAAGGTCGAAGGATTGTTTACCGTTCATGCAAAACCAGTATCCAGTGCCAAGGCTGTCTGCAAACTGTCTGAGACCACGACCTTCATCAGGCCTGGTGCAAATACCAGCGCCAGTCCTGTTCACCTACTTCGCCCATGAACTGGCGGTATTCGGCACGCTTGACCGCCAGGTACACGCCGAGGAATTCGCCGCCAAACGCCTCCCGGGCCCACGACGAGCCTTCGAGTGCGCGCAACGTGGTCAGCCAATCGGTGGGCAGTAACTCCTTGGCCTGGGCGTAACCGTTGCCTTCCACCGGCGCGCCGGGGTCGCGCTGTTCGCGGATGCCCCGGTGAATACCGGCCAGAATCGCTGCCGCCGCAAGGTACGGGTTGGCGTCGGCGCCGCAGATGCGGTGCTCGATATGCCGGGAAAACGCCGGCCCACCGGGCACCCGCAGCGTGACGGTACGGTTGTCCACACCCCAGGTGGCGGCCAGCGGCGCGTAGCTGTTGGTCTGGAAGCGCCGGTAGGAGTTGGCGTTCGGGCAGAACATCAGCAACGAGTCGAGCAAGGTGCTGAGCATGCCGCCCACTGCATGGCGCAACAGCGGCGTGCCGTCGGGCGCTTCGCTGGCAAACAGGTTATTGCCATCGCGGTCCGCCAGGCTGACGTGCATGTGCATGCCGGTACCGGCCAGGTCGTCGAAGGGCTTGGCCATGAAACACGCGGTCATCCCGTGCTTGTGGGCCACGCCCTTGACCAGGCGCTTGTAACGCACGGCCTCGTCCATGGCTTGCAGGGCGTCGCTGCGATGTTCCAGGGTGATTTCCACCTGGCCCGGGGCGTATTCGGAAATCGCCGTGCGCGCCGGAATGCCCTGGAGCTTGCAGGCGCTGTAGAGGTCGGCTAGGAACGGTTCGATCTGCTCCAGCTCTCGCAGGCCGTAGACCTGGGTCGAGCGTGGGCGGCCGCCATCGACATCCCGCGCCGGTTGCGGCCGGCCGTTGCTGTCGGGCTTCTGGTCGAGCAAATAAAACTCCAGCTCCGCCGCCATCACCGGGTAATAGCCGTCTGCCTTGAGGTCGTCGATCACCTTGGCCAGCAAGTGCCGAGGGTCGGCCACGGTGGCGGGCATGCCTTCGGTGGGGTGCATGCTGACTTGCACCGCTGCCGTCGGGATCAGGCGCCACGGCATGCGCTGCAAACTGCCGCTGACCGGGTAGGCGCGGCAGTCGATATCACCCACTTCCCAGACCAGCCCGGAATTCTCCACGTCGTCGCCATTAATGGTCAGGCCCAGGATGGTGCTCGGCAGCGGCCGGCCACTTTGGTAGACAGCCAGCAACTCATCGCGGTGCAACAGCTTGCCGCGAGGCACGCCGTTGTTGTCGAGGATGAACAGCTCGAACATCTCGATATCCGGGTTCTGCTCAAGAAAGGACTGGGCTTCATGCTGGGTGGCAAAGGGCGTGCTCATGGGCATTCTCATACGTTTGCGTCAGGCAGGCGCGCGGGCGCTGCCGGGCAGATGCGCGGGGCATCCATTCGGGCAAATCAACGTAGGAGAACGGTGTCCGGTGGGCGTGCGTGGCGGCAATGCCAGAGCGCCCAGAAGGCGAGTTCGGAGGGAAGAGCATCAGCGGTGATCCGACGAGCCTCTGGACGGCTGGACGCGCTTGCGCCTGGCGATGTCTCAGGGTGTGTGTCGGGGCAACCGTCCATGCGGGAATCACAGTAAAGAGATGCCGGGCAGCCTCACACGCGAGGTTAAGCCGTTAAATCCAGTGTTGACGGAGTTTGGTTGTGCAGTGGCTAAACATTTGCAAATAATGGCGGCCCTGCTCATGCCCAAGGACCCGACCGCATGAAAGCTTTGCTGACCCTTTCCCTGCTGGCCGGCCTGTCCGCCCAGGCCCTGGCCGACAGCTCCACGTCGCGCCTGGATGAAGTGCTGCAGCGCGGTGAAATGTCCGTCTGCACCACCGGCGACTACAAGCCCTACAGCTATTTACGCCCCGACGGCAGCTACGAAGGCATCGACATCGCCATGGCCCAGTCGCTGGCCAAGAGCCTCGGCGTGAAGGTCAAGTGGGTGCCAACCACCTGGAAAACCCTGATGCCGGACTTTCTGGCCCAGCGCTGTGACATTGCGCTCGGCGGTATTTCGGTGTCGCTGGAGCGGCAGAAGAAGGCGTTTTTCAGCCAGCCATTGGGCGTCGACGGCAAGATCCCGCTGGTGCGCTGCGCCGATGTGCAGCGCTATCAGACAGTGGAGCAGATCAACCAGCCGCAGGTGCGGGTGATCGAGCCTTCGGGCGGCACCAATGAAGTGTTTGCGCGGGCGCATTTGGGTAAGGCACAACTGACGCTGTTCCCGGACAACGTGACGATTTTCGAGGAACTGCTGGCGAACAAGGCCGACGTGATGATCACCGACGCCAGCGAGGCCCGCTACCAGCAGAAGCTCAAGCCGGGGCTGTGTGCGGTGAACCCCGAGCGGTATATGCAGTACAGCGAAAAGGCGTTTTTGCTGCCGCGCGATGACGTGGCGTGGAAGAGTTATGTAGACCAGTGGCTGCACTTGAGCACGGTGACGGGCGTGTATGACGGCATCATCAATCAGTGGTTGGCCGCGCCCTGACCAGCTCGACAAACGCCCTGCACGCCGCACTGCGATAGCCTCCCTTGCGACTGAGCAACGCCGCCGTGCGTTGCGGCAACGGCGGGCTTAGCGGCACCGCCTGCAAGCCCGCCTGCACCTGGGCAATCGCGCTGGGCAGGATGGTCGCCAACGCGGTATTACGTACGATTTCAATAATCGCACTGATGGAATTGGCCTCCATGGTGATCAGAGGTTTCACCGCCTGGCTGCGAAAATATTCATCGATATACCGGCGTGTGGCGAAGCCTGAGTTCAGCAACACCCACGGCTGTTGAAGCCACGACTGGCGGCCAATGCCAGGATGGCCGGCACTCACCACCACGCTCAACGCCTCGACAAACACCCCTTCACACTCGATATCCGGCAAATGCTCGCCGGTAAAACCGATGCCGATATCCAGCAAATCCTCCGTCAGCGCCGCTTCCATGCGGTCCTGCGTCAACTCCTCGACGCTGACCGTTATGCCCGGGTACAAACCGTTGAACCGCGCCAGTAACGGCCCGATCAAGTAGGCGGTAAACGTCGGCGTCATCGCCAGGCGCAAGCTGCCGCGGCTCAAGTCCTGCACGTCATGCATGGCCCGGGTGCCGGCCTGCAAATCCTGCAAGGCCAGGCGCGCAAAACGCACATAGGCCTCACCCGCGTCGGTCAGGCTGACGCTTCGGCCGGAGCGATCCAGCAGCGGCGCGCCCAAGGTGTCTTCCAGTTGTTTGATCTGCTGCGACAAGGTCGGCTGCGACACATGCAGCGCCTCGGCCGCCCGGGTGAAATTGCGGTGCTCGGCAACGGCCAACAGGTAGCGGATATGACGCAGCAACATGGATGGCGCTCCAACTATAGGCATGACTTATAGAAACCATAATAAGCCGGTCTTGGACGCTATAGCTAAAAACTTCCATTCTTGCCCCATCAGCGACGCAAGGAGAACCACCATGCAAGATCTCATCGACGGCTTTCGCAAGTTCCAGGGTGAAGCCTTCACCCAGCGCAGTGACCTGTTCAAGCACCTGGCCACCACGCAAACCCCCGGCACGCTGTTCGTGTCCTGTTCCGACAGCCGTGTAGTCCCGGAGCTGTTGACCCAGCAAGAACCTGGCGACCTGTTTGTGATCCGCAACGCCGGCAACATCGTGCCGTCCTACGGGCCAGAGCCCGGCGGCGTGTCGGCCACTGTCGAATACGCGGTAGCCGTTCTCGGCGTCAGCGACATCGTGATTTGCGGCCACTCCGACTGCGGCGCCATGACCGCCATTTCCACCTGCAAATGCCTGGATCACCTGCCCGCCGTGGCGAACTGGTTGCGCCATGCCGAGTCGGCCAAGGTGATCAACGCTGCCCGCACTCACGCGTCAGACGCCGAGCAGCTGGACTCGCTGGTGCGGGAAAACGTGGTCGCCCAACTGGCCAATCTCAAGACCCACCCCTCAGTGGCCCTGGCCCTGGAGCAAGGCCGGCTGAGCCTGCACGGCTGGGTCTACGACATCGAAAGCGGCGGCATCGACGCCCTGGATGGTCGTAACGGGCGCTTCGTGTCCCTGCTCGACAACCCGTCCACCCGCGCTCACGCCGCCTGAAGCCCATTCAAACCCAAGAGGACATCACCATGTTGCAATCCCAATTCGCCCAAACCCCACGCCTGGCCCTGGCCGACACCGTCATAGACATCAAGGCGCGCAAGAACCTGTCATGGCAGGACCTCACCGACGGCACCGGGCTGAGCCTGGCGTTCGTCACCGCCGCCCTGCTCGGCCAGCACCCGCTGCCCAAAGACGCCGCTGATGTGGTCTGCGACAAGCTCGGCCTGGACCAGGACGCCAGCCGCCTGCTGCAAACCGTGCCCCTGCGCGGCAGCTTCCCCGGCGGCGTGCCGACGGACCCCACTATGTACCGCTTCTATGAAATGCTGCAGGTCTACGGTTCGACCCTCAAGGCCCTGGTGCACGAGCAGTTTGGCGACGGCATCATCAGCGCGATCAACTTCAAGCTGGACATCAAGAAGGTCGAAGACCCGGACGGCGGCTCCCGCGCGGTGATCACCCTGGACGGTAAATACCTGCCGACCAAACCGTTCTGATTTGTCCGCAAACCGTCTACGCTCTTGGCACACCAACAAGAACGAGGGACGGGTAATGAAGGCAATGCTCCGAGCCGCCTGGCTACTGCTGTTGTGCTTTGGCCAGGTGCACGCCGCCACCGCTGAGGAGGCGGACGCCCAAGCCGCCAAGGCTCTGCTGGAAAAGGCCTTGGCGTATTACCAAACGAATGGCGACAAGGCTTTTGCGGCGTTCAGTCGCCAGGGTGAATTTGTTGACCAGGACCGTTACGTGTTCGTGGTCGACACCAAGGGCGTGCTGCTGGCGAGTGGCGGGCCCTCTTCTGCGTTGATCGGGCGCAATGTTTCCGAGGTGCTTGGGCCGGATTTGAATAAGTCGTTCAAGGATGCGTTGGCGGTGCCTGAGGGCAGTGGCATTCAGCAGGCCGATTACCGTTGGCAGAATTGGAATGACGGTAAGGTTGAGCGCAAGCATGTGTATTACCAGCGCGTTGGGCAGCGGATTCTGGCGGTGGGTTATTACTTGCCACGGGCGACCCCGGAACATGCCAGAGCCCTGCGCAACAAAGCCGTCAAGGCGCTGGAGAAGGACCCGGTCGGGACGCTCAAGGCGATCAACGCCATGCAGGGTGGGTTTCTGCAGGACGATCTGTATGTGTTTGTGGTTGACCTCGACACCCACCGCTATGTGGCCCATGGCACGACTCCGCGGTTGGTGAATACGGATTTCAGCAAGATCAAGGATCCCGACGGGAAGCCGGTGGGTGAGCCGATTTTGGCGGTGATGGCGGTGCAGGATCAGGGGGAATACAAGTACCGCTGGAAAAACCCGGTGACCGGGAAGGTTGAGAACAAGCATGCGTATTTGCGCAAGGCTGGGCATTTTATGGTGGCTGTGGGGTATTACAGTCCTTGAGGGGTGTATATCCGTTTTCTGGGTGATGGCTGATATGGGTTCCGCTCTTACAGCGGGTCACTTTTGAAAAGAGCCCAAAAGTAACCAAAAGGCTCTTGCCCCACCACTCGGCACCTCGCTTGGGCTCGGTGTGCCCTCTCTCCGGTATTACTACGCGGGCCGCCGCGACGGGGCGTCCCTGCCCCGTCGCGGCTAAACCGGCGTCCTGCCGGTTTACCCGCTCCGTACTACCTGCGTTCGGCCAGCGTGGTTTAACGGGGCGCCTAAGATCAAGATCAAAAGCAAGAGCACAGCGGCCTACCGGCCGGCTTGAGTGGTGTAGAGCAACGGCAAAATCAAAAGCTAAAGCGAGCGCGGTCCAAATGTGGGAGCGGGCTTGCTCGCGAAGGTCGTTAACGATAACGCGTGTTTTCTGGATGAGCGCGGCGCCCTCAGGTTCTTCGCGAGCAAGCCCGCTCCCACATAAAAGCAGCTCTGCTTTCGCTCTGGACCTTGACCTTGCCCTTGCTTCTAACACTCAGGTCGGCTTTCAGGCTGCCGTGCTCTTGATCTGTTTTTGATCTTGATCTGCGGGCCCCGTTAACCACGATGGCCGGAACGCGGGCATGCCGAGCCTAGGCGAGGCACCGAGTGGTGGGGCAACGACCTTTTGGTTACTTTTGGCTGGGCCGGCATTCCGGGCGCTTGCCAAAAGTGACTCGCTGTAAGAGCGAAACCATAAGTGGTCGTTACCTAAATAATGGATATGTACTCAGTCACCCACACACCCATTATTTAGCCTTATCTTCCCGCCCCCGCAACACCCGATTAGGCATCACAATCGCCGCCGCCAACCCCAACAGTGAGACCCCCGCACTAACCATCAACAAATGCCTGAAGGTAACAAGCAGCTCCCCCCGCAACGCCTCCTGCGCCGGCCCAGGCGCCGCATTCAACCCATCCAGCAGCACATTCCCGGAACGCCCCTCAGCCACCAACGCCCCACTCGCCAAGTGCGCAAAACTCGAATCCTGCAACAACGCCAACAACAGCGCCGACATGCACGCCACCCCAACCGCACCACCCAAGGAACGAAACAAGTTAGTGGTACTGGTAGCCACACCAATATCCCGCTGCTCCACCGAGTTTTGCGTCCCCACCAACGAAGTCGGAAACTGCATCCCGGCAGCAATACCACTGAGCAACATAAACAAACTACTCAACACCACAGCCTGAGGCGCACTCAACGCCATCCCAAGAATGGCAATCGGCGTCAGCACCGCCCCCGTAAGAATCATCGGTTTATAGCGCCCCGTCACCGACGTCATACGCCCCGCGAAATACGCCCCCATCGGCAACCCCATGGCCAGCGGCAACAAATGCAAGGCCGCACTGTCGGCTCCCGCGCCGGTGACCGTCTGATACCGCAGCGGCATCAGCACAATCAGCGAGATCGCCTGGAAACTGGTAAAGAAAATCGTGCACCAGCACAACACCGCACTGCGGTTGGCAAACAGGTGCATCGGCAGCAACGGCTCCCGCGCCCGACGCTCGTGCCACACAAAAGCCGTCAATGCCACCAACGCGCAAACCAGCAGCCCCAGCACTTCATCATCACGCCAATGATGGCCCTGGCCAATTTCGGTGATGCCCAGCAACAGCGCCGTCAACCCGACGATCATCAGCACCGTGCCGAGGTAGTCGATCACCGGCTTGCGTTGCGGCACCGGCAGCCCCACCAGCGTGCGATGCGCCACCCACCAGGCGCCCGCGCCCAATGGCAGGTTGATCAGAAACACCCAACGCCACGACAAGTACTCGGTCATGTAGCCGCCCAATATCGGGCCGGCCACGCTCGCCACCGCGTACATGCCGCTGAAATAACCCTGATACCGCCCGCGCTCACGGGGCGGAATAATGTCGCCGATAATCGCCTGGCTGACCGAAATCATGCCGCCAGCACCGATGCCCTGGAGGATCCGCGCCAGCACCAGTTGCTCCATGCTCTGGGCCATGCCGCAAAACAGCGAGGCAACGGTGAACAGCCCCATGCCGATCAGCATCATCGGCCGGCGCCCGTACAGGTCGCCGAGCTTGCCGTAGATCGGCACCGCCACGGTCATCGCCACCATGTAGCCGGAGATCACCCAGGCCAGCAGGTTGACATCGTGGAACCGGGCGGAAATGGCCGGCATGGAGACGGCAACAATGGTCTGGTCCAAAGCCCCGAGAAAGATCGCCATCATCAAGGCGACAAGGACACTTCGAACAGCGGGTGTGGCGGGCTGATTGAGGTTGGTCACGGCAGAACCTGCGAGCAAGGCCCCACGGGAAAAGGAGGCCCGCGGGAATGCTCGTCAGTGTACTGGATAGCTGGCTATTCGATAGCCTCGTAAGGAAGTCCGACGTAATTTTCTGCAATGGTTTTACGCCCGGCCTCGGAGTCAACGAAGTATTCCAGCTCGCTCTGGGCGATGCGCTGGCTGAAGCCGTCCGCCTCAGGAAACTGGTGCAACATCGAGGTCATCCACCAGGAGAACCGTTCGGCCTTCCAGATCCGTCGCAGGCAAATCTGTGAGTATTTTTCCAGCAATTCCACCCGGCCCTCGCGGTACACCTTGAGCAAAATGTTGAACAAGGTGCTGACATCACTGGCCGCCAGGTTCAAACCCTTGGCGCCGGTGGGCGGCACGATGTGGGCGGCGTCGCCGAGCAGGAACAGGCGGCCGTATTGCATTGGCTCCACCACGAAGCTGCGCAGTGGCGCGATGCTCTTTTCGATGGACGGGCCGGTCACCAGTTGCTCGGTCAGTGACGCGGGCAAGCGGGTTTTCAGTTCATCCCAGAAGCGCTCATCGGACCAGTCCTCCACCGACTCATCCGCCGGCACCTGCACGTAATAGCGGCTGCGGGTCGGGGAACGCATGCTGCACAGGGCAAAGCCGCGCTCGTGCCTGGCGTACACCAGTTCGTCGTGGATCGGCGGGGTGTCGGCGAGGATGCCGAGCCAGCCAAACGGATACACCCGTTCAAAGACCTTCAACGCCTCAGAGGGAATCGACTGACGCGCCACACCGTGAAAACCGTCGCAGCCGGCGATGTAATCGCAGTCCAGGCGATAATGTTCGCCCTCATGCTCGAAGCTCAGCCACGGCTCTGCGCTTTTCATATCATGGGGCTGCACGTTGCTGGCTTCGTACAGCGTGGTGGCGCCGCTGGCCTGGCGCGCGGCCATGAGGTCGCGGGTCACTTCGGTTTGGCCGTAGATCATAACGGTCTTACCGCCGGTCAGCGCCTTGAGGTCGATATGGGTCAATTGCCCGTTCAGGGCCAGCTCAAAGCCATCATGCACCAGGCCTTCGGCATCCATGCGCGCACTGACGCCGGCCTGGCGCAGCAGGTCGACCATGCCTTGCTCCAGCACCCCGGCACGAATACGGCCTTGCACGTAATCCGGCGTCTGGCGCTCAAGAATAAGGGTTTCAATCCCGGCGTTGTGCAACAGTTGGCCGAGCAGCAGCCCCGAGGGGCCGGCGCCGATGATGGCGACTTGGGTTTTCAGCGTTTTCATTATTTTTATGGCCCGCAAGCTTCACTCGAACGTATTCGGTGAAAGAGTTGTCATTGATGGTGTTGCTGGCATTTTTCACTTGAGTGCCCGGCATAAGAAGGTGAAAACTGAGCCTAAAGCTGCGCTTTTCGCCAATTGGGGCGATTACCGCACAACTCTCCCGAAGTATCGGATGAAGCCATGACTAAAACTGCCAGTGCCGCGATTCCAGTGTTCAAACTCTACGGTGAGAGCCAGCAATGGCCGACCCCGGATTTGCTGCATTGTGAAACCATCTCGCGGCGCAGCCGTGAATACCAGTGGGAGATCCAGCCCCATCGGCACGCGGACCTGTGCCAGTTGCTGTACGTGCACAAGGGCCAGGCGCAGCTGGAGATCGAAGGCCAGCGCAGCACGCTGAACGAATCGACGTTGCAGGTACTGCCGCCGTTATGCGTGCATGGCTTTCGGTTTTCCGAAGACATCGAAGGGTTTGTGGTCACCCTGGCCGCGCCGCTGATGGCCCATTTGCAGGGGCAGTTGGGCGCGGCGCTGGACGGCCTGAACGCCTTGGGCAGCTACCCCGCCGGTAATGACAGTGATTACCTCAACAGTCTGTTTGCGCGCTTGCAGGATGAGTACGCCAACGATCAACCGGCGCGAGACATGATGATGCACGCGTTGGTCAGTGTGCTGCTGGTGTGGATCAGCCGCCAGGCCATCCAGCGTCGCCACCCAAGGGCGCCCCGGGGCCGCGAATACTTCCGCCGGTTCACCCAGTTGGTGGAACAGCATTACCGCGAACACCCGAAAATCGAAGACCTGGCCCACAAGCTCGGGATCTCGGTCTCACACCTGAACGGTACGTGTCGGGAATTGGGCGGGCAGCCTGCGTTGCAGATCATGCACGACCGCCAATTGCTGGAAGCCAAGCGCCTGCTGACTTACACCAGTATGACCATCAATGAGATGTCGGAAGTGTTGGGCTTTTCTGACCCTACCAACTTCTCGCGACTGTTTCGCCGACGCGTCGGGTTCTCCCCGAAGGCGTTTCGGGAGCAATTGAAAGCCGACCAGGGCGCTAGCGCAGCGAGCTGAAGGCCGCCATGTGGCCAACGCATTGGCCGTGATCGCAGCCGGAGGCGAAGCTCGGCTGGATGCGGGTCTGTTCGACGCGGTAGGCGGCAGTGCCGTAGAGCGCTGTAGCGGCGGCGCACAGGGTGAAAATCATCAGGTACTTTCTTGTTTTGATCGACATGATGCTGACCTCTGATCCGATCAAGAAGGTGCTTTTATAAGCATAGGTCAATCGGGGTATGTCGCCATTATTGGGCGACATTCAACGTGTTTATGTCGGCTCAGAGACCGACGTCCCACACCGGCTCTTCCGGGAACCTCAGCACCAGGAAATCCAGCAGGCTGCGCAGCGCCGACGGCATGTGCTTGCGCGAGGCGTACACGGCATACATGTTCATCTGCCGAGGTTCGGCCCCGGGCAGCAGGCGGGTCAGCTGGCCACTGCGGACATAGTCACCCGCCTGGTACGTGGGCAACATCGAGACCCCGGCCCCGGCCAGCGTCGCCCGCAACAGGGTGCTGGCTTCATTGGCGCTGATGTTGCCCTGCACCGGTACCGAGACTTGCTCGCCGTGTTCTTCGAAATGCCAGAGGCTTTTGCCGAAGTAGGAGTGGGTCAGGCAGTTGTGCCGAGCCAGGTCTTCGACCTTGTGGGGCTGCGGGTGCTCCAGCAGGTAAAGCGGTGACGCACAAATCACCGAGCGGCACACCGTGAGCTTGCGGGCGATCAGGTTAGGGTCCAGGTCGTTGCTGGTGCGAATCGCCAGGTCGATGCGCTCATCCACCAGGTTCACCGTGCGGTCGAGCATCTGCATGTCGATACTCACCAGCGGGTAGGCCTTGACGTATTCGGCCATCGCATCGGCCAGTTGTGCCTGACCGAACGAAGTACTGACGCTCAGGCGCAGCAGACCACGGGGCGCTTCATCCGGTTCGCTGACAGCGGCCTGCATGTCGGCACCTAACTCCAGCATCTGCCGGCACCGGGGCAAGGTTTCGCTGCCGGCGGCGGTCAGGCTGAGCTTGCGGGTGGTGCGGTGCATCAACCGCGCGCCGACCCAGTCTTCCAGCTCCGCCAAATAGCGCGATACCACCGGCCGCGACAGGTCCAGGTGGTCGGCCGCCGCCGATTGACTGCCCAAGTCCACCACGGCCACAAACACGCGCATTGCTTGAAGACGATCCATGATTTGCCCGCTTTTAGAAACAAACTATGTCCAAGCATCGCATTTTTTGTAGCGTTTGGTGCAACTAAGCTCTGTCCACCGCTTACCGATCACTGGAGCTGCACATGTTTGGATTTTCGTCCCTCAAACGCTTTGCCGTTGCGACTGCCGCGCTGGCCTTCGCCGCCCACGCGGTGGCAGCCGACCTGACCCTGGATGTCTACAACCCCGGCGAGGCGGCCATCTTTCCGGTCAGTTCGGTGCTGGTCAGCGGCGATAAAGACGCAATTCTGGTGGACGCCCAATTCGGCAAGGGCCAGGCCGAGCAACTGGTGCAGAAGATCCGCGCCAGCGGCAAGCAATTGACCACCATCTACATCAGCCACGGCGACCCGGACTACTACTTCGGCCTCGACACGCTGACCGCCGCGTTCCCCAAGGCCAAGGTATTGGCGCCGCAGCCGGTGGTGGACCATATCAAGGCCACCGTTGCCGGAAAGCTTGAATTCTGGGGCCCGAAAATGGGTGCAGACAAGCCTGCCACCACCGTCATCCCTCAAGTGCTTGAAGGCCACAGCCTGACCCTCGAAGGCAAGAAACTGGAAGTGATCGGCCTCGACGGCCCGCAACCGGACCGCACCTTTGTGTGGATCCCGTCGATCAAGGCGGTGGTCGGTGGTGTGGTCGTCGCTGAAAACATTCATCTGTGGATGGCCGATACGCAAACCGCCAAATCCCACACCGATTGGCTGGCGACCCTGCAACGTATCCAGGATTTGAAACCCCGCACCGTTATTCCGGGTCACTACCTGGGTACACCGTCGCTCAAATCCGTGGCGTTCACCGCCGATTACATCAAGGCCTTCGACGAGGAAACCGCCAAGGCCAAGGACTCTGCCGCGCTGATTGGCGCGATGAAAAAGCGTTACCCGAACCTGGCTGACGAAAGCTCCCTGGAACTGAGCGCGAAAGTCGCCAAGGGCGAAATGCAGTGGTGAGTTGATTCCCCCCTTAACCGTACTGGAGAACGTCATGAGCAAGATCGCAATCATTGGTGCCACCGGTCGCGCCGGTAGCCAACTGCTGGAAGAAGCGTTGCGTCGCGGGCACACCGTCACGGCCATCGCGCGCAATACCGACAAGATTGGCGTGCGCCCTGGCGTCACCGTCAAGCAAGTGGACGCGCTGGATGCCCAGGCCCTGGAGCAGGCCATCAGCGGCAACGATGTGGTGATCAGTGCGGCGCATTTCGCCACCCTGCCTGCGGAAGCAGTGATCAACCCGGTGAAAAAAGCCGGCGTGAAACGCCTGCTGGTGGTGGGCGGTGCCGGTTCGCTGCTGTTGTCGGGCGGCAGCCGGGTGATCGACAGCCCCGGTTTCCCCGAGGAATACAAAGCCGAAGCCAGCGCCGGCAGCGTTTTCCTCGACACCCTGCGTCAGGAAAAAGACCTGGACTGGACCTTCCTGTCGCCCTCGGCGGAGTTCGTCGAGACCGCACGCACCGGCAAATTTCGCCTGGGCCAGGATGAGTTGCTGGTGAGCAATGAAGGCCGCAGCTGGATCAGCTTTGCCGACTTTGCGATTGCGCTGATTGATGAAGTGGAAACGCCGAAGCATTCGCGCCAGCGGTTTACCGTCGGTTATTAAGACTGACGCACACTGAAAATGTGGGAGCGGGCTTGCTCGCGAAGGCGGTGGGTCAGTTAGCCGATGTGTTAGCTGACACGGCGCCTTCGCGAGCAAGCCCGCTCCCACATTTTGATCTTCAGGGTGACGGCTGTTGCGCCTGGCTCACCAGCCAGTCCATCAGTTGCTCCAACCCCGCCGAGGGCTCCGTCCCCGGCGGGTACACCAGGTAATACCCCATCCCCGTCGGCACCCGTAACTCAAACGGCGTCGCCAACCGCCCCGCCTTGAGGTCCTCGCCAATCAGCGCACTGTCGCCAATCGCCACGCCGGAGCCTTGGGACGCCACCGTCATCGCCAGATCCAGCGTTTCAAAATGATGCCCCTGGGCAAGATTGCTCAAGCGCGTATTAGCCGCCTTCAACCACAACGCCCAATCCCGTTCATCCCGCGTGGGGTGCAACAGCACCTGCTGCTGCAAATCCGCAGGCGTGTGCAAACCACCGAGCAAGGCCGGCGCGCATACCGGCGTCAGTCGCTCATCAAACAAATGCCGGGCCTGGGCCGACTGCTCGGCAATCGGCGCATAGATCACCGCGGCATCAAACTGCTCGCGACGAAAGTCAACGGTGTAGGCCACGGTGGTGGTCAGCTCCACCGGCACGTCCGGGCGCTCCTGCTGCCACTGCATCAGACGTGGCAACAGCCAGCGCATCACACAGGTGGAGGCCTTGAGCTGCAAGGTTTCGCGGCGGGTGCCGATCTGTTCCACCGCATCGCCGATCAAGCCAAACACCTGCTGCGCCCGCAGCGACCATTCGCGGCCCTCTTCGGTGAGGCTCAAGCCCCGGGCCTGGCGCTGGAACAGCGCATAACCCAAGTGGCTTTCCAGCCCGGCAATCTGCCGGCTCACCGCGCCCTGGGTGATGTGCAATTGCTCGGCGGCACGGGTGAAGTTGCAGCACTGGGCCGTGACCCAAAAGGTGTGCAGGGCCGGCAAGGGTGGAAGGCGTTTCATAAGGGCGCAGCCATGACGTGAAGACATGGCTAGTATGACTTTTTATCGATTGTTGCCGCTACAGGCCAGCCGTTCCAATACCGACCTCCTCTGAATCAATAATAAAGGGAACGATATGGCGACCTGCGGCGAAGTATTGGTCAACCTGCTGGAAGGCTACGGCGTGGACCAAGTGTTCGGCATTCCCGGCGTGCACACCGTGGAACTCTACCGGGGCCTGGCGCGCTCGAGTATCCGCCACGTCACCCCGCGCCACGAACAGGGCGCCGGCTTTATGGCCGACGGTTATGCGCGCACCAGCGGCAAGCCCGGTGTGTGCTTCATCATCACCGGCCCCGGCATGACCAATATCACCACCGCCATGGGCCAGGCCTATGCCGACTCGATCCCGATGCTGGTGATTTCCAGCGTGCAGTCCCGCAGCCAGTTGGGTGGCGGGCGCGGCAAGCTGCACGAACTGCCGAACCAAAGCGCGATGATCGCGGGCGTGGCGGCGTTCTCCCATACCTTGATGTCGGCCGCCGAATTGCCCGGTGTATTGGCCCGGGCGTTTGCGCTGTTCCAGGCCGGGCGACCGCGCCCGGTGCATATCGAAATCCCGCTGGACGTGCTGGTGGAAAACGCCGACGCCTTGCTCGGCAGTACGCCTGTCAGCGTTTCCCGGGCGGGAGCTGCACCGTCGGCGGTCAAGCAGATGAGCCAGTTGCTCGCGGCAGCCAAACGCCCACTGATTCTCGCCGGCGGTGGTGCCATCGACGCAGCGCCCGAGCTGACGCAATTGGCCGAAGCCCTCGGCGCGCCCGTGGCCCTGACCATTAATGCCAAGGGCATGCTCGCCTCCAACCATCCCTTGCTGATCGGCTCGACCCAAACCCTGGTCGCCACCCGCGCCCTGGTGGCCGAGGCAGACGTGGTACTGGCGATCGGCACCGAGCTGGCAGAAACCGACTACGACGTCACCTTCGCCGGCGGCTTCGAGATTCCCGGCGCCCTGCTGCGCATCGACATCGATGCCGACCAGACCGTGCGCAATTACCCACCACAGGTCGCACTGGTGGCTGACGCACAAATCGCCGCCCAGGCACTGCTTGCCGAACTGGGCAACCAGCCCTTGGCCGCACGCGACAACCACTGGGGCGCACACCGCGTCGCCCGTCTGTGGAGCGAACTGGAACCCACCTGGGACGCCGCGACCCGCGCGCAAACCCTGTTCCTCAACACCGTGCTGGACGAGCTGCCCGACGCCGTACTGGTGGGCGATTCCACCCAACCGGTGTACACCGGCAACCTGACCCTGAACCTCGACCAGCCGCGCCGCTGGTTCAACTCCTCCACCGGCTACGGCACCCTTGGCTACGCGTTGCCGGCGGCCATTGGTGCGTGGCTGGGTCGCGGCAACGGCGCGCCGGTGGTGTGCCTGATCGGCGACGGCGGCCTGCAATTCACCCTGCC
The DNA here is from genome assembly GCF_002204795.1 of Pseudomonas sp. K2I15. Classification (GTDB taxonomy): domain Bacteria; phylum Pseudomonadota; class Gammaproteobacteria; order Pseudomonadales; family Pseudomonadaceae; genus Aquipseudomonas. The sequence goes on from NZ_NIXO01000005.1 coordinate 97,741, forward strand.
GGAACTGGCCAGCGCCGTGGAAGCGCACACGCCGGTGATCGTGCTGCTGTGGAATAACCAGGGCTATGAAGAGATCAAGAAATACATGGTCAACCGCGCCATCGAGCCGGTGGGCGTAGACATCTACACCCCGGACTTTATCGGCGTGGCCAAGGCCCTGGGTTGCGCCGCCCAGGCCGTGCACGGTGTTGAAGAACTGCGCAGCGCATTGCGTGCCGCCACTGATCGCCAGGGCCCGACGCTGATTGAAATCGACCAAGGCCTTTGGATGAAGGAGGCGGCGGTATGAGCGCGGTATTGAACGGGCTGTATATCAATGGTGCGTGGCGTGCGGGCCATGACGTGCTGGACGTGATCAACCCGGCGACCGAGGCCCCATTGGCCCAGGTGAATGTGGGTGATGCCACTGCCGTGACTCACGCGGTAGACGCGGCCAGCGTTGCCTTCCCGAACTGGTCCAAAAGCACCGGCCGCGATCGCGCCGCACTGCTGCGCAAGATCGCCGAAGGCGTGAGCGCCCAGCGCGAACACCTGATGCACCTGCAATCGAGCAACAACGGCAAGCCGCTGTTCGAGGCGGGGATTGATGTGGACGACGTGATCGCCACGTTCGCGTATTACGCCGGTTTGGCCGACGAAATGGACGCCAGCCAGGATCGTTCGGTGACACTGCCCACCGAAGATTTCAGCGCCCGCGTACGCCGTGAACCGTGCGGCGTGGTGGGCCTGATCGTGCCGTGGAATTTCCCGATGGTCACCACCGCCTGGAAACTCGCCCCGGCGCTGGCTGCCGGTTGCTGCGTAGTGCTCAAGCCTTCGGAAGTAACGCCGCTGGCGGAGCTGGAACTGGCCAAGATCATCGCGACAGTGGGGCTGCCTGCCGGTGTGTTCAACGTGGTTTGTGGCACTGGCCTGGCAGTGGGTGCGCCATTGGCGGCTGACCCACGGGTAGCGAAAATCTCCTTCACCGGCAGCAACGCAGTGGGCGTGCAGGTGATGCAGCGCGCTGCCGAGACGGTCAAGGGCGTGAGCCTGGAATTGGGCGGTAAATCCTCGTTGCTGGTGCTGGCGGACGCCGACCTCGACCTGGCGGTCGAGCTGGCCTGTGGCGGTGGTTTCTTCAATGCCGGGCAGATGTGTTCCGCCACCAGCCGGGTGTTGGTGGCCGATGAACTGGCGGATGAGTTTCTGACTCGCTTGCAGGCCAAGGCCGAGCGTATTCGCGTGACGGACCCGTTTGCCGAAGACGTGGAAATGGGCGCGCTGGTCAACCGTGCGCAGTACCAGCGGGTACTGGGGCATATCGAACGGGGCGTGCAAGCTGGCGCGAAGTTACTGTGTGGCGGCGGGCGCCCGGCGGATTTGCCCCACGGCTATTTCATTCGCCCTACGGTGTTTACCGAAGTGCCGTTGGACAGCGCGTTGTGGAACGAGGAAATCTTCGGCCCGGTGTTGTGCGTGCGTAGCTTTGCCAGTGAAGCCGAGGCGGTGGCGTTGGCCAATGACAGCGAGTTTGGGTTGGTGGCCAGTGTGCTGAGCAGCAACCTTGAAGCGGCTGAACGGGTGGCGAATGCGTTGCAGGTGGGCCTGGTGTGGATCAATGCGCCGCAGGTGATCTTCCCGCAAACGGCGTGGGGCGGTTACAAGCAGAGCAGCATCGGCAGGGAACTGGGGCCGTGGGGGTTGCAGGCATTTCAGGAGATCAAGCATGTGATTCGGGCGGTCTGACAACGACCAGACAGCACAGTCCCTGTGGCGAGGGAGCTTGCTCGCGCTGGAGTGCGAAGCGCTCCCAAAATTCTTGGGGCCGCTACGCAGCCCAGCGGGAGCAAGCTCCCTCGCCACAGCAAGCGCCCTCGCCACAACAAACCTCCCCCCACAAAAATCCCGCCCGCATTTTTTCAATAGCCCCAACGACTTTCTCATTTGCCCCCCTCCCCCACGCCCGGCCTAATACTGCACTTGTCAGTTCAAGGCCTGCCCATGGAAAACGTCCGCGCAAAACCCACCACTGCCCTTTGGCTGATGATCAGCGTGGTGCTGGTCGCCCTCAACCTGCGCCCCTCGATGGCCGCCGTCGGCCCGTTGTTGTCGTCGATTCGCGGCGATGTGCCGCTGAGTTTCAGCACCGCCTCCTTGCTCACGATGTTGCCGGTCATGGCCATGGGCCTGGCGATGTTTTTTGGCATGGGCGTGGCCAAGCGCTTCGGCGAGCATCGCAGCATCGTGCTGTCGTTGGTGGTGATCGGCCTGGCCACCGTCTCCCGGCTATTTCTCGACTCGGCGCTTGAGCTGATCCTCAGCGCCATCGCCGCCGGCGTAGGCATCGCGATGATCCAGGCGCTGATGCCTGCGTTGATCAAGTCTCGCTTCAGCGACAACGTTTCCCTGTTCATGGGCCTGTACGTCACCGCGATCATGGGCGGCGCGGCCCTCGCCGCTTCGTTCTCGCCGTTTATCCAGGTGCAAACCGGCAGTTGGCGCATCGGCCTGGCGATCTGGGCGGTTCTCGCCGTATTGGCGCTGGTGTTCTGGTATGCCCAACGCTCGGTGTTGCCACCACTGCCGCAAGCCGGTGCTGGCCCGCAAGAGTCATTCTTCGGCAATCGCCGGGCCTGGCTGCTGGCGATCTTTTTCGGCCTTGGTACTGCGTCCTACACCTGCGTACTCGCCTGGCTGGCGCCGTACTACGTGGAAATGGGCTGGAGCGAACAGAATGCCGGCCTTTTACTGGGTTTCCTGACGGCCATGGAAGTGGTCTCCGGCCTGGTCACCCCGGCCATCGCCAACCGCCGCCGGGACAAGCGCGGCGTGGTCGCGGTGTTGCTGGTGCTGATCATCGCCGGCTTCTGCGGCCTGATCCTCAGCCCGCAACACCTGAGCCTGCTGTGGCCGTGCCTGTTGGGCCTGGGGATTGGCGGGCTGTTTCCGATGAGCCTGATCCTGTCCCTCGACCATCTGGACAACCCACGCCGCGCCGGTGGCCTGACTGCCTTCGTGCAGGGTATTGGTTACCTGATCGCCGGCCTGTCGCCGCTGATCGCCGGGATGATCCGCGACCAGTTGGGCAGCTTCGAATGGGCCTGGTGGGCGCTGACGGCGGTGGTAGTAGTGATGCTGCTGATCGTGCTGCGCTTCGATCCCCGGCATTACGCGCGGCATATTCGCTGAGGTCGTGTTGTAAACATTATTTGTCCCACCTCAAACAGAGAAAGGTCCGACAGAGCTTTCTATTGGTACGAGCGTTCCGTTAACATTTTGTATTGTCTTGTACCGAACTCGGTACAAACGATTTGCGGACGGAACGGATGTTAAACAGCAACTTGCTTAGAAAGCTCGATATGCAGGACCTGATGGTGTTTATCGCTGTTTATGACCAAAGCAGCGTCACCGAGGTGTCCGAAACCCTGTTCGTCAGCCAGTCCACCGTGAGCTACAGCCTGAAGAAGCTACGCACCAGCTTCGAAGACGAGTTGTTTATCAACACCCGGGCCGGCATGCGTCCTACGTACAAAGCCACCAGCATGTACGGCCATGTGCAGAAAATCCTCGAAAGCATCAACCTGTGCCATGCCGGCAGCCAGGCCTTCGACCCCACCCAAAAGGCCGTGACCTTCAACGTTTGCGCCCCCGAATACTTCGAACAGTTGATCCTGCCGCGCCTGCTGAAAAACTTCGACCACGCCGACCTGCCGGTGATCGTCAATGTGCAGAAGCTGGAAACCGACATCCCGGCCGAAGCCTTGCGTGACGGGCGTCTGGACCTGGTGATCTGCTTCGGCCCGCACTTTCATCGCGAGCACAAAGACATCAACACCCAGATGTTGCTGGAGGACGACTTGGTGTGCGTGTTCGACAAACACTCGGCGCCCCGGGAGCCGGCGTTCAGCCTGCAATCCTTCGTCGCCCGGCGCCACGTGTTCCCAACGCCGTGGAGTTCCGACACCAACATGATCGACGGCTGGCTGGCGCGCCAGTCCCACAAACGCCAGGTGATCGCCCGGGCCAACAGCTACAGCGCGGCGCTGAAGATGATCACCGGCACCGACTTTGTCGTCACCCTGCCCCGTCGGGTGCAGAAGCTGCTGGCGGACAACAGCGTGTTCGGCCATTGCGAAGCGCCGAACGGGTTGCCGGGGTTTACCCTGGACATGCAGTGGAATGAACACAGCGAGCAGGACAGCGCCAACACGTGGTTCAGGGAGCAGGTGGTGAAGGTGTGTGCGGATCAGGGGTTATTATGACCCCCTGTGGCGAGGGAGCTTGCTCCCGCTGGGCTGCGTAGCGGCCCCAAGAGTTTTGGGAGCGCTTCGCACTGGAGCGCCAGCCCGGTCCAGCGGGAGCAAGCTCCCTCGCCACAGCGTATTGCCCGTTAGCCGATGGTGATTTTGCTGTAGGAATCGCGGTCCATGTCTACCAGCAAGACACTGAGCTGCACCTGCAGCTCGGCAGGCCAATCGCCCAGATCCTGCAGCGCCGCCAACAGGCTTTCCGACAACTGCTTCTTGACCTGCGGTGAACGCCCGCTGAGCAGCGACAGCTTCACCGCGATAAAAGCGCGCGGGCTTATGGACGTGCCCACCTGGAAAGTCTCTACCTTCAGCGCGCGGCTTTTGATATCGAACTCGGAACCGAACTGCCCGGACGCCATCAGCACGTTGTTGAGCCGCAACAGGGCTTTCTCAACGGCCAGCTCTGTCAGGTTGGCGGTGTATTCCAGATGCAGGTGCGGCATGAAAAGCTCCGATTTATTGTAGGAAAAGAGTCATACGTATAGCACGCGACCTGGCGGAATCAGACCGTTTTCAATGTAAAACTTCGGTCACGCTGTGCAGCGAGCGATTTTCCCAAATCGCCACCACCACCAATACCGCCGACGTCAGCGCGCCCAGCAGCAACGCCGAAAACACCTGCTGCAACCCCAGCGGCAACAACACCAGCAACATCAGTAACCCGCCCAGGTGCGAGAACGGTGGCAACGGCCGGTCGCTCATCACCCACTTGAACAACGCACTGCCCAGCAGAAACAGCCACGGGCCGGCGATGATCGCCACCACGCCCGCCTGGCTGGCGTGCCCCGGGTGCACCAGCACCAGTTCGTCGGCTACGGCGCTGACAATAATCCCGGCCACGATCAACACATGCAGGTAGGTGTAGGCGATCCGCGCCTGACGGCCGGGGTCGGCGGAGCTGGCGATGCGGTGGTGGGCGCGCTCGGCGCCGCTGTCGAAATAGATCCACCACAGGGCGATGCTGCCCACCACCGCCACCAGGAAGGCCGCCAGGCCTTCCACACTCCAGGGCAATTCGGCGAAGGTGGCGCCGGTCACCAGCAACGACTCACCGAGGGCGATGATCACAAACAGGCCGCAGCGTTCGGCCATGTGGTTGCCTTCCACATTCCAGTCCGCCAGCGTCGAGGGCCCAAGCCCAGGTACCCAGAAATACACCGACGGCGAAATCAGCTCGATCAACAATGCCAACGCCCAGAAGGCCAGGCGCTGCTCGCCTTCGAGCAACGCGCCGGTGATCCAGAACACTCCGGAAAACAGCATCCACGCCAGGATCCGCTGGAAATTGCGGGTCATGTTCAGCGACTCGCCACGCACCGCCCACAACGCAAACAGCGTGCGCCCAACCTGCATGAATACATAGGCACCGGCAAACAACAGCCCACGGTCGGTAAACGCCTTGGGGATCGACGAGGACAACAGCAAGCCGGCCACCATCAAGCCGAACAGGCCAATGCGGATCGGGATTTTTTCCGGGTCCAGCCAGTTGGTGACCCACGAGGTAAAGATCCACACCCACCACACCGCCACCATCATCAGTGCCACTTGCACTGCGCCGCCGATGGATAAATGCGCGAGCAGCGAATGGGACAATTGGGTCACGGCGAACACGAACACCAGGTCGAAAAACAGCTCGACCATGCCAACCTTGCCGCTGTCATGACTGCCGCGCCCACGCAGCAAGGAACGGGATGGGGTCATGGGTGGATCTCCCTGAAGGTGTTATCTCAAGATTTTGGCGCGACCACCGGCAGCATGTCCCGCTCGCTCATGAATGCCTCCAGCCGCGAGCGCATCCAGCGTTCCGCCGGGTCGGTGTCGACGTGGCTGAGCCAGACCATCGACAAGTCCAGGGTCGGGGTTTCAAACGGAAACGGCTCACAGAACAAATTCCCGCCGGCAGCCATGGCTTGGGCGGTGTAGTCCGGCAGGCTGGCGATCATGTCGGTACCGGCGAGCAACGCCGGCAGCGCGCTGTATTGCGGAACCGACAGCACCACATGACGCTTGCGACCAATCTCCGCCAGCCACTCATCGGCAAACCCGGACACGTTGGCCGTGTGGGAAACCAGCACATGAGGCCGTGCGCAATATTCGTCGAGGGTCAGCGGTTTGTCCGAAGCATCTGCCCGCAACAGGCAAGGACGGATATGCCGCAGTAACTTGCGCTTGGCATTCGCCGGCAGGCCACGGGTCTGGGTGATACCGACGGTGATATCGCCGGAAGCCAACAGGTCCGGGATGCGCCAGTAGTCCACGTGCTGCACCACGAACACCACCAGCGGCGCTTCCTGGCGCAAGGCGCGCAACAGTGGCGGCAGCAGGCCGAACTCGACGTCATCCGACAGGCCGATGCGAAAGGTCATGGTGCTGATGGACGGGTCAAAATCGTGGGTCAGGCTCAGGGCCGACGACAATGAATCGAGGGCCGGCGACAAGTGCTTGATGATTTCCTCGGCCCGCGCGGTCGGTTCCATGCGATGGCCAACGCGAATGAACAGCGGGTCATTGAACAGCGTACGCAGGCGGTTGAGGGCCGAACTGATGGTGGGTTGGCCGAGAAACAGCTTTTCGGCCACCCGGGTCACGTTGCGTTCGAGCATCAAGGTTTCAAAGACGACCATCAGGTTGATGTCGGCCTTGCGTAATTCATTGCGATTCATCGGCGACCGCCCCACTGCCCTGGATAAGCAGCAGTTTAGAAACACCCGGGGGCCTGCGTCTATGCGCACACTGTTCAACACGGGCCTTTGGGACTATAAAGCAGCTTCCAAGGCTTGCGAGAACACCATCGTGCTGGTCATTTCTGCCTTGAGCGTCCTGCTCGCCGGGATTTTGCTCTGGGCCATCAAATTCATCGCTCATCCCACCGCCAGGACACTGTTGCGGGTATTTGTGGGTTTGTGCCTGGCGGCAGTCGTGGCTTACCTGGTGCTGGCTTCGGGGTTTCCCACCTCATTGCTGGTGTGATTCGGCTCCTGCCCCTGGCGCAAACGCAACGCCGCCAACGCGGCCACCACCAGTACCACGGCAATCACTTTCAAGCCGTTCATGGCATTGCCGGTACTCATCTCGATCGCGCCCATCACCGATGGCCCGACAAACCCGCCGAGCAACCCGCAGGCGTTGACGAAGCCCAACCCGCCCGCCAGCGCCACACCTTTGAGGCGTGAAGCCGGGTAGAGAAAAATGATCGACTGCACCACAAAGAACATCACCGCCGACACACAAAAACCCAGCAGGCTGAACACCGGCCCGGACACCGAGGCAATGCCCAAGCCCAGCGCCATGGTCAGCAAGCCGGTAATCAACAGGCGCCGGGCACGGGTGGGCGTGGTCGCAAAACGCGGCAGTAACACGGCGCCTGCCGCTGCGGCAATCCACGGCAATGAGGTCAGCAGGCCGACGCTCATGGTGCTCAGTTCACCGTATTTACTGATGATGCTCGGCAGGAAAAAGATCACGGTGTAGAGGGTGATCTGATGGCAAAAATACACAAAGATCGCCAGCAGGATTTGCGGCGTCAGCCAGTTTTTCAGGGAATGCCCGCCCTCGCCTGCGCCCTCTTCGGTCTCCATCGCGATGCGCTGTTCAATCCCGCGCGCCTCTTCAGCCGAGAGCCATGGCGCCTTGCTCGGACGGTCCGGCAACTTGCGCCACACCACCCAGGCAAACGCGACCGCCGGCAGGCCTTCGAGCAGGAACATCCACTGCCAGCCGTGCCAGCCGAGGATCCCGTCCATGCGCATCAACGCTGCGCCCACCGGGCCGCCGATGATGTTGGCAAAACACACGCCGAGCAGGAAATACCCGGTGGCCCGTGCCCGTTGCTCGCGGTTGAACCAGTAGGTGAGGTACAGCATCACCCCGGGAAACAGGCCGGCTTCGGCAATACCCAACAGCAGGCGCAGGACATAGAACGAGGTTTCGCCCTGGACAAAGGCCATGGCCGCCGAAATCAGGCCCCAGGTCACCATGATCCGCGCGATCCAGAACCGCGCGCCGACCTTGTGCATGATCAGGTTGCTGGGGATTTCCGACAGCGCATAGGTCAGGAAAAACAACCCCGCACCCAGGCCGTATGCGGCGGCGGAAATCCCCAGGTCAACGTCCAGGTGATGCTTGGCCAGGGCGATGTTGGTGCGGTCCAGGAAGCTCAGCACGTAGGCGATGATCAGCAAGGGCATCAGCTTGACGAACATCAGTTTGTTCAACTCCCGTGGTTCACGGGCAGTGTGGGCAGTCTTCATCGGGCAAGTCCTCTTGGCGCCCCGCCAGCGCCACGGCTGGGGGGCGCATCGGTGTTGTTCTAGGGTTCGAGTTGCGCGACCAGCGCTGGCGGGCGATGGGAAAACAGTTGCAGCAGCGCCCCGCCCAGGGCACAGCCGGCCATCACAAAGAAGCACACCGTGTAGCCGTGCAAGGTGGTCCAGCCGCCGCCCATGGCAATCAGGCTGCCCATCAGCACCGGCGCCAGGCCGCCACCGAGAAACATCGCGGTGGTGATGATGCCGTTGGCGGTGGACGTCGCCGACGGCTCGGCCGAGTCGCAGGCCACCGCGTAGTAGATCGGCCACACCGCGTTGGCCACCAGGCCGAACAGCAGTTGCACGACGATGATCAGGGTCAGGGTATTGGCGAAATAAAACGCGCCGACACTGGCGGCCATCCACACCCCGCAGATGATCAGGGTGACGCGCCGGCCAATGATGTCCGACAGCGACGGCCACACCAGTTGCCCGAGAATCCCGGTGAGGGTGAACACCACGCTCATCCCCGCCGACTCGGCCAGGGACAACCCGACGATGTTGTACAGGTAGGCCGGCAGCACGATGTTGACGCCCATGTACACGACTTGGGTCAGCATCGTATTACCCGCCGTCAGGGCAATATTGCGGTTGCGCAACGTGGCAATAAAAGTGCGCCAGGCGTGGCCCTTCACTTGGCTGGCCGGTGCGTTGTCCGGCGGCGTCATGCCCTTGGCCGCGATGTCGACGTACAGCGCGGTGATGCGTTCGGCGGTGGAATACCGTGCCCAGAAAATCATCAGCGGCAACGCCACCACAAACGCGAAGAAGAACACGTAGCGCCAGTTGTCTTCACCAAAGGTGCTGATGACAAAACTGGCGACGATGCCGCTGAGCATGGCGCCGATCGGGTAACCGGTGTGGTGCGCGCCAAGGGCAAAACCACGACGCTCCACCGGCCACCATTCGGCGGTGTTGCTCACGCCCACCGGCTCGCCCCAGCCCGCGCCGAGGTTGACGCCCACCCGCAGCGCAATAAAGGTCGCGAGGTTGCCGCTCAGGGCCTTGAACCCGGAGAGAAACGAGATCGCCGTGTAGCCCAGCACCAGCGGCACCTGGAACCGCGCGCGCTTCCAGCCACCGCCGTAGCGGTCGCTCCACATTGAACCTGGAATATCCAGCAGGGCCAGGGCGAGCATGATCACTGTGGCCATGGTGCCCCACTGATCAGCCGACAAATCGAAATGTTTGGAGATGGTCGGCCCCAGGCGCAGCACGATCTCACGGTCGTAGGCGTTGAGGATCCAGATCATCCAGCACACCAGCAGCGACACCCAGGAGTGTCGGTGAATACTGCGCAGCGAGGCTTTTTTTAAGGTTGCCATGGGTTTCTCCAGGCGCGCGAGGGCGCGCACTGACACAAGGTTGCGGAAGGAATATGCCTTATTGAAAAAACGCGCTAGCTGGCGAACCGTCGCTCGGCTATTCCTTGCACGCCCAGCCCGGTGATCGCAAAAAGCGCCCCGCGCTGCTGACCGTCGGCCGGGAAGCGCGGCAGCGGCGGCTTGGCCATGGAGGTGACGAACAGGGTGTCCAGGTTCGGCCCGCCAAAGGTCAGGCTGGTGACCTTTTTCACTGGCATCTGGACGATCCGGTCGACCTGGCCATCCGGTGTGTAGCGCACCAGTTGCCCGGCGTAGACCAAGGCCTGCCACAGGCAGCCTTCGGCATCCACGGTGCAGCCGTCGGCAGCGCCACCGCCACGGGTGTCGACCTTGGCGAAGGTGCGTCGATTGCTCACGGCTCCACTGCCTTGGTCGTAGTCATAGGCCCAGATTTCGCCGGACCAGGTGTCGCAGAAGTAGAACGTGTCACCCGACGGGCTCCAGCACGGGCCGTTGGACACGATGATGCCTTCGTCCAGGGTGTGCAGGCTCAGGTCCGCGTCCAGCCGGTAGAGTTTGGCGCTGGCGCTGTCTTCGAGGGTGTCCATGGAGCCGAAGACAAAGCGGCCCTGGCGGTCGACCTTGCCGTCGTTGAGGCGGTTGTTGGGCAGCATGGGCTCCGGGTCGATCACCAGCGCCAGTTCACCGCTGTTGAGGTCGAGGATGTGCACGCCGTTTTGCAGGGCGACGATGGCATGCTCGCCGCTATGCCGTAGGGCCATGGAGCCGATTTTCTGGCCCACGTCCCAGGCGCGCAGCTCGCGCCCGTCGTCGGTGCAGCGCAGGATCCGGCCGTCGGCGCTGTCGATCCAATACAGTCGTTGTTGCTCGATGTCCCACACCGGGCCTTCGCCCAGGGTGGTCTTCACGTCCACAAGCACTTCGATACGCATGGTGTTATCCCTTTTTTGTTGTTGTGCGGGATGGGCATGACCGCGCGGTGACGCGGCCGGTTTATCACTTAGAAGTTGACCTGGTCGCGCCCCTTGAGCCCGAGGATTTCCCGCGCTTCATCCGGCGTGGCGACCCGGTGGCCGAGGGCTTCGATCACGGTGCGAATGCGCCGTACCTGATCGGCGTTGGATGCGGCCAATTTGCCTGGGCCATCCCACAACGAATCTTCCAGGCCGACCCGGGCGTTGCTGCCCATGGACAAGCCCATGGTTGCCAGCGGAATCTGCCCACGGCCAGCGCCGAGGATTGACCACACATAGTCGTCGCCGAAAAGGCGATCGGCAGTGCGGCGCATGTGGGCCAAATCTTCCGGGTGGCCGCCGATACCGCCACGCAAACCGAATACCGACTGGATAAACAGCGGCGGCTTGAGCAGGCCGCGCTCCAGGAAGTGGGCGGCGGTGTACAGGTGGCCGATGTCGTAGCACTCGATTTCGAAGCGTGTGCGGTTTTCGGCGCAGGAATTGAGGATGTGGGTAATGTCGCGGAAGGTGTTGCGAAAGATCCGGTCGTCGCTTTCTTCCAGGTACGGACGCTCCCAGTCGTGCTTGAACTCGGTGAAGCGGTTGAGCATTTCGTACAGGCCGAAGTTCATCGAGCCCATGTTCAGCGAGGCCAGTTCCGGCTTGAACTGCATCACCGGTTGCAGGCGTTCTTCCACGCCCATGGTCGGCGCGCCGCCGGTGGTGATGTTGATCACCACGTCGCTGGCGGCCTTGATGTGCGGCAAAAATTCGGCGAACAACGCCGGGTCCTGGCTGGGACGGCCATCGATCGGATCACGGGCATGCAGGTGCACAATGGCGGCGCCCGCTTCGGCGGCGCCGATGGCGGCGTCGGCAATTTCCTGCGCGGTGATCGGCAAATGCGGCGACATCGACGGCGTATGGATGGCACCGGTAACGGCGCAGGTGATGATGACAGGACGTTTTTTGGACATGACGATTCTCCGACTTTTATTCTTATGAAAAAAATCCCGGGTGTGGCTTGTGTGTTCTTCCTTGGCGACTTGCTAGCGAGGCCTACAGATACTCGACGTTACCGTCGACACTGATCGCTTGGCCGGTGACATTGCGGGCGGCGGGCGAGCAGAGAAACAAGGCCATGGCCGCGACGTCTTCGGCGGTGACCATGCGCTTGAGGGAGATCTTGTTGAGGTATTCCTGGCGCATCTCGGCTTCAGGCACACCGACTTGTTCGGCACGGGCGCGAATCACGCCGTCCATGCGCGGGCCTTCGACGATGCCGGGCAGCAAGGCGTTGACGCGGATGTCGCTTTCGCCCAGCTCCGAGGCCAGCGATTTCATCAGGCCGACGATCGCCCATTTGGTCGCGGCATACGGCGTGCGCCAGGCGTAGCCGAGGCGCCCTGCGACCGAGGCGATATGCAGCAGATGGCCGTGGGACGATTCCTTGAGCATCGGCACCGCGTGGTGGGCAAAGCGATATTGCGCCGTCAGGTTGATAGTGATCGTGGCTTGCCACTCGGCGTCGCTGATGGCGTCGATGCCACCGGTGGGCCCGGCAATCCCTGCGTTGTTGACCAGTACATCCAGCCCGCCGAACTGCTCGCGCTGCACCTGGAACACCGCCTCGATCTGCGCGGCATCACTCACGTCGGCACGGGTGGCGACAGTGCCCGGGTATTTATCGCGAAACGCCGCCAGGGCCGGTTCGCTGATATCACACACATGCACCTTGGCGCCCGCCTCCAGATAGGCCGCCGCCAACACTTCACCGATGCCGGCAGCCCCGCCGGAAATCAAAACACGTAACCCAGGATAGGGCTGCAGCCGCTGTAGGACACTCATGCACGTTTACCTCCTGAAACAGACGACCGCGAACGGTCGTTCTTGACGAGCAGGCGCGCCAGCGAATCGGCGGCCTGCATGATGTCATCGGTCACGGCAGCACGGGCGCCGGCACCATCGCGGGCGGCCAGGGCTTCGACGATGCGCGTGTGCGCCTCCATCGAGCGCTGCAAGTGAGCTTTATCGGGAGCGACCAGGGCGAAACACGGGCCCATGTGCAGCCAGAAGTTTTCCACGGCGGCCATGGTCAATTCGGCCTGGGCGACGGCATAGATGCGTCGGTGAAAGGCGAAGTTGGTCCACAGGTAGCGGGAAACGTCGACTTCGTCGGCGGCCTGTTGCATCTGCTGGCAGAGGTCGGCAATTTCGTCGAGGTCGGCTTTTTCAAGGAGCAACACAGCCTTTTCCGCCAGCAAACCTTCCAGGGCGACCCGCGCATCGCGAATCTCGCGCAGGCGTTCGACCGTCATCATGCGTACCCGCAGGCGGGAAGTTTCGGTGACTTCAAAGGCGTTTTCGGCGCTGAGGCGCTGGAGGGCTTCGCGCACCGGCATGGGGCTGGAGCCGAGGGCTTCGGCGAGGCCGCGGATGGTGAGTTTCTGGCCGGGCTGGAAACGACCACTCATCAAGGCTTCGCGGATCTGGCGGTAGACCTGGTCTTGCAAGGTATCGCGCGACACCTGGCGCAAGGTAGGAAGGAGGAGCGGGCCATCTGTCATGAGTCAAAACCTGTGTTGTCGTTCTTATGCCCCCAATATGTGATCACAAATCAAATATGTCAAATAGTTTCCCGTTGACCGTGAGTGCAGCGCTGACTTTAATGATCCCCCTCTCAAGCAAGGACCGCTGAACCATGAAATTCGCCTACACCATCGTCTACGTCCCGGATGTGGCTGCATCCCTGCAATTCTTTGAAAAAGCCTTCGGGTTCAGTCACCGTTTCCTGCATGAATCGGGGACGTATGGAGAGCTGGATACGGGTGGCACCACCCTCTCCTTCGCCGCACATGAGTTGGGCGAGATGAATTTCAAGGGTGGGCACGTGCAGGCGCATGCTTCACGGCAGCCGCTGGGGATGGAGTTGGGGTTTGTTACCGAGGATGTGTCAAAGGCCCATGCCAGAGCGCTGGCTGAAGGTGCAACAGAGCTTTCAGCGCCGAGTACCAAGCCCTGGGGGCAGGTGGTGTCTTATGTGCGATGCCCGGATGGGACGCTGGTGGAGTTGTGTACGCCGATTCAGAACTGACGAAATACTGTAGGAGCGAGCTTGCTCGCGAAGGTCGCCAACGATGACGCTGGGTATCTGATACCCAGCGGCGCTCTCTGGTTTTTCGCGAGCAAGCTCGCTCCTACAAAAGAAGGGCCATCAAGGCTTGAGCGGGCGCTCCTGGTCGCGCTCGGACAGCTCCGTGCCATCGTCCGGATGCTTCCAGGTCTGCGGTTTCTCTTCCTCGCGACGCTGCCTGGCGCGCTCCTGCTCCAACTCATCATGCTGCTTCGGTTCGTTGCTCATACCCACCTCCCATCCGTAAGAATTGGACACACTGGGGAAGCATAGATGAGGGAGCGGTTTTGTGTGATCTCGCCGATTGATAACCAAGACACATCAATGCATGTAAACAACTCACTTATCATTTCTAAATGTGTCAGCCACTATCCGCGGTCTTAAGCGAAACAAGCACTTTAAAAAGAACGCTGGAGACACAAAAAAATGCAAAACCCTTCACGGCCTGACTCTGCCCGCTCCAAAGTCGGCGCGGTCTTTCGCGTCACCTCCGGCAACTTTCTCGAACAGTTCGACTTCTTTCTGTTCGGCTTTTATGCCACCTATATCGCTGCCGCTTTCTTCCCTGCTGCCAATGAATTTGCGTCATTAATGATGACCTTCGCTGTGTTCGGCGCGGGCTTTTTGATGCGCCCGCTGGGGGCAATCATCCTCGGCGCGTACATCGATGATGTGGGCCGTCGCAAAGGCTTGATCGTGACCCTGGCGATCATGGCCAGTGGCACCCTGCTGATCGTGCTGGTGCCGGGCTATCACACCATTGGGTTGTGGGCTCCGCTGCTGGTGCTGATAGGCCGCCTGTTGCAAGGCTTCTCGGCCGGCGCAGAACTGGGCGGCGTGTCGGTGTACCTGGCCGAAATGGCCACCCCGGGCCGCAAGGGTTTCTACACCAGCTGGCAGTCGGGCAGCCAGCAGATCTCCATCGTGGTCGCGGCCGCCCTGGGTTATGGCCTGAACCAATGGATGGAACCGGCCGTGGTTGCCGATTGGGGCTGGCGCATTCCGTTCGCCATCGGCTGCGTGATCATCCCGTTCATCTTCATCCTGCGTCGTAACCTGCAGGAAACCGAAGAGTTCGCCAACCGCAAGCACCGCCCAACCATGCGCGAAGTGCTGGCCACCCTGGTGAAGAACTGGACCCTCGTAATCGGCGGCATGATGATGGTGGCGATGACCACCACCGCGTTTTACCTGATCACCGTATACGCACCGACCTTCGGCAAAACCGTGCTCAACCTGACCACCTCCGACGCCCTGCTGGTGACGTTGCTGGTGGCTGTATCGAACTTCATCTGGCTGCCCATCGGCGGCACCCTCAGTGACCGCTTTGGCCGCAAGCCCGTGCTGGTCGCCATGACCGCTCTGACCGTGCTTACCGCCTACCCGGCACTTTCCTACGTGGTCAATGCGCCAAGCTTCGCGCACATGCTGGAAACCCTGCTGTGGTTCTCCTTCCTCTACGGCATGTACAACGGCGCAATGATCCCGGCCCTGACCGAAATCATGCCGGTGGAAGTGCGTGTGGCAGGCTTCTCCCTCGCCTACAGCCTGGCGACCGCGATTTTCGGTGGTTTTACCCCGGCAATTTCCACCTGGTTTATCCACGAGACGGGCGACAAGGCTTCGCCGGCCTACTGGCTGATGTTCGCCGCGTTGTGCGCCTTTTGCGCGACATTCGCGCTGTATCGCCGTGCCAGTGGCCGTGTACAAGTCGCCTGAGGAGTCATGCTGATGAAACCCATATTGAAAACTCTGGCGGCACTGGCGATCGGCTCCCTGGCGATGGTTGCCCACGCTGAAGAACTGAAAGTCATGACCTCCGGCGGCTTCACCGCGGCCTACAAGGTACTGGGTGCGCAATACGCCACCCAGAGCGGCGACACCCTCGACACCATCCTCGGCCCGTCGATGGGCAAGGCGCCGGAAGCGATTCCCAACCGCCTCGCCCGTGGCGAACACGCCGATGTGGTGATCATGGTCGGCTACGCCCTGGACGAGCTGATCAAGCAAGGCAAGGTCGACAAGGCGTCCCGCGTTGAACTGGCGGATTCGCGCATCGGCCTGGTGGTCAAGGAAGGCGCGGCCAAGCCTTCGATTGCCACCGATGCCGAACTGAAGGCAGTACTGACCAAGGCCAAATCCGTCGCGTATTCGGACAGCGCCAGCGGCGTCTACGTCGAAAAGGAACTGTTCAAGAAACTCGGCATGCCGTCCAAGGGCACTATGATCGAACGCATCCCGGTGGCCTCCCAGGTGGCCAAGGGTGACTACGAAGTGGGTTTGCAGCAGGTCTCCGAATTGCTGCCGATTCCGGGCGTGACCTACGTCGGAAAGATCCCTGAAGACGTGCAGTCCGTCACCCGTTTTGCCGCAGGCATTCCGGTGAACGCCGAACACCCGGCGCAGGCGAAAAAGCTCCTGCAATTCCTCGCCTCGCCCCAGGCGCAACCGGTGGTGCAAGCCACCGGCCTGGATTCGGTCTCACACTGACCGGAATGGCATCTCACGCGTCAACCGCTCCAGTTCCAGTGCCGCCGGCGTCAACGTACGCCCGCGGCGCTTGATCAACCCCACGTTGCGCACCACCTCCGGCTCCACCAACGGCACGCTCATCAGAATCGGGTGCTTGCCTGCCGGCATCGCAATCGACGGCACCATCGCCACCCCAAGCCCCGCCTCCACCAGCCCGATCATCGTGGTCACGTGATGGGTTTCGCAGATGCTTTGCTTTTTCACCCGCACGCCGCGCAGGGCCTGGTCCAGCAAAAAGCGATTGCCTGAGGTCTTGTCCACGGTGATGTAGTCGTGCTCGTAGGCCTCGGCCCACGTCACACTGGCCCGGTCCGCCAATGGATGCTCCCGGCGACAGGCCAGCACATAACGCTCTTGCAGCAACAGCTCGAACTCCACCCCGTCTGCCAGGCTGCCGCTGAAACTCACGCCAAAATCCGCCTCGCCACTTTCCACCGCCGCACACACCTCACCGGCACTCGCGTCCAACACCCGCAGGCGAATCTTCGGATAGAGCTTGTGGAATTCGGAGATCACGTGGGGCATGAAGTAGTACGCGGTGGACGGCACACAGGCGATGGTGACGTTGCCCATGCGGGTTGAGGCCACGTTGCTGATGCCCATCAGGGCGATGTCCAGGTCATCGAGCATGCGTTCGACTTGCGGCAGGAATGCGCGGCCGACCATGGTCAGGCTGACCCGGCGCGTGGTGCGCTCGAAGAGTTTGACGTCGAGGGCGGATTCGAGCTTCTCGATGCGCCGGCTGAGGGCCGGCTGGGAGATACGGATGGCTTCGGCCGCCGCACGGAAACTGCCCTTGTCTACGACGGCGCGGAAGGCTTGGAGGTCGTTGAGGTCGAAGTTGATGATCATCGAGTGAGCCGTTGGGTAGTCGCGGGTGACGTCATTATGGGGGACAGCGGCTTGTACCCGCCTGAAAAAAGCAGGGTGATGTTGGGCCCTGTGCTTGATACGGTGGCGGACGCGTGCAAATCCTCTTCACAAATACCTATCGGCAGTCATCAATGGATAAAACAATAAAAAGGGCTCATGCAACCCACTCATCTTATCGAGCACTCCGATTGGGTTTAGGGCTATCGGGCCTGCTGTGCACCGCCACCCTGGGCTTCTTCGCCTGGCAAAGCTTCTATCCAGTCAGCGCCGCCAATAACTGGAGCGTTCAAGTGATCCACCGCGATGTGGCAAAGGCTGCGTCGCTGATGCCGATGCTCGATGGTTCACTGATGGTCAGCCAGGAATTGAGCAATGGACTTGGCAGTATCGTGCGCATCCTCCCGGACGGAAAACGCGAACGGGTGGTAGGCAATCTATCCAAACCCGATGGAATGGTCGCCACTCAGGGCGGCTGGGTGTTCAGCCAGGAAGTGGATGGCGCGCCCGTCAGCTTCCTCAAGGACGGCGTCGTCACCGAACTGTTCAAGGGCGACAGCGTACAAGGGCTGTGGGACGACGGCGAGTTCCTCTACGCCATCGAAGACCGCAAGGTAGGTGCCCGCATACTGCGCTATCGCTGGAGTGATAAAACATTGAGCGTAGTGCGTGACCAACTCAGCGAAGGTGAGTCGATTGTTCGCTGCACGGATGGGCGCATGCTCTACACGGAAAAGAAGAAAGGCGTGGTGCGAGAGCTGACCAACGACGGCAGCGATCCGGTGGTACTGAGCAAGCTGAACAAACCCACGTTCTTGATGTGCGATGAACGCGGGTTGTGGATCAACGAAGATTCAACACATCGCGCGCGTTTGTTGTTGATCGACAAGCAAGGGCGCCAGCAGACAATTCTGTCTTTCCTGAAGGCGCCACAGTCGATTGTGCGTACGACGAAGGGAACGTATCTGGTGGCCGAAGGCGGTCGTAACCGTGTCCTTGAATTGGTGCCGTCCCTGGCACTCGTAGACCCCGTTACAACTGAAACCGCGCCACCGCCTCATTGAGCGAAACAGCCAACCGCGCCAGCTCATGGCTTGAACCATTGATCTGCCCCGCGCCCGAGGACGATTGGGCGGACAGGTCACGAATATTGACGATATTGCGGTCCACTTCCTTCGCCACCTGGGCCTGCTCCTCGGCGGCGCTGGCGATGACCAGGTTGCGCTGGTGAATCTGGTCGATGGAGTCGGTGATCTGGCTCAGTGCGCCACCGGCCCCTTCGGCCAGGATCAAGGTTTCGCTGGCCCGCTGGGTGCTCGACTGCATCGACGTCAGCGCCTGGCTGGAGCCGCTGCGCATCGCAGTAACCATCTGGTCGATCTCCAGGGTCGATTGCTGTGTGCGGTGGGCCAACGCACGCACTTCGTCGGCCACCACTGCAAAGCCACGCCCGGACTCACCGGCACGCGCAGCCTCGATGGCGGCGTTCAGGGCCAGCAGGTTGGTCTGCTCGGCGATGGAGCGAATCACATCGAGCACCTTGCCGATATCCCGCGACTGATCGGCGAGGTTCTGCACCAGGCTTGAGGTTTCACCGATGTTTGTACTCAGCGCCTGAATCGCGCTGACCGTTTCACCAACGCGTTGCTGGCCATCGCGGGCGGTTTCATTTGAGAGCCGGGTGGATTCGGAAGTGGAGACAGCATTACGTGCCACCTCATCGGCAGCCGAAGTCATCTCGTTGACCGCGGTGGCGGCTTGCTCGATTTCAGCGGTCTGCTTTTGCAGGCTGCGGTTGCTCTGGTCGGTGATGCCGTTGAGGTCGGTGGCCGATGCCGCCATCTGCCCGGCTGATTGGCGAATCAACTGCAAGGTGCTGCGCAGGCTGCCTTGCATGCTCTGCAGTGCCACGAGCAGGCGCGTCACTTCGTCATCGCCGGTCACATCAACGGTCTGCGTCAGGTCGCCCTGGGCGACGTTTTCTGCGGCGCGCACCGCGTGGCTCAGGGGGCCAACGATGCTGCGCGTCAGCAACCAGGCCAGCGCCACGGTGCTCAACGCGGCCAGCAGCACAAAGCCGAAGACCATCGTGCGCGAGCGGCTGTACTGCGCCTCTGCCGTCTGGCCCTGCAGGTTGATCTGGGCGTTGTAGTAATCGGCCAAGGCATTGAGCTGATTGCCGGAGCCGTCGACCACGGTTTTCATGTCTACCAGCAGCAGCTTGTTCAGTTCGGCGAGTTGCTGCTTGTCGGCGAGAATGAACGACTGGGTGAGGCCTTGCTGGTACTGACGCAGCGAAACCTGGAACTGATCATAGAGAGTGCGCACTTCGGGAGTGTCGATTACGGCATCCAGGTCGGCGAGTTTTTTCGTCAGGTCCTGGCTACGGGTGTCCATCTGGCTGCGGTATTGCGGGATGCTCGCCGCGCTGGAATCAAGGGCCATGCGCAGGGAAATGGTGCGGATGCGCAGCATGATTTCGCGAATATCCGACACCAGGCGCATTTTGGGCACCAGGCCACGTTCAACCTGCACGGCGCTTTCGCGGATGCTCGCCATGTTCGAGAGCGCAAAAAACCCCAGCAGCGCCACGAGCAAGGCAATCAAGGCAAAACCGAGACCCGCACGGCGGGCAATGGACAGGCTGCGGAGCGACATGGCGATTGTTCTCATTATTAGCATACGACATCGTATGACATAGTTTCGGCCACGTGGGACAGGACTTGAGGGAGATTCGCGGGAACTCCCCAGATATAAATCTTCCATGAAAAAGCCCGCTGGCTTTTAGCTACAGCGGGCTTTGCGGGGTGTGGTTGGCGCTCACAGGCTGGCTGGTTTATCAGCTGCAAATTGACGGTCGAGTACAGAGTCTACCAACGCCTGGGCATTCTCGATCAACTGGGCTAGCCCCATGGTCAATCGGTAGTGAATGCTGTCTTGACCATCGGCGCAGCGGTACGCCGTTTCCGATGCTGACGACAGGATTTCAGTGGCGTTGGCCAGTGCTTCTTCGGTGCCTACATCGGCACCTACGAGGAAGATTTTGCGTGGTGGGCGCTCGCCGGTTTCAGCCGATTCGGGCGCAGGTTCACTCAGATAATAATCAAGCGCTCTTTGCGCCGCGTCGGACATTTTTCCGTCAGTGAGCTTGTTGTGCGCGCGAGCGTCGAAGGAATCAGGGGGATTGGGGGTGATCTTTTTCATGGTGTAGCTCCTGTATGTAATCGGAGCTGCCATTCCCCTGCTGTCAAACAGGATTGGGTGGCAGCTGTACGCGGGTTGACAGACCGGTATACAGGACCCGGCGCACCCGAAGATGCCCCACGTACAGCCGCCATAAAACGACGCCACAGCTAAAACAGCCTGTAATCGTATGGAGGTTGTACACCTGTAAATCGGTCTGTCAAAACCGGTCGCCATGGGGGCGACGGGGCGAAGGTTACCGCCGTGCCTCAGGCAGCGCAACCCTGCACTGGCAGCTAAAGAATCAGGCTACAGACATCACTGAAAGGGTGTAACTAGCAAGGCACCTTGCGCCCTCTTGCTAGTGTATGAGGGAAGCCCACCCACCATCATTCGTTCAGCTAATCCATCATCTTCAGCCCAATAGAGATTTACCTGACGGTGTTATCAGCCTCGTCCTTCTGCAGAGGTCTTGAGCCGCTATCAAGCCAATGGATATAGTCCTTTGCCTCGGCCCATCAAGCCTGCGGTTTGCTCGGCTATCACTATCCACATAAGCTGAACGCTATGAACACACTTCCTTCGGAGGCTCCGATGGCCATCACCAAAAAAATCGAGAAGCCACGCAAAAAGGCCGTCAGCGAAGAGCTGAGCTTCCTTGATGTATGGCAAGCCGCGCGTGATGGACAAAAAGCTTTCGACACCTTTGTGATCAGCGGCAAGCTTCCAATCTCCAAGTAGGATTGAATGCCCGCGGTCAAAATCTCTCCGCTGTTTCAAAAAATCAGTCACTGGGAAAATTTCGCCGCTCACTTTTTCAACTACAAAGTGTGCGGCGAGCTGCCGCCTATTTTTGGCAGGGATGAAAGCCTTGATCTCAGCGACCTGCATCATATTGATCTGGCTGGCACGTCTCAGACCCAGGTTCAATGGGCGAAGATCAAAGGCCAGTATTACCGCACCACTCTCCGCAACGATCCTGATAACGACTTCTGGCTAATTTATGCCCATGACCCCTACTGCGATGACTATCTGTTACTAACCGTTATCGGACCTGATGCTCACAATCGCACCGAGTGGGGCTCATTTCTGCGCACCGTTCATAACGATGTGGTTACGCCTTGGATACTCGGAAGAGTCGTCTATCCCGATATTGATGATTGAATACCGTATTTCTAGGCAGGCAACGCCTTCTCGGCACTGCGCGCCATAATCTGCAAATCCTCAAACGGGTTCCGGCCAATCAACATGAAGGCATGGGTCGAGCTGGACCAAAACACCACGTTCATGCCGCGACGCTGTTCATTAGCCATGGCCACGGCACCTTTTTTTGCTGCCGTAATACAGAGCGCCAACGGGCCGTGGCGCGCATCGAGGTAGGTCAATTGGCCGATCAGTACGCCGTCATAATCGAGGATTTGTGCACGCCTGAACTCCGCGCCCGGCAGGCTTATCACCTCAGGGTTCAGCGGCAGACCGAGTTGGCGCCCTACCGAACTCAGTTGGGCGATATGGGAGTCGGGATCGGCGCTGAGGTTTTCCAGGGTTTGGGGCGTGTACAGCGCCATGTATTCGGCGACCGAGGCGCGCCAGCCCGAACCGGGCTCAGGTCGGGGCCACGTCATGAACAGGCGGTCGGCGACCACACCGGCCACCGCAAAGCTTGCCGCTACCGCGAGAAACCTGCGTCGACTCAGGGTCGGTGCTTGTGCCGGCGGCAAGGCATCGAGCATCACCTGCAAACGCTCTGTAGGGGCTTGCTCGAGAACAGAATCGAACGCTGCCTTGAACGGCAAGTCGCCGCGCTTGAGTTGCTCCATCCGGGCCGTCACGGCGGAATCGACCCCAAGCAGGTTATCGATAAGCTGGCGCTGCTCAGGGTCTAACTCACCGTCCAGATAAGCCACCAGCAGTTCATCCGACGGTAGGGTATTTTGAGTCATCGTCGTTCTCCGCTCGATTTATCCAACAGGCCGCTTGATTGCGCAGTTTCAGCCAGCTTCAAGCGCGCAGCGGCCAGCCGGCTCATCACCGTTCCCACCGGGATGTGCAGGACCTCGGCAATTTCCTTGTATGAAAGCCCTTCGACGTAGGCCAGAAAAACCGTTTCCCGCTGCGCTTCGGGCAGTGCATTGACGCGTTTGATCACCTGCGCGGCCAGCACTTGGTCCTGAGCCAGGGTTTCGCCATCGAAGGATAACTCCTGCTCCGCATCAACAAACCCCTGCCCTTGCCGCACGCGCTGCGAGCGCAATTCGTTAAGCCAGATCGAATGCATGATCGTCAGCAACCAGCGGTCCAGCCGCGTGCCGGCCACAAACTGGCCGGCGCGCTCTAGCGCACGCACGCAGGTAGCTTGCACCAGGTCATCAGCCACATGCTTTTGTCGCGACAGCACTAAGCCGTATCGCCATAACCGCGGCAACAACTGGCTCAACTCACGGCGCAATTCAGCGTCTTTGGTTATGGCTGTCTCCCGACTGTTCGCTCATGCGTTTAAGCCTGAGGCGCGGCGGCAATGGCTTCGGCCAGGTCTTCGTACTCTTCGCAGGTGGTGCTGCACAGGGCTTTGATTTTCACCAGTTGCTCCTGCGCCAGGTCCACGCGGCCCTTGATGACATAGGCCTCACCCAAATACTCACGAACCTGTGCGTAGTTGGGGTCCAGTGCCACGGACTTCAGGTAGTAGCTGATGCCTTCATCGGTGCGGCCCAGCTTGCGGGTGGCGTAGCCGCGGTAGTTCAGGGCCTTGGCGGTGTTCGGGTTTTTCAGGGTATCGAGCAGTGAGAGGGCTTCGTCGTAACGCCCGTCCTTGGCCAGGCGATAGGCGTAATCGGTACGGTCGGCGTCCGACGTGGCTTTGCTGGTTTGCAGCACGCACTTACCGGTCTTGGTATCCCAGACCTGGCCTTTGGGGCAGTTAGGCTTGGGTGGCGCCGATTCATCACCGGAAGCGTGGGCCTGGCCGGCCAATAGCGCGGCGGCCATGCAGGCACCGAAGAACAGAGCGGTGCGGTAACCAACGGCATTTTCGTGGCGATTCTTCATGGTTGTAATGCTCCGTAACGATAGGGAAAGTACAGCAGCAAACTCAATGTTGAAGGTCGCCCCGAGGGCCAGGCAGCATACGGCGCAACGTGCTGTCACGCTTGACGTAGTGATGCCACAGCGCGGCGCAGGCATGCAGCCCGGCGAGCACGATGATCGCCCACGCGACGTTGTTGTGCAGGCCACCCAAAGTGCCACGCAGCTCGTGATCAATCACAAACGGCGCGGGGACGGGGAACAGTCCGAAAAAATTGAACGGCTCGCCTTGGGCCCAGCGGAACAGGAAGCCCAGGATTACCTGCGTCAGTAGTAACAGGTATAGACAGACGTGGGCGACTTTGGCGGCCATGTTAAGCGCGGGATGGGTGTCGGCCTTTGGGTGATTGCCGCCGAACAGGCGCCAGAGGATACGTGCAGCAATCAGCACCGCCATGGCGATGCCCAGGGAGATATGGACGGATTGCAGGCCCTTGCGCAGTGGCGTGCCTTTTTCCAGGTTTTCCCAGATGTGGGCGCTGGCGAACATAAAAATCACCAGGGCGGCGGTCAGCCAGTGGAAGGTGCGGGTCAGGCGGTCGTAGCGGTCGGCGGAGGTGTTCATGGGCGCTTCCTGGGTGGTCTGTGTGGTGAACACCGCAGTGGGGGGAGTTATTCGGTCGCGAGTGAAAGTTTATGCGAGTGCGACCGGATACAACGCTTTTGGGCTGGAAGGAAAACACCCAGAAACCAAATCCCTCGCCTCCCACTTCGCGTTTTATGAGACTTACGGCTTATCTGAGCATTACCCACCAGATGAAACGCACTTGAAAAAGTCCCACCATGGGACTAGGGTCTTTAATGAGAATCGTCGCTGTCAGCCAACTAAAGACGTTTTGGCAAAAACACCCGGATGCAGAGCAATCATTCCTCGCCTGGATTGATGAGGTCAAAAAAGCAGACTGGAAGACCCCGGCTGATATCAAGGCTCAGTTTCGTCACGCCAGCGTTCTAAAGAGCCGGCGGGTCGTGTTCAACATCAGAGGTAACGACTATCGGCTCGTGGTTGCCGTGGCTTATCGCTACGGCGCCCTCTATATCAAATTCGTCGGTACGCATAAGCAGTACGACGTCATTGATGCCGATACAGTTGAAATGGAGTAAGCCATGAACATTCGCCCTATTCACACTGAGCAAGACTACCGGGACGCGCTGAAGGCTGTATCGCCATTGTTCGACAATGAGCCTGAGCCCGGCACGCCTGAAGGCGACTATCTTGATGTGATGATTACACTCATTGAAGCCTACGAAGCGAAGCACTTCCCGGTGGACTTGCCCAACCCGGTGGACGCCATTCGTTTCAGAATGGAGCAGTCGGGGCTATCTGCGGCTGACCTGGTACCTGCTATTGGCCGACAGAATCGGGTTTATGAGGTACTGAATGGAAAGCGGGCTCTTACGCTGCCGATGATTTGGAAGTTGCATGAGATGTTTGGGATTCCGGCAGAAAGCCTGATAAAGCCAGTAAAGATTGCTTGAGACCAGAAACGAAAAAGCCCCGTAGTTTATTCAACTACGGGGCTTTTTCTATGTAATGGCGGAGAGATAGGGATTCGAACCCTAGGTACCGGTGAAGGTACAACGGATTTCGAATCCGTCCCATTCGGCCACTCTGGCATCTCTCCAACGGCGCGCATCATAACAGCCTGTTTCGTGGAAGCAAAGCGCCTAAGCGATTTTTTTCCGTGCTATCAGATGCTTGCGTCGATTACAGCGGTACGCCGAGACGGTTGGCGACTTCTTCGTAGGCTTCGATGACGTCACCGAGGCCCTGGCGGAAGCGGTCTTTGTCCATCTTCTTGCGGGTGTCTTTGTCCCACAGGCGGCAGCCGTCCGGGCTGAATTCGTCGCCCAGGACGATGGAGCCGTCATGGAATACGCCGAATTCGAGTTTGAAGTCCACCAGCAGCAGGCCGGCGTCGTCGAACAGTTTGCTCAGGACGTCGTTGACCTTCAGCGACAGTTCTTTCATGCGCGCCAGTTGCTCAGCGGTGCCCCAACCGAATGCCACCACATGGGATTCGTTGATGAACGGGTCACCCTTGGCGTCGTCTTTCAGGAACAGTTCGAAGGTGTAAGGATTGAGCTTGAGGCCCTCTTCCACGCCCAAACGCTTCACCAGGCTACCGGCCGCGTAGTTACGCACGACGCACTCGACCGGGATCATGTCGAGCTTTTTCACCAGGCATTCGTTGTCGCCCAGCAGTTTGTCGAATTGGGTCGGAATGCCGGCCGCTTCGAGTTTCTGCATGATGAAGGCGTTGAACTTGTTGTTCACCATGCCTTTGCGGTCGAGCTGTTCGATGCGCTTGCCGTCGAACGCCGAGGTGTCGTTGCGAAACAGCAGGATCAAGCGGTTGGCGTCGTCGGTCTTGTAAACCGATTTGGCTTTGCCGCGGTAGAGTTCTTCACGTTTTTCCATGATGGGCTCCGCTTGCTAAGTAGGTGGGCTAGGCGATGTGTCGCCAGTCGAGCCCTGAATCTTGATCGGCCAGTTGCAGCCAGTCCGGATCGCACCCAAGGGTGTCGACAAAACATTGCCGGGCCAACTGCGGCAGGTTGTTCTTGCTGCTCAGGTGGGCCAGGACCAGGTGTTGCAGGTCTTGCCAGCCCAACTCATACACCAGGTACGCCGCCTGGTGGTTGTTCAAATGCCCAAACTGCCCGCCGACCCGCAGCTTCAGAAAGTTCGGGTAGTGACCACGCGCAAGCAGGTCACGGCAGTGGTTGGACTCAATCATCAATGCATCGAGGTTGCGATAACCGTCCAGCACCTTGGCACAGTAGGAACCCAGGTCAGTGAGCAGGCCAAAGCGCCGTTCACCGTCACTGAATACGTATTGCGTCGGCTCCTGGGCATCGTGGGCCACGGCAATCACATCGATGCTCAAGGCACCAATTTGCAATTGCTCGCCACCGGCCAGCAAACCTGCGGGTTCAATCGGTTTGCGCATCCCGCGCAAGGTACCGCGACTCAGGTACACCGGAAGATTGTAGCGCCGAGACAGCAAACCCACGCCATGCACGTGGTCGGCATGTTCGTGGGTCACCAGAATCGCACTCAGCTGCGTGGGGTGAACCCCTAGGCGCAGCAGGCGTCGCTCGGTTTCTCGCAGGGAGAAACCACAATCCACCAGGACGTACGTGTCGTCGTGGGCTACAAGCGTGCCGTTCCCTTGGCTACCGCTGCCGAGAACGGCAAAACGCATCGGATCAGCCCAGGTTGTCCTGAATCACGCCCAACACTTTGCGCGCCACATCGGCCGGCGCCACGGTGTTGATGTTTTTCTCGACGGTGACTTGCACGCTGTCGCCTACCTTGCTCAAACGAACCTGGTAACGCTCGGCGCGAGTTTCGATCTCTTCCTTGGTCGGCTTGCTGCCGAACAACTTGCTGAAGAAACCTGGCTCTTCGTCTTTCTTCTCGGCTTTTTCGGCCAAGTTGATGTAGTACAGGCCCAGGCTGCGGTTGATGTCTTCAACGCGCCATTCGCCGTGTTCCAGCGCGCGGCCGACACTCGACCAGGCGCGGTCCAGGTCTTCACCCAGGTTGAGCACAACGTTGCCGCTGCCGTCTTCGCTGAGGCTGACGCGGCTAGGTGTGTCAAAGCTACCGGCAGCGAGCAGCGAAACAGAACCGCCCTTCTCGGAGATACGGCTCATGCTGGCGAGCATTTCGTCGACCAGGGCAGCGTCCACGCCGGTGTTGACCGAGCGCGGGGTGAAGTCGACGTTGGCGGTGCTGCCAGCAGGACGCTCGGCGCTCACCACGTAGACTTCACTGGTGTTGCGTTGCACGCCTGGCTCGATACGCACGCGGATGCGGGCTTCGCTGTCATTGGCTACGCCGCCAGCTTGCAGGCGCTTGGCCATGGATGCCGACAGTTCGCTGGTGTGCTGCCATGCAGTGGTGAATTCACCGGTCTGCGGGCGTTGCTCATCAATGCGGAAACCGTTGTCCTGGAAGAACTGTACGGCCACCGGCCAGACTTCGGCAGGTGGGCGCTGGGCCATGACCCAACGGGTGTCGCCGCTCTTCTGCAGGCTGTAGTCGCTGGCATCGGCCACGGCCGACAACGGCTGTGGACGCGGCACTTCGTACTCACCCTTGAAGGTGTCGTCGGCCACGTTGCGCGGGATCGGCAGCAACGGGTCAAGGCGCTTGGCGACATTGACGTCCGACGGCAATTTCATCGGGGCGGTTTGTTGGGCTTCCAGGTAATCGCTACCGCGGTCGCGGAAGTAGCCTTCCGGGCCCCAGATCCAACCGCAGCCACTGGTGCTGGAGATAATCAAGGCAAGTGCGGAAAGTCCGGCCAATCGCTTCATGCGTAGTGCTTCCTCAATTAAACCAGGACGCCGGACTGGCGCAGGGCCTGTCGCAGCGGTTCGTGACAGGCTTCGCTGAGCCAGGTGAGCGGCAGACGGATACCGTCCGGCATCAGGCCCATCTCATGCAGCGCCCATTTCACGGGGATAGGGTTGGATTCGATAAACAGGGTTTTGTTGAGCGGTGCCAGTTGTTCGTGGATCGCCCGGGCCTTGACCGCATCACCGGCAATAGCAGCGGCGCACAGCTCGCTCATGGCGCGCGGTGCGACGTTGGCAGTCACCGAGATGTTGCCTTTGCCGCCCAACAGGATCAGTTCAACGGCAGTGGCGTCGTCACCGGAGTACACCAGGAAGTCACTGCTGACGCCGGCCAGGATGTCCTTGGCGCGTTGCAGGTCACCGGTGGCTTCCTTGATACCGATGATGTTCGGCACGGTGGACAGGCGAATCACGGTCTCGGCCTTCATGTCGCAGGCGGTGCGGCCGGGCACGTTGTAGAGGATCTGCGGGATATCGACGGCTTCGGCGATGGCGCGAAAGTGCAGGTACAGGCCTTCCTGGGTCGGCTTGTTGTAGTAAGGCGTCACCAGCAGGCAGGCATCGGCGCCGGCTTTCTTGGCGTTCTTGGTCAATTCGATCGCTTCGCGGGTCGAATTGGCGCCCGTGCCGGCGATGACAGCAATACGCCCTGCTACGCGCTTGACCACGAACTCGATCACTTCGATGTGTTCTTCCACATCAAGCGTGGCCGATTCACCCGTGGTGCCGACCGCCACAATGGCGTTGGTGCCCTCTTGCAGGTGGAAGTCCACCAGTTTGCCCAGGCTGTCCCAGTCGAGATTACCTTGTGCATCCATGGGTGTGACCAGTGCCACCATACTGCCCGCAATCATGCAACCGCTCCTGCCGGAAAAAGAGAGCGGTAATGGTACTGGCGCCAAGATGCTTGTACAAGCGAAGTACCGCCTGAGGACGCGTTCTGGATCAACTTAGTTCGCCGCAACACCATCATTGGGCCAAAGTGGGGTTTGATGAAGCTGATTACGTAATGAAAACGCCACCTCCTAGCCCTTGGCGATGGTTTTCGCTACCCTTCATCCTTTGATTGATACTGCTTCATCGTATCGACCGCTCATCGCTTTAGGAAGGCTGCATGTCCACCCCCACAGTCCGCGAACAATTCCTTGTCATCAGTGCCCTTGGCGCCAACCCCATGGAGCTGACTAACGTCCTGTGCCGCGCCAGCCATGAAAACCGCTGCGCCGTCGTGACCTCCCGGCTGACCCGCCATGGCGAGTGCAGTGCGCTGGTCCTGCAGATTTCCGGAACCTGGGATGCGCTGGCCCGCCTTGAAACCGGCTTGCCGGGCTTGGCCAAGAAGCATGACTTCACGGTCAACGTGGTGCGCAGTGCCGCCCTGGAGAACCGTCCCCAGGCGCTGCCTTACGTGGCCTATGTCAGCTCGGCCTACCGTTCGGACATCGTCAACGAGCTGTGCCAGTTCTTTATCGACCACAACGTCGAGCTGGAAAACCTGACCTGCGACACCTATCAGGCCCCGCAGACCGGCGGCACCATGCTCAACGCCACCTTT
Source organism: Pseudomonas sp. K2I15 (assembly GCF_002204795.1). Classification (GTDB taxonomy): domain Bacteria; phylum Pseudomonadota; class Gammaproteobacteria; order Pseudomonadales; family Pseudomonadaceae; genus Aquipseudomonas. Next base: position 127,370 of record NZ_NIXO01000005.1, read on the forward strand.
ACCGTGACCTTGCCTGCCGGCGTGCAAATCAGCTGGCTGCGCGACCAGTTCCTGGATTTCGCCGATGCCCTGAACCTCGACGCACTGATCGAGCCATGGCGCCCACAGAACCCAATGTAAGGAAGCTTTCATGGCTGTAGTCATCGACAAACCGGTAGCCGACTTCGAAGCCCAGGCCACCAGCGGGCAAACCTTCAGCCTTGCCGGGCTCAAGGGCAAGCAAGTGGTGATCTACTTCTACCCGAAAGACAGCACCCCGGGCTGCACCACTGAAGGCCAGGGCTTTCGTGACCAGCACGCAGCGTTCAAGGCCGCCAACACCGAAGTGTTCGGCGTGTCCCGGGACAGCGTGAAGTCCCACGAGAACTTCAAGGCCAAGCAGGAATTCCCCTTTGAGCTGATCAGCGACAAGGACGAAGCGGTTTGCCAGCTGTTTGATGTGATCAAGCTGAAGAAGCTGTACGGCAAGGAATACTTGGGGGTTGATCGCAGCACCTTCCTGATCGACAAGGATGGCGTGCTGCGTCAGGAATGGCGGGGTCTGAAAGTGCCAGGCCATGTGGATGCAGTGCTGGCAGCGGCGCAGGCACTAAACAAAGCCTGACACCGAACCTGTAGGAGCGAGCTTGCTCGCGAAAGTCGTTAACGATAACGCGCCATCCCTGAAAGAACGCGTTGCCTGTGAACTCTTCGCGAGCAAGCTCGCTCCTACAGTTACAACAGTGGCGCCACTACTGGCTCCTGCCGGGGCCAGGCATCCAGCACCGCCTTGAACAGCGTCGCCAGGGGAATCGCAAAAAACACCCCCCAGAAGCCCCACAACCCGCCAAACAACAACACCGCACAGATGATCGCCACCGGATGCAGGTTAACCGCCTCGGAGAACAGCAACGGCACCAGCACGTTGCCGTCCAGCACCTGGATAATGCCGTAGACCGCCATCAGGTAGATGAACTGATCACTCCAGCCCCACTGGAACAGCGCGATCAACATCACCGGCACCGTCACCACCACCGCGCCAACGTAAGGCACCACCACTGACACGCCTACCAGCAGCGCCAGCAGGGCTGCGTAGTTCAGTCCCAGTGCGACAAAGCCGATGTAGGTGACCCCGCCGCAAATAAAGATCTCAATGACCTTGCCACGGATGTAGTTGGCAATCTGCCGGTTCATTTCCTCGGCGACCCGGGTAATCAGCGCCCTTTCACGCGGCAGGTAGCCACGCACCCAACGACCGATCATCTCGCGGTCCTTGAGGAAGAAAAACACCAGGATCGGCACCAGCACCAGGTAGATCATGATGTTGACCAGCAGCGGCAAGCTCGAAAGGGAAAAGGTCAGCGCCCATTGACCGAACTTTCCGATTTCACCCCGGGCCACTTCAATGGCCTGCAGTACCTGCTCGTCCGACACCAGGTGCGGATAGCGCTCGGGCAGCAGCAAGAGCAGCGATTGCCACTTGGCGAGCATGCCCGGCAGCTCGTTGAACAAGGTGATCAACTGATGCCACAGCAGCGGCACCACGATCACAATGAATACCAGCAAAAGCCCCATGAACAAGGCAAACACCAGCCCCACCGCAGCGCCGCCCGGCAAGCGCAGGCGCTCCAAAATGGAGACCAGGCCTTGCATCAGGTACGCCAGCACCATCCCCGCCAATACCGGTGCCAGCATGCCACCCAAGGTGAGCACAGCCGTAAAGGCGAGAAACAGCAGGACGGCCAGCACCACGGCTTCTTCGTCGGAGAAGTAGCGCTGAATCCAGTCACGTAACACTTTGAACATCAATAAACCTCAGGCGATAAGGACAGCATATTCAAGCGATTCAGGCCTTGCGCAACCAGTAACGATAGACGCCAGCTTCGTCTTCTTCATGCAACAGGGTGTGGCCGGCCAGCTTGGCAAACGTACGAAAATCCCGCTGGGAACCCGCGTCCGTGGCGATCACCTTGAGTACCGCGCCGCTGGCCAGCCGATTGAGTTCCAGCTTGGCCTTGAGCAATGGCAGCGGGCAGTTAAGGCCACTGGCATCCAGTTCGGCATCGAAGGCTACAGCGTCGGTCATGGTTTTGCTCCGGGTGGGCATCGGGGGCGCTTAGAATATCTGGTCCGAAGCTCAGTGTCCGGCTACAGTAAGGTCTTTGTCGAAAGGCTTTGTGCATGACTTTTTTGCGCCCTACCCTGCTGACGCTGGCTTGCCTGCTGGCCTCTCCAGGCTTCGCCGACGACCTGCCGTCACTTGGCGACGCCAGTTCTGCCATCGTCTCGCCAAAACAGGAATACGATTTGGGTCGGGCATGGCTGGCCTACCTGCGTGGCCAGGTCTCGCAACTCAATGACCCGCAGCTCAAGGACTACGTCGAAACCAGCGTTTACAAACTGGTGGAGACCAGCCAGGTCAACGACCGGCGCCTCGAATTCATTCTGATCAACAGCCCGCAATTGAACGCCTTTGCCGCACCGGGCGGCATTGTCGGGGTCAACGGCGGCCTGTTCCTCAACGCCCAGACCGAAGGCGAATATGCCTCGGTGCTGGCCCACGAATTGGCTCACTTGTCCCAACGCCACTTCGCCCGAGGCGTGGAAGCGCAGCAACGCATGCAGATCCCGATGATGGCTGCGCTGCTCGGCGGCATTATCGCCGCCGCGGCGGGCGCAGGTGACGCGGGCATTGCCGCGATCGCCGGCAGCCAAGCTGCCGCGATCCAGGAACAACGCCGCTTTTCCCGGCAAAACGAGCAAGAGGCTGACCGTATCGGCATTCTCAACCTGGAGAAGGCCGGCTACGACCCGCGCTCCATGCCGACCATGTTCGAACGCTTGATGCGCCAGTACCGCTTCGACGCCAAGCCACCAGAATTCCTGCTGACTCACCCGGTGACCGAATCGCGGATCGCCGACACACGCAACCGTGCGGAACAAGCCAAACCGGGCGGTATTGAGGACAGCCTGCGTTATCAACTGATACGCGCTCGTGTGCAGTTGTATTACGAAGACACACCGGGCCTGGCAGCCAAACGCTTCCAGGCTCAGCTGGATGAAAACCCGAAAAGCGACGTAGCACGTTATGGTCTCGCCATCGCCCAGATCAAAGGTACTCAGTTCAACTTGGCCCGGGAAAACCTGAAGCTGCTGCTGGCCAAGGCGCCCAACGACATTACCTACAACTTGGCACAGATCGATCTGGACATGACCAACAATCGCCTGCCGGATGCCCAGCAGCGTACGGACCGGATGTTGACGCAATATCCAGGCAACTATCCGCTAAACCAGGTGCGGGTGGACCTGTTGCTCAAACAGAACCGTACCGCGGACGCGGAAAAAGCCCTCGAAGGCCTGCTTAAATCACGCACGGACGATCCGGACGTCTGGTATCAGGTCGCGGAAACCCGTGGTTTGTCGGGCAACATCATCGGCCTGCATCAGGCCCGCGCCGAGTACTTCGCACTGGTCGGGGATTTCAAGCAAGCCATCCAGCAGTTGGACTTTGCCAAGCGCCGCGCCGGCAGCAACTTCCCGCTCTCCTCGCGCATCGATGCACGCCAGCGCGAACTGATCGAACAGGAACGCCTGGTCAAGGACATGATGAGCTAAACCTTGCAGCCACAAAAAAGCCCCGCTCTCGTGCATCGAGAGCGGGGCTTTTTATTGGACTAGCGGATTACTCGGCCAGTTTGAAGGTAATGAAGCTGGCACGGCCCTGACGCAGGACGCGCATCGACACCGAGCGGTTCTTCGGCAGCGCCTTGGCGATGTCAGTGAACTCTTTGGTGGAGTTGATGGCCTGGTTATTCAGGTGAGTAATGACGTCACCCGGTTGCAGGCCGATCAGGGAGGCAGGGCCGTCCTGGACTTCCTTGATCACTACACCGCTCTTGAGATCGAAGCTCTTCTTCTGCTCGTCGGTCAACTCGACCACGGCAATGCCCAGACGGTTGCTGCTGCGTTCGGCACCCGGCTTGTTGTTACCCAGCGCATCCAGCGCCGCGCCTTCTTCCGGAATCGCGCCGACGGTCAGCTCAACGTTTTGGCGCTTGCCGTCACGAATCACTTCCAGCTTGGCCTTGCTGCCAGCCTTGAGCGCGCCCACCAGGTGCGGCAAGTCTGCAGACATGACGATCGGCTGGCCGTTCATGCTCAGGATCACGTCACCGACTTGCAAGCCGCCCTTGGCAGCTGGGCCATCGTCCTGGATTTGCGCAACCAGTGCGCCGGCTGGCTTGTCGAGGCCGAAGGATTCAGCCAGGTCCTTATTCACTTCCTGGATCACCACGCCCAGCCAGCCGCGGCTGACCTTGCCACCGGTTTTCAGCTGATTGGAAACGTCCATGGCCACGTCGATCGGAATCGCGAAAGACACGCCCATGAAACCACCGGAGCGGGTGTAGATCTGCGAGTTGATACCGACCACTTCACCCGCCAGGTTGAACAGTGGACCACCGGAGTTGCCCGGGTTGATCGGCACGTCGGTCTGGATGAACGGCACGTAGTTTTCGTTTGGCAGGCTGCGACCGATGGCGCTGACGATACCTTGGGTCACGGTGTGGTCAAAACCAAACGGCGAACCGATGGCGACTACCCACTGCCCGGCTTTCAGGTCTTGGGATTTACCCAGCTTGAGCACCGGCAAGTCCTTGCCTTCAATTTTCAGCAGGGCCACGTCGGAACGTGGGTCGGTGCCCACCAGCTTGGCTTTCAGTTCACTGCGATCGGCCAGGCGCACCAGAATCTCGTCGGCGTCGGCAATCACGTGGTTGTTGGTGAGGATGTAGCCATCAGGCGAGATGATGAAGCCCGAGCCCAGGGACTGGGCCTCACGCTGGCCACCACCGCCACGCGGCGTGCGCGGCTGGGGCATGCCACGTTCGAAGAATTCGCGCAGCATCGGCGGCAGGCCTTCCAGGTCAGGCATCTGCTGGTTGGAAACTTTGCGATCCGGCAGCTTCTGCGTAGTACTGATGTTCACCACGGCAGGCGACGCCTGCTCCACCAGTTGGGTGAAATCAGGCAGCTCGGCCGCTTGCGCGGTAACGGCCTGACCCAGCACCAGCACCGTGGCGACTATGGATAGGTAAGACTTCAAACGTGGTATCGACATACAGCTCCCGTTACGACGAGCAGGGTTGAGCGACAGGGTTCAATAAACGCCGAAAACTACGACCGACATTTTTGTTCCGCGAACAAAACAAGGCCAGGGCCGATAAGCCCTGACCTATAAAAAACATAGGGGATTTTAGCAAGTGAAAAAAATGATCCAGACATTTCATGCTCTCGACAGAGGCAGGCATCGACTATCTCCTGCGCAACATTGAAATATCAGGATGAACATAGGATTAACAGCTCACGGCTTGGCCGGCGCGGTGCCGCTGCGTACAGACAGCGCAATTCGCTCGGCGGTGCCAATCGGGATTTCGCCGACGACTGTCACCATCACCTCGCCTTCGAGGGTATTCAGGCGCCGTGATACAGCGACTGTCGGGCCCAACTGGGTGCGGGTCTCAGTCACGGTCGCGCCGTTAAGCGGCTCCAGGAATACCGAAAACCGCGCCAGCCCATCGTCATACATCATATTGCTGACGGTTACCTTGGTGTGGGCGTCTTTGTGGGCACTGCTGTTGACCAACTGAAAGCCTGGCGGCAACCAATCGAGGCGCCAATCCTGAGGAACTTCGACCTCCGGGGCCTTGGCGCTGGTCACAGCCACCGGCGTGCATTCGCCGCTGGGCTGCAAATCACGATCGTCGGGCACCGACGTATTGAGCTGGGTGAACTGGAATCGCTCCAGCAACTGGCCCTGATCGTTAAGCAACAACGACTTCAGTGGCAGCGCGGTTTCGCGATCCAGGTGCAGCTCAAAGCCATAACGGTATTGATCACGGGGCGTCACCGAGACGATCACCGCATTTCGACCAGCCACACGCGATTTACCGATAACGGCAAGGTCATAGAAGGCTTTGAGTTTTTGCGGATCAAGAAGACGTGCAGGAGAATCGGGGGAGCCCCCAAGCCCGGCAACCAGTGTGCCGCTCACGCATTGGGTACGTCCATCGACGCGCAGGACTTCCTGGGCAGAGCCATCGAGCTGCAGAAGCCGCTCACGGACCTGACCGTTCTGGACGCGATGCCAGATGTCATGGGTAGAAAAACTACCGTTACGCTCGTAGATGAAGGTGCCCTGGAAGCTTTGTTGTTGCTCCGCCCGCCCAAGACGCGTCAGCCAGTCTTGGGCTTGGTCGGCATGGGCGGGGACTACAAACCAGCCACTGAGCAAAAGCGCAAGGAGCGGTATGGCGCGCATAAAGCTCCTTGGCGGACTAGCGGTTTTCCAGGCTTGCAGCGCGAGCGTATGGCAGAGCGCTTTCAGTGCCTTTCAAGGCCGATTCCTGTGCGTGTTGGCGCAGGTAGCCTGGAAGACGCTGATCTTGCCAGCCGGATTGCCCTTGAAGTACACCGTTGGCCATAGGCCCGGTGGTATCGGAGCTTTCCTTGTAGCCGGCCAGTACGGCTGGACCCTTGACCTGCGGACCGGCCATGACCGGTTGCTGGGTCTGCTGGGCCAGTTCGGCACCGGCGATTTCGTCCTGGTTGTACAGGCGAACACCTGCCAATACAGCGACGGTCACCGAAGCAGCGACTGCCAGACGACCCAGGCTACGCCAAGGACCGCGAGCAGCTTTTGCCGGAACGGCTTCATCAGCCAGCGCAGCAGAAACGGCCGCAGCAATATCCAGACGAGGGATTAGAAGATCCTTGTGCATCACCGCCCGAGCGACTTGGTAACGAGACCAGGTATCACGGGTTTCGGCATCATCAAATGCATTGAGCACTCGACGAAGTTCCAGTTCATCCGCTTCGTTATCCATCACTGCGGACAGCGATTCCTGCAGGGCATCACGACTCATGGCGGTTCCTCTCTTGGCTGTAGCCGCTGTCTCAGTTTTCCTGCAACAACGGCTGCAGGGCTTTATCGATGGCTTCCCGAGCCCGGAAGATCCGGGAACGTACGGTACCCACCGGACATTGCATGACGCTCGCAATGTCTTCGTAACTCAGACCATCGAATTCACGTAAAGTTAACGCCGTACGCAAATCTTCTGGCAGTTGTTGAATCGTGCGATGGACGGTTCCTTCAATCTCGTCGCGCAGCAATGCACGCTCCGGCGACTCGAGATCTTTGAGGCCGTGATCACCATCATAAAATTCAGCATCTTCCGAACTAACATCACTATCCGGTGGGCGGCGACCGCGAGAAACCAGATAGTTCTTCGCCGTGTTAATGGCGATGCGGTAGAGCCACGTATAAAACGCACTATCACCGCGGAAATTACCGAGTGCACGGTACGCCTTGATAAAGGCTTCCTGTGCAACGTCCTGCGCTTCATGGGTGTCGTGCACAAACCGCACGATCAACCCGAGAATTTTGTGCTGGTATTTCAGCACTAGCAGATCAAATGCCCGCTTGTCGCCGCGTTGAACGCGCTCGACCAGCTGCTGATCCTCTTCCTGGGTTAGCATGAACACTCCTCGTTGTACTTGAAGGAGGCTTGCATAACTAATCGATCAGGCTTGCAAACATAGACTCGGACTTTTCGCAAAAGTTCTCCCCCTCCAAGCAAGTTTCCGGTGCGCACTGATTTGGCACACACGAAAAACGCAGCTCGGGCAATGCCGGCTGCGCGAATAATCTGTCGCCAGTTTCCTGACGCGCCTGACACAGACGACGATCAGTAAATCCAGCGTGTTCCCAGCTTTCGGGCATCCTGCTATTGAGTCGGGGCTTATGCAAAAAGTTCCCACCTCAACCGCTGTCCGTTTCATGAAAGCCGTGCAGTTCGTTGACCGTAGTCTCACAATGCCACGAATGCCCGGCTATTGTGCCGATCCCCCCCTCTATATACTAGTGGGCCGTGTGACCCTTTGATTCGCCGATCCAGGCGTCCTGTTTGCGCCCCCTTCGGATCGCTTTTTGCGGAATCCTTCAAATGAGCCAACAGTTTCAACACGATGTGCTGGTGATTGGCAGCGGCGCCGCAGGCTTGAGCCTTGCCCTGACCCTGCCGAGCCACCTGCGCATAGCCGTACTGAGCAAGGGCGACCTGGCCAACGGCTCGACATTCTGGGCCCAGGGCGGTGTCGCCGCGGTGCTCGATGACACCGACACCGTACAATCCCACGTCGAAGACACCCTTAACGCCGGCGGCGGCCTGTGCAATGAAGAGGCGGTGCGCTTCACCGTCGAGCACAGCCGCGAAGCCATCCAGTGGTTGATCGACCAGGGCGTGCCCTTCACCCGCGATGAACATTCCGGCACCGACGACGGCGGCTTCGAGTTCCACCTGACCCGCGAAGGCGGCCACAGCCATCGGCGCATCATCCATGCGGCCGACGCCACCGGCGCCGCTATCTTCAAGACCTTGCTCGACCAGGCGCGGCAACGCCCGAACATTGAACTGCTGGAACAACGCGTCGCCGTCGACTTGATCACCGAAAAGCGCCTGGGCCTGTCGGGCGAACGCTGCCTCGGCGCCTACGTGCTCAACCGTGCCAGCGGCGAAGTCGACACCTACGGCGCGCGCTTTACCATTCTCGCCTCGGGCGGCGCAGCGAAGGTGTACCTCTATACCAGCAACCCCGACGGCGCCTGCGGTGATGGCATCGCCATGGCCTGGCGTTCGGGCTGCCGGGTGGCGAACCTGGAGTTCAACCAGTTCCACCCCACGTGCCTGTATCACCCGCAGGCAAAAAGCTTCCTGATTACCGAAGCCCTGCGCGGCGAAGGCGCACACCTGAAGCTGCCCAACGGCGAACGCTTCATGCAGCGCTTCGACCCTCGGGCCGAGCTGGCCCCACGGGACATCGTCGCCCGGGCCATCGACCATGAAATGAAGCGCCTGGGCATCGACTGCGTCTACCTGGACATCAGCCACAAGCCAGAAGCTTTCATCAAGACCCACTTCCCGACCGTCTACGAACGCTGCCTGGCGTTCAACATCGACATCACCAAGGGCCCGATCCCGGTCGTCCCGGCGGCGCACTACACCTGCGGCGGCGTGATGGTCGACCAGCATGGCCGCACCGATGTACCCGGCCTGTACGCCATCGGCGAAACCAGCTTCACCGGCCTGCACGGCGCCAACCGCATGGCCAGCAATTCGCTGCTGGAATGCTTCGTGTACGCCCGGTCCGCCGCTGCAGACATCCTGGAACAGCTGCCGCGCATCCCGGTACCGGCCGCCCTGCCCCGCTGGGACGCCAGCCAGGTGACCGATTCGGACGAAGACGTGATCATCGCCCACAACTGGGACGAGCTGCGGCGCTTCATGTGGGACTACGTGGGAATCGTGCGCACCAACAAGCGCCTGGCGCGAGCACAACACCGGGTTCGGCTGTTGCTGGATGAAATCGATGAGTTCTACAGCAACTATAAAGTCAGCCGAGATTTGATCGAGTTGCGCAACCTGGCCCAGGTGGCAGAACTGATGATTCGCTCGGCCATGGAACGCAAGGAGAGCCGAGGCCTGCATTACACCCTCGACTACCCGCAGATGCTGCCCGAAGCGCGCGACACTATTCTGGTGCCAACCACCTACGGCGGCTGAACTTCAAGCGTACCCGCAGGCGCCGATGCACATCGGTGGCCTGCGAATCCTGCGGTACACACACCGAACGCACCCGCCAGTCACCCTGCACCCGAAAGCGCAGCACCACGATCAACGGCAACGCCAGGCTGTCGGGGCGCAGTTGCACGCTGTGCCAGCCGCGTGCGGCGCTCCACAACTGCCAGCCGTCCTCATCGCGGCGCAGGCCACGGATCGACGAACGGTGAGTCAGCAGAATATGACGCGGCAGTACCCAACCGGCATGGGCCAGGCACAACAACGCGCCAAAAGCGGCGATCCACGGGGACACATCAAGAAACCACAACGCACCCAGTGCGAACGCCTGGGCGAAAAGATAAACCGCCAGCAGCTGCCCGGAGGCGTGCCAGCGGCATTCGAACGTGTTACTTGGGCTGGACACGATCCAGGATCATCCGAACCATGCGCTGCAGCTCCGGGTCTTCCGATTCGGCGCGCTCCATAAACCAGCCGAACATGTCCTGATCTTCGCATTCCAGCAGCTTGCGGTAGCAGTCGCGATCGACGTCGTTGAGGTGCGGGTAGACCTCCCTGACGAACGGTACCAGCAACACATCCAGCTCAAGCATGCCGCGGCGGCTGTGCCAGTAGAGGCGATTGAGTTCTACATCTTCGACCATGGAGCGCTCCTCAAATAGAGCGCAAGTATACAGGCCGACGCTGCCTGGAACAGTCGGCTTTGGTCGGCCATACCGAAACTATCCATTTGCCGGGCGCCCCTCTATGATGCACCCATGACTTTTTAACCTGCGATGACCCATGGCTGACTCTGCTTTCTTCTGCCCGCTGTCCCACGAAGGCGTTCTCGCCGTCCGCGGTTCCGACGCTGCCAAGTTCCTCCAGGGACAACTGACCTGCAACCTCAACTACCTGAGTGACACCCAGGCCAGCCTGGGCGCTCGCTGCACCCAAAAAGGGCGCATGCAGTCGAGCTTCCGTATCCTGCTGCAAGGCGATGGCGTGCTGCTGGCCATGGCCACCGAACTGCTGGAGCCGCAACTGGCAGACTTGAAGAAGTACGCCGTGTTCTCGAAATCCAAACTCACCGACGAAAGCGCCGCCTGGGTGCGTTTCGGTGTGTCGCAGGCTGACCAGGTATTGGCCAGCCTCGGCCTCGAGCTACCGGCCGAGACCGACAGCATGGCGCGCAGCGACGAATTGATCGCCATCCGCGTATCGCCAGGCCGCGCTGAACTCTGGGCCCCTGCCACCCAAGCCGAAACCCTGCGCAGCCAACTCGCCGCGCAATTGCAAGAAGGCGACCTGAACCAATGGCTGCTGGGCCAGATCCGCGCTGGCATCGGCCAGGTCATGCCCCAGACCCGCGAACTGTTCATCCCGCAAATGCTTAACCTGCAAGCCGTCGGCGGCGTCAGCTTCAAGAAAGGCTGCTACACCGGCCAGGAAATCGTCGCGCGCATGCAGTACCTGGGCAAACTCAAGCGTCGCCTGTACCGCCTGAGCCTGAATGCCAGCGAATTGCCGGAACCTGGCACCCAACTGTTTTCCCCGACTCACAACAGCGCCATCGGCGAGGTGGTGATTGCCGCCCGTGCCGACGAGGCGATTGAACTTCTAGCGGTGCTGCAAGCCGAAGCAGCAGAGAGTGGCGATGTGCATGTAGGCACGCTGGAAGGCCCAGGCCTTCAGTTGCTCGACCTGCCCTACCAACTGGACCGTGATCGCGAGATCCAGCGCTGATCGTCGTACCTTTTTGCAACACCCTAGAGATCTTGAATGAACAAGCTGGCGGAAAAAGTCCAACAGGCTTTGGTTGTGGCCATCGATAACGATGACCTGGTTCTGCCAACGCTACCGGAAGTGGCCCTGAAAATTCGTCAGGCCGCCGAAGACCCGGACATCAGCATCAGCCATCTGAGCAAAGTGATCGGCCGCGACACCGCCTTGTCGGCGCGGCTGATCAAAGTGGTCAACAGCCCGCTCCTGCGCGCGACCCAGGAAGTCACCGACCTGCACACCGCCATCACCCGGCTGGGCACCAACTACAGCAGCAACCTGGCGATCGGGCTGGTGATGGAACAGATCTTCCACGCCCGTTCCGAAGTGGTCGAACAGAAGATGCGCGATGTCTGGCGGCGCAGCCTGGAAGTGGCGGGCGTGAGCTATGCGCTGTGCCGCAACCACAGCCAGCTGAAGCCTGATCAGGCGGCCCTCGGTGGCTTGGTGCACCAGATTGGCGTACTGCCGATCCTGACCTACGCCGAAGATCACTACGAGCTGCTGGCGGACCCCGTCAGCCTTAACCACGTGATTGAAAGCATCCACCCGCTGCTGGGAGACAAGTTGCTGCGACGCTGGGACTTCCCGGAGATGCTGGTGAACCTGCCAGGGCAATACCTGAACCTGGAGCGCGACTCCGAGCGCCTGGACTATATCGACCTGGTGCAGGTCGCCGTGCTGTATTGCCATCGCAACACCGACCATCCGCTGGCCACAGTGCCGGTATCGACACTGCCTGCGATCCAGAAACTGCGGATCGATCCTTACAACGACACCTTGCGTGCCGAGTTGGATGAAGCGCGGTCGATGTTTTACTGATTACCCCGCGATAAAACTGACCCGCACCTTCAACCCCGCCAACTCACCGTCATGCAAGCTGATCTGCGCCAGGTGTGCCCGGCAGATCTCGCCTACGATCGCCAGCCCCAGGCCTGAACCCAGGCCCTGCTGGCTACGCCGATAGAAGCGCTCGAACACCCGGTCGCGCTCATCCAGCGGGATGCCCGGGCCGTCGTCTTCCACCTCAAGTACCGCCGGCGCGGTGACCCGCAAAATCACGTTGCCGCCCGGTGGCGTGTGGGCCAGGGCGTTGTCCACCAGGTTGCTCAACAACTCGTTCAACAAGGTCGGCTCGCCCCGCAGCCACACGGGCTCATCTGCCTCCAGCGCCAGGGCCACACCCCGCGCGTGGGCCAGCGGTGCCATGGCCATGCCCAGTTCGCGGGCCAACTGGCTCAAGTCCAGCAACTGCGCCCCACCTTCGGCAATCGCCCGGGCGCCGTTTTCGATACGAGCCAGCGAAAGCAATTGATTGGCCAGGTGAGTCAGGCGATCCGTACCCTGGGCGGCAGTTTCCAGGGTGGTGCGCCAGGTGGCCGGGTCTTCGGCGCGCAGGCCGAGCTCCAGCCGGGCCTTGAGCGCCGCCAGCGGCGTACGCAGTTCATGGGCGGCATCGGCAATAAACTGTGCCTGGCGCTCGAACTGCCCGCGCAGGCGTTCAGTGAAATGGTTGAGCGCACGCACCAGCGGACCCAACTCATGCTGCACCTCCACCAGCGGCAACGGCCGCAGGTCATCCGGCTGACGCTCCTCTACCGCCGTGCGCAAACGCTCCAGCGGCCGCAGCGCCGCACTCACGGCAAACCACACCAATAGCAACGCACCGACAGCCAACATCCCCAAGCGCAGCAAGGTATCGGCCATCAGGCTGCGAGCCATGGCGACGCGCGCCTCGTCGGTTTCGGCCACGCGGATTTCCGCCATGCCGTTCATGTTCGGCTCGGACACCGCCTTGAGCAGGCTCACCACTCGAACGTTCTGCCCCTGATACTTGGCGTTATAGAAGCGCGCCAGCGCCGGATAGTCATCGGTGCGCGGCGTGCCCGGCGGTGGGCCCGGCAGGTTTTCGTAACCGGAAATAAGCTTCTGGTGAATATCGTTGACCTGGTAGTAAATCCGCCCGGCGCTGTCATAGGCGAACGTATCCAGGGCGACGTAAGGCACATCGGCACTCAAGGTGCCGTCGCGGTGTGACAAGCCCGCAGCAATGGTCCGTGCCGAGGCCAAAAGCGTCCGGTCGTAGGCCGTGTCTGCCGCTTCGCGACCATTCCAGTAAGCGCTCAAGCCGCTGGCGATCATCAACACCACCAGCAACAGCGCCAGGTTCCACAGCAGGCGCCAGCGCAGGCTGCTGGGCTTATGCATCGCGGGCTTCCAGCAAGTACCCCAGGCCACGGAAGGTGACAATGGCCACAGGCTGGCCATCGAGTTTCTTGCGCAGGCGGTGCACGTAGATTTCGATGGCATCGGGGCTGGCCTCTTCATCCAGGCCGAACACCTGAGATGCCAGCTGCTCCTTGCTCATCACCCGGCCGGGACGTGCGATCAGCGCTTCAAGCACCGCCTGCTCGCGGGAGGTCAGGGTCAGCAGCTCACCGCCCAGGGTGAAGCGCCGTGTATCCAGGTCGTAGATCAGCACGCCACACGCCTGCTGCCGCTCACCACCCAGCACGCTACGGCGCAGCAGGGCCTTGACCCGCGCTTCCAGCTCGGTCAGCTCAAATGGCTTGGCCAGGTAGTCATCCGCGCCCAGGTTGAGGCCATGCACGCGGTCTTTCACGTCACTGCGGGCCGTCAACATCAACACCGGCAGATTTTTCCCACGTGCCCGCAAGCGCGCCAACACCTCAAAACCGTCCATGCGCGGCAGGCCCACATCGAGGATCGCCACCGCGTATTCCTCGCTGCTCAAGGCCAGGTCCGCCGCCACGCCATCGTGCAACACATCGACGGTCAAACCCGTGCTCTTGAGCGCCTGGGCGACACTTTCGGCTAGCTGCAAATGGTCTTCGACCAGAAGGACACGCATGGGTTTTTACCTCGTTCAGGGGTGGTCGGCGCCACGCTTTGCCGGGGAGTTTACAGGCGCCACCTTTGCTGTGAAGCCCGAAAACATTGAAAGGCGACTGAAAGGTTAGTGAAAGCTTCGCCCTTTAGCATCCAGCCACGGTGGGTTTCGCCTGCCGAGCTATTTCACCCGTAGCGCCCGAAAAACGCCTCGAAGCGTTTTCGCCAAAATAAGAACAATAACGGAGTACACCCACGATGCTGCGCACACAGCCGCCTGCTCGTTCTTCTCGCCTCACCCAGACCGCCCTTGCCAGTGCCGCCGCCCTTGCCGGCTTTTCGCCAGCAGGCCAAGCCGCCTTTTTCGAGGACAGCACCGCCACCCTCGAAACCCGCAACATGTACTTCAACCGTGACTTTCGCGACGGCACCAGTGCACAACAATCCAAACGCGACGAGTGGGCCCAGGGCTTCATGCTCAACCTGCAGTCGGGCTACACCGACGGTACTGTCGGCTTTGGCGTGGATGCGCTGGGCATGCTTGGGGTCAAGCTCGACTCCAGCCCCGACCGCACCGGCACCGGCCTGCTGCCCACCCACGATGACGGCCGCGCCGCCAACGAATACTCCAAACTCGGCCTGACCGGCAAAGTGAAGATCTCCGCCACCGAGCTGAAAATCGGCGCGCTGATTCCCGAGTTGCCGATCCTCAAGCCCAACGACGGGCGCATCCTGCCGCAGACGTTTGAAGGCGGCCTGTTGAGTTCCAAGGAATTCAAGAACCTGGTGTTCACCGGCGGGCGCCTGAACAAGGCCAAGGACCGCGACGACACCAACTACGAAGACATCGGCCTCAACAACAAGAACAGCCGCTTCCTCAGCGGCGCCACCGGTAAGCATTTCGACTTCGGCGGCGTGGACTACAAGTTCGCCGACAAAATCACCGGCAGCTACCACTTCGCCCAACTCGACGACGTGTACCGCCAGCACTTCCTCGGCCTGGTGGCCTCGCGCCCAATGGGCCCCGGCACCGTCGGCGCCGACCTTCGCCTGGCCGTCAGTGACGACACCGGCGCAGCGCGCGGCGGCAAGATCGACAACACGTCCCTCAACGGCCTCTTCAGCTATGCCCTAAATGGCCATAAGCTCAGCGCCGGCTACCAGCACATGTCCGGCGACAGCGCCTTTCCCTACGTGGATGGCAGCGACCCGTACCTTGTCAACTTCGTGCAGATCAACGACTTTGCCGGCGCCGAAGAACGCTCCTGGCAGGCGCGCTATGACTACGACTTCGCCAAGCTTGGGATTCCCGGCCTGAGTTTCATGAGCCGTTACCTGTCGGGTGACAACATCAAGCTCAAGAACGGCGAGACCGGCAAGGAGTGGGAACGCAACAGCGAGATCCGCTACGTGGTGCAAAGCGGTACTTTCAAGGATGTGGCCGTGCGCCTGCGTAATGCCACCTACCGTTCCAACTATTCGGCCCGTGATGCAGATGAAGTGCGCCTGCTGGTGAGCTACAGCGTCGCACTGTGGTAACAGCAACCTCATAACAACAATGATGGAGATGAACATGACCCTTTCACTGCGTAAATTTGCCCTGACGGCCAGCTGCATGCTGTTCGCCAGCCAATTGCTGGCCGCCGAACCCAAGCGCCCGGAATGCATCGCCCCGGCGTCACCGGGCGGTGGTTTTGACCTGACCTGCAAACTGGCGCAAAGCGCGCTGGTCAACCAGAAGCTGCTGAGCAAGCCGATGCGCGTGACCTACATGCCCGGCGGCGTGGGCGCGGTGGCCTACAACGCAGTGGTCGCCCAGCGCCCGGCAGACGCCGGCACCCTGGTGGCGTGGTCCAGCGGTTCGCTGTTGAACCTGGCCCAGGGCAAGTTTGGCCGCTTCGATGAAAGCGCCGTGCGCTGGCTCGCCGCCGTCGGCACCAGCTACGGGGCCATCGCGGTGAAAAGCGATTCGCCCTACAAAAACCTCGACGATCTGGTCAAGGCCCTGAAGAAAGATCCGGGCAGCGTGGTTATCGGCTCCGGCGGCACCGTCGGCAGCCAGGACTGGATGCAAACCGCACTGATTGCCAAGGCCGCCGGGATCAACCCGCGCGACCTGCGTTACGTGGCACTGGAAGGCGGCGGTGAAATCGCCACCGCCCTGCTCGGCGGCCACATCCAGGTGGGCAGTACCGACATCTCCGACTCCATGCCGCACATCCTCAGCGGAGACATGCGCCTACTGGCGGTGTTCTCCGAGGAGCGCCTGGACGAGCCGGAAATGAAGAACATTCCGACCGCCAAGGAACAAGGCTACGACATCGTCTGGCCGGTGGTACGTGGCTTCTACCTCGGGCCAAAAGTCAGCGATGAAGACTACGCCTGGTGGAAAGACGCCTTCGACAAACTGCTGGCCTCCGACGAGTTCGCCACGCTGCGTGACCAGCGTGAGCTGTTCCCGTTCGCCATGACCGGCCCAGAGCTGGACACCTACGTGAAGAAACAGGTGGCTGACTACAAAGTGCTGGCCAAAGAGTTCGGCCTGATCCAGTAATCGCCCCTTGTTCGCGCGGCCACACCCTTGCGCATCGGGGGCGTGGCCCAGGAGTTTCCCATGCTCTTACAACGCATTTTCGCCTCAGTGATGTTGCTGGTCTGCGCTGGCCTCGCACTGATGGCCTGGCCGTATCAAGCGTCTTTTTCCTACGAGCCGGTAGGGCCTCGGGCCTACCCGCTGCTGATGCTCGGGCTGATGGGCCTGGGCTTGATCTACATGCTGTTTCGCCCACAGCCCACCAAGCACACGGAAGAAGAACCCGCGCTGGACCGCGAGACCCTGGTCAAGATCGGCATCTGCGTCGCGCTGTTGCTGGTGTTTGCGGGCACCTTCGAACCCCTGGGTTTCATCCTCAGCAGCATGCTGATCGGCATTCCGATGGCGCGCCTGTATGGCGGCCGCTGGCTGCCCAGCGTGGTGATCGTGACCTTGATGAGCATCGGCCTTTATCTGTTGTTCGACAAAGCCATGGATGTACCGCTGCCGCTCGGCCTGCTTGAAGTTCTGGAGAACTGATATGGATACGTTCAGCTATTTGGGCCAGGGCTTCGGCGTTGCACTGACCCCTTACAACCTGATCACCGCGCTGTGCGGCACCTTGATCGGCACCGTGGTCGGCCTGTTGCCGGGCCTGGGCCCGATCAACGGCGTGGCGCTGTTGATCCCCATCGCATTCGCCCTCGGGCTGCCGCCTGAGTCGGCATTGATCCTGCTGGCAGCCGTGTACCTGGGCTGCGAATACGGCGGGCGCATCAGCTCGATCCTGCTGAACATCCCGGGCGAAGCCTCCACCGTGATGACCACCCTCGACGGCTACCCGATGGCCCGTAAAGGCCTGGCGGGCGTGGCGTTGTCGCTGTCGGCATGGAGTTCATTCATCGGTGCGTTTATCGCCACCTGCGGCATGGTGCTGTTCGCCCCGCTGCTGGCCAAATGGGCGATTGCCTTCGGCCCGGCGGAATATTTCGTACTGATGGTGTTTGCCATCGTCTGCCTGGGCGGCATGGCCGGTGACAAACCGCTGAAGACCTTTGTCGCCGCGTTGATCGGCCTGTTTCTGTCAGCGGTGGGTATCGATGCCAACAGCGGTGTGTACCGTTTCACCGGCGACAACATCCACCTGACCGACGGCATCCAATTCGTGGTGCTGGTGCTGGGCCTGTTCTCCATCAGCGAAATTCTGTTGTTGCTGGAAAAAACCCACCGTGGCCAGGAAGCGGTAAAAGCCACCGGGCGAATGATGTTCAACCTGAAGGAAGCTTCCTCGGTATTCGTCGTGAATATTCGCTGCGGCCTGCTGGGTTTCATCATGGGCGTATTGCCGGGCGCGGGCGCAACCCTGGCCTCCGCCGTGGCCTACATGACCGAAAAACGCCTGGCCGGTGCCAGCGGTAAATTCGGCCAAGGCGACATGCGCGGCCTGGCCGCGCCGGAAACCGCAATCGGCGCTTCCGCCTGCGGCGCCCTGGTGCCCATGCTGACCCTCGGCGTGCCCGGTTCGGGCACCACGGCGGTGATGATCGGCGCCCTGTCGCTGTACAACATCACACCCGGCCCGCTGCTGTTCCAACAGCAACCGGACATCGTCTGGGGCCTGATCGCCTCGTTGTTTGTCGCCAACATCATGCTGGTGATCCTCAACATCCCGATGATCCGTATCTTCACGCGCATCCTCGCCGTGCCGAACTGGGCGCTGGTGCCGGTGATCGCGATCATCACCGCGATCGGTGTGTACGCGGTTCATGCCACCACCTTCGACCTGTTCCTGATGGTCGGCATCGGTATCTTTGGCTACATCCTGCGCAAGCTGGATTTCCCGCTGTCGCCGGTACTGCTGGGCTTTATCCTCGGCGGTTTGATGGAGCAGAACCTGCGTCGTGCGCTGTCGATTTCCAACGGCGAATTGCAGATCCTCTGGTCGAGCCCGATCACCTTCGGCGTGTGGGTACTGACTGCCTTGATGCTGCTGTTCCCGCTCCTGCGTATCTGGCGCAAGCGTTCTCTGCAGCGTCGTGCCGTGGCCGATGTCTGAGGCCACGTTCAGAAACTGGTGGGCAACACCGCTGGTCGGTCTGCTGGGCGGGTACCTCGCCAGCCAGATCGGCTGGCCACTGCCGTACATGGTCGGCTCGTTGCTGGCGATCATCCTCGTGCGCTGCCTCACACCCTGGCAGCTCGCGGAAATTCCCGGCGGCCGCAAATGCGGCCAATGGGTGGTGGGCATCGGCATCGGCCTGCACTTCACCCCGGTGGTGATGGAGCAGGTGATGAGCCACTTCGGCCTGATCTTCTTCGGCGCGCTGGTCACCAGCCTCTCCAGCATTGTGGGTGTGTGGTTGATGCGCCGCAGCGGCGAAGACCGCGCCACTGCATTTTTCTCCAGCATGCCGGGCGGTTCCGGCGAGATGGTCAACCTTGGCGCACGCAATGGCGCGGTGCTCAGCCGTGTCGCGGCGGGGCAAAGTTTACGGGTGTTGGTGGTGGTGCTGTGTGTGCCGGCGGCGTTCAAGTATTTGCTCGGCGAAGGTGCTCCGCAGTTTCATCCCGCGAATGTCGATTGGACCTGGCTGGCGGTGCTGTTCCCCGTCGGTGCTTTGGTGGCCTGGGGTTGGCAGCGCTTGCGCCAGCCGAATCCTTGGCTGTTCGGGCCGTTGCTGGTGAGTGCCGCTGTCAGCATTACCTGGGACCTGCACATCGGCCTGCCCGATGGCGGCAGCCAGATTGGCCAATGGCTGATCGGCAGCGGCCTGGGTTGCCACTTTAACCGCCAGTTCTTCCGGCGTGCGCCGTTGTTCATGGGCCGCACCTTGATCGGTACCGCATTGACCATGTTGATCGCGACGCTGGCGGCGGTGGGTTTGAGTGCGCTGACGCAGCTGGATCTGCGCTCATTGACGTTGGGCATGATGCCCGGCGGCATTGCGGAAATGAGCCTGACGGCAGAAACCCTGCAACTGTCGGTACCGTTGGTCACCGCGATGCAGGTGATGCGCTTGTTGTTTGTGTTGTTTCTGGCGGAGCCGTTGTTCCGGCATTGGAACCGTCAGCCTTGATCGCTCAATAGCGGCCCTTCGCGGGCCGCTGCCGCTCGTCTGAACTGTCAACTCTCACAGCTAGCCAAGCTCATTTCACAGCGTGTTCAATGGCTCGATCGAGCGCTTTGTACGTTGAGGATTGTGATCATGGCCGAATTCATCACGCCCCTGTCTGTCGTGGATGACGAAGACAATGAACCGGCAGCAGTCGTGGACACCATTGCGGTGCAGGGCTCACCCAACCGCCTGGTGATCAACCAGGCTGGCACCCGTCTCTATGTCGCAAGTGCCACTCTGCCGCAAGCCATCACAGTGATCGACACCGCGAGCCGCAGCGTGATCAACACGATTGACAGCCTGGGATCTCCGATTTGGCTCGCCCTTCACCCAAACGCCCCGCGCTTGTATGTCAGTGACAACAGCGGTGCAACGGACACACCCATCACCGTGATCGACACCCTGACCGATACCGTCATCGACAGCATCACCGGATTCACCACGGTCAACGGCATGGCGCTCAACTCGAGCGGTTCGAGGCTGTATGTCGCTGACGAAGGCGCTTCAGAGGTGGTGATCATCAACACCAGCAACTTTTTGCGCATCGGTGTAACATCCGTGGTTCGCCCCGTCGACATTGCTGTGGCACCGGGTGGCGCCCGCTCACACGTTGCGTCGCAATTCGGCAACTGGACCAGCATCAACCTGGGCACCAACAACGTGGTCACTCAAACCGACACAGTTGCCGGCGTGCCGACCACCATCGCCCACGCGCGCTTCAGTGCACGCGTCTACATCACCTACTCGGAGCGTGGGGAAGTCGTCATCGGTGACACCATCACCGCCGAAGTCAGCCAGATACTGCGTGACCTAGCGGGCCCGTGGCAGGTTGCCTTCAACACGATGCGGGAACTGGCCTATGTCACACAGACCGACAGTAATCAGGTGGGCATCATCAATACCCGTACCCAGGATGTGATCGGCGCTATCGATGGTTTTGACAAGCCACGTGGCATCGTCGTCTCACCGGATGGCCGCACCGCTTATGTGGCCAATATCGGCAACTCCAGCGTGGCAGTCGTTCGGCTGTAGCCGGCAGGCTCACACCGGCGGCAATCGCCACTCGATCGGCGTCTCGCCGTTCTGCTCCAGAAACTTGTTGGTGCGGCTGAAATGCCCGCAGCCAATAAACCCTCTATACGCCGACAGCGGCGACGGATGCACCGACGTCAGCACCAAGTGCTTGGTGGCGTCGATCAGCTTCTGCTTGCCCTGCGCATGCGCGCCCCACAACAGGAACACCAGGTGCGGCTGGTGCGCGCTGACAATCTCGATAACCCGGTCAGTAAAGAACTGCCAGCCCTTGCCCGCATGGGCGTTGGCATTCGCGCGCTCCACGGTCATGGTGGTGTTGATCATCAGCACGCCCTGGTCGGCCCAGCTTTGCAGGTGGCCGTGGCTGGGGATGTCGATGTTCAGGTCGCGCTTGAGCTCTTTATAAATATTGACCAGCGACGGCGGCGCCGGCACGCCCGGCTGCACCGAGAAGCACAAGCCATGGGCCTGGCCGGGGCCGTGGTACGGGTCCTGGCCGAGGATCACCACCTTGACCTTGTCCAGCGGTGTTGAGTTGAGCGCGTTGAAGATCATCGGGCCCGGCGGGTAGATCTCCTTGCCGGCCGCGTGCTCCTGGCGCAGGAATTCGCGCAGCTGGGCCATGTACGGCTGGTCGAACTCGTCACGCAGGGCGTGTTTCCAGCTGGGTTCGAGTTTGATACGGTCGTCGGTGGTCATGGTTGCATCCAGAAAAAACAATGGTGCGAACCCTAGGAAAGCCCACCCTGCTTGTCAATTGATCTGACGCAGAACCGGCACTTTCCCGTGAAGCGATCATACTGAACCTTCACTTTCTCGATTGAGGTCATGATGAACCTGCACTTCGAAGAGCTGATTGGCACGGGCGGCGCCCGCATTGGCATCGCCAGCCTGGACGCTGAAAAATCCCTTAACGCCCTGTCCTTGCCGATGATCCAGGCCTTGAGCGAGCGCCTGGATGCCTGGGCCAAAGACCCGCAAATCGTCTGTGTGCTGCTGCGCGGCAAGGGCCCCAAGGCGTTTTGCGCCGGTGGCGAAGTGCGCAGCCTGGCCCAGGCCTGCCGTGAACATCCCGGTGAAGTGCCGGCGCTGGCCGCGCAATTTTTCGCCGCTGAATACCGCCTCGACTACCGCCTGCACACCTACCCCAAACCGCTGATCTGCTGGGGCCACGGCTATGTGCTGGGCGGCGGCATGGGCTTGCTGCAAAGCGCGGCGGTGCGCATCGTCACCCCGAGCAGCCGCCTGGCCATGCCGGAAATCAGCATCGGCCTGTACCCGGATGTGGGCGCCAGCTGGTTCCTGTCACGCCTGCCCGGCAAGTTGGGTTTGTTCCTTGGCCTGACCGGCGCCCACATGAATGGCCGCGACGCCCTGGACCTGGGCCTGGCCGACCGCTTCCTGCTGGATGAACAACAGGACGAACTGCTCGAAGGCCTGCTGCAACTGAACTGGCAGGAGCAAACCGACATGCAGCTCAACAGCCTGCTCAAGGCCCTGGCTCAGGAAGCCACCGGCCAGATGCCCGAAGCCCAATGGCTGCCGCGCCGCGCGCAGATCGACGAGTGGTTGGATGTCGGCGATGTGCGCTGTGCGTGGCGAGCCTTGAGCCAGTTGCGCGACCACGCCGATCAACTGTTCAGTCGCGCCGGCAAGACCCTGAGCGAAGGCTGCCCGCTGACCGCGCACCTGGTGTGGGAACAGATCCAGCGGGCGCGGCACCTGTCCCTGGCCCAGGTGTTCCAGATGGAATACACCTTGAGCCTGAACTGCTGCCGCCACCCGGAATTCAGCGAAGGGGTGCGGGCGCGGTTGATCGACAAGGACCAACAGCCACACTGGCATTGGCCGGACATCAACTTGATCCCTGAGGCGGTGGTGCAGGCGCACTTCCACAAGGTTTGGGAAGGGCGCCATCCGCTGGCGGATTTGTCCGACTACTGAAAGCCCTCAGCGGTGCCCGCCGCCACGGCCTCCACCCTGATTGCCGCCGCCCTGGCCACGGCCGCCGCCATTACCCCAGTGGTTGCCCCCACCCTGGTTGGGGTAAGGCCGGTAGCCGGCTCGCGGCCCGGCTGGGTAATAGCGAGGTGCCGGCTGGTAATAACGCGGCGACGGGTAATAACGCTGGGGTGGCGGGTAGTAACCCTGGCGGTAATGGTAGTAGGGGCCGCCGCCGTAGTAATACGCCGGCGCAGGCGCCGTGTAGACCTCGGAACCGTAGTAGGCCTGGCCGCCACCGTAATAGGGTGCGCACGCAGAAAGGGTCAAACCGAGCAAAGCGATGAGGAGCAGTCGACGATACATGGCGGCCTCCTGGACCGCGGAAGAGCACACCCAGCGACGCTGGGGGGCGGCAAACAGCTTTCACTGCTTGACGAAATATCTGACATCAAAAAGCGAATCTGGTGCGATCTGGTAACAACTTGATACACGTGGGCGCTCCTCAAATGTGAGCTGTTTGAGCACGCCGCCCCACTCTCCGCGCCCCTGAATGAAGATTTTGGCATGCCTGGTTGGAATTTTTAATCGGCGTTGAAACTTCAACAATCCGAATGATGTCATTATGATGCCACTCCATAGTATGGAGGCTCTAGCGCGGCCGTCCTATCGACATCACTCCGGATCTTAGCCATGAAACTCTCAACCAAACTGTTGCTTTCGTTCGTACTGTGCGCCGCCATCACACTGGCGGTGGGCACATTGGGCATCAACGGTGTCAGCCGATTGGCAGCAGCCCTTGATTCAGCCTTCTCCAACAACCTGGTGTCCGTCAGTAACACCAACGCCACCCTGAACGGCCTGGTTGCCCACAACCGCGGTCTGTACCGATTGCTGGATGCAAGCAATGGCGGTATTTCCACACAAGACCGTGACCGTGTTCGCCAGGACATCGCCAATGAATTGAAACGCAGCCAAACGGCTTACGCGACTTACCGCGCAACACCTCTTGAGGACGATGAGCGGGCTGCGGGGGACAGCATGGACCAGGTCTGGCCCAACTACATCGCCAGCTCCGGGCAAATTATTTCACTGATGGATGCCGGCCACGCCGATCAAGCCCGCACGCTGCTCAACACCAGCAACAATGAACTCTTCAGACAGTCTCGCGACCTGCTCAAAATCATGGTCGAGTCCAATAACCGCCAAATCAAGGAAGGCGCCGCAGAGGCGGAGGTTTTACGCAGCAATGCCTTGCAATGGATGATCGGCGGTATCGTGCTGGCCTTTATCGTCGCGATTGCCATTGGGCTGTTGATTACCCGCCTCATCACCCGCCCCATCGCGCAAGCGGTACAAAGTGCGCAACGGGTAGCACAAGGTGACCTGACGCAAGCCATCACCACTGATCGCACGGATGAAGCCGGCCAGTTGCTCATGGCGTTGTCCGATATGCAGGGCGGCTTGAAACATACCTTGCTGGAAATTTCCAACGCCTCCGACCAACTGGCCTCCGCAGCAGAAGAGCTGAGCGCGGTGACCGAAGAAAGCACCCGCGGTTTGACCCGCCAGAATGACGAAATCCAGCAAGCCGCCACGGCCGTGAACGAGATGACAACAGCTGTCGACGAGGTGGCACGCAACGCAGTGTCGACGTCCGAGGCCTCTCGCCAAGCTACAACTGAAGCGGATGATGGCCGTCAACAAGTGGAACAGGCGGTGTCCGGAATGAGCTCGATGGTCAGTGAGATCAACGACTCGACCCAAGCCGTGGTTGATCTGGCCGTCCAGGTTCGAGAAATTGGCAAGGTAGTGGATGTCATTCGTGGCATTGCGGATCAAACCAACCTGCTGGCACTCAATGCCGCCATTGAAGCCGCGCGGGCCGGTGAGCAAGGCCGGGGCTTTGCCGTGGTAGCGGATGAGGTGCGTGCATTGGCGCATCGCACGCAATCTTCTACCGTCGACATTGAAAACATGATCGGCACGGTACAACTGGGTGCAGACGGTGCTGTTGCCGCGATGAACAAGAGCCTGACCTGGGCCAATAACACCCAGACGATGGCCCAGAATGCGGGCGAAGCCTTGCAACGCATCACCCACAGCGTGGCCAGCATCAACGAACGCAACCTGGTGATTGCCTCGGCCTCTGAAGAACAGGCCCAGGTGGCGCGGGAAGTGGATCGCAACCTGCTCAATATCCAGGACCTGTCGACACAGACCGCAGCCGGCGCCCACCAGACCAACGCATCGAGCCAAGAACTTTCGCGGTTGGCCACCTCGTTCAATGCCTTGGTAGCCAAGTTCCAGCTGTAAACAGCCCACCCAGGCCCGGGTGTTCGCTTCATTGCAGTGCAAGCACGCACCAACGCAATGCACGAACACCCTGCGCCGCTCCTGCATGCCCGCCGGCCAGCCTGTAAATCCGCGCCTTCCCCTACTTGGCACGACTCTCGCTTTACCTCTTCCGTGCAGGAGTCATCACAGGTTCGCGGCACCACAATTTGCAATGGCTGACTAGGGTTCCGGCTCGCTAAGGCGAGTGGCTGGTCCGAGAGTTGGCGACCTCCAGTTGAGGTTACACGGCGGGATAAAAGCCCGGGAGACAAGCCACCGTTTACGGTGCCGCGTTGCTCCTGCTCGCCCTTGATCAACTGGAGAAGCATCCATGCCCTCGATACGTTTACCCGCCTTGCTCGCCGCCGCCTTCGCCGCCATGGTGAGCTTTTCCGCCCAAGCCGCCCCCAAAGACCATTTCAGCGTGTGCTGGACGATTTATGCCGGCTGGATGCCGTGGGAGTATGCCGGCAGCCAAGGCATCCTCGACAAGTGGGCCAAGAAGTACGGCATCAAGATCGACATGGTGCAGCTCAATGACTACGTCGAATCCATCAACCAGTACACCGCCGGCCAGTTCGACGGCTGCACCATGACCAACATGGACGCCCTGACTATCCCCGCCGCCGGTGGCGTGGACAGCACCGCGCTGGTGGTCAGCGACTTCTCCAACGGCAACGATGGCGTAGTTATCAAAGGTGAAGGCAAGACCGTCGCCGACCTCAAGGGCATGAACGTCAACCTGGTGGAACTCTCCGTGTCCCACTACCTGCTGGCCCGTGCCCTGGAGTCGGCCGGCCTCACCGAAAAAGACCTGAAAGTGGTCAACACCTCCGACGCCGATATTGCCGCCGCCTTCAACACCGACCAGGTCAAAGCCGTCACCACCTGGAACCCGATGCTCTCCGAGATCAAGGCCAAGCCCGGCGTCACCGAAGTGTTCGACTCCAGCAAAGTGCCCGGCGAAATCATGGACATGATGGTGGTCAACACCCAGACCCTCAAAGACAACCCCAAGCTGGGCAAAGCGCTGACCGGCGCCTGGTTTGAAGTGGTCGCGCTGATGAACGCAAAAAACGCCGCCAGCACCGACGCCCTGGAACACATGGCCAAGGCCTCCGGCACCGACCTCAAGGGCTTCCAGTCGCAACTGGACACCACCAAGCTGTTCGCCACGCCCAAGGAAGCCCTGGCCTTCGCCACCAGCGCGCAACTGCCCGCCACTATGGGCAAAGTCGCCGAGTTCTCGTTTAAACACGGCCTGCTGGGTGAAGGTGCCAAAGACACCAGCGCCGTGGGCATGAGCTTCGCCAACGGCGTGACCAGCGGCGACACCGCCAACCTCAAGCTGCATTTCGACCCCAGCTACGTACAGATGGCCGCCGACGGCACGCTGTAAGAGGACCCGGCCATGCGCCTGATCAACCGTCACCCGGAACGCTCCAGCCGCCTGCTGTTGGTGCTGCTGCCCTTCGCGTTGCTGCTGTTCGCCTACTTCGTGGGCTCGGCCGAGCGCCTGGCAGACAACCCCAACGACAAGCTGCTGCCCAGCGCCGCACAAATGGGCGACGCGGTGAAACGCCTGGCCTTCAGCGCCGACAGCCGCACCGGCGAATACGTGCTGTGGCAAGACAGCGCGTCGAGCCTGCGTCGCCTGGCGATCGGGCTTGGCATCAGCGCACTCGCCGGCCTGTGCCTGGGCATCGCAGCCGGCACGCTGCCGCTGTTCGGCGCGCCGTTGTCGCCGCTGCTGACGGTGCTGTCGATGGTGCCGCCGCTGGCGATCCTGCCGATCCTGTTCATCGTGTTTGGGCTTGGGGAGCTGTCCAAAGTGATGCTGATCGTGATCGGCATCACCCCGGCCCTGGCGCGGGACCTGGAACAGCGGGCGCGGGAAATTCCCGTGGAGTTGCTGGTGAAGGCGCAGACCCTTGGCGCCTCCACCTGGACCTTGATGCTGCGGGTGGTGCTTCCGCAATTGTTGCCACGGTTGCTGATCTCCCTGCGCTTGATGCTGGGCTCGGCGTGGCTGTTCCTGATTGCGGCCGAAGCCATCGCCTCCACCGACGGTTTGGGCTACAGGATCTTCCTGGTGCGTCGTTACCTGGCGATGGACGTGATCCTGCCCTACGTGGTGTGGATCACCCTGCTCGCCTGGCTGATGGACTGGGGCCTCAAGGCCCTGACCCGGCGCGCGTTCCCCTGGTACGAAGGAGCGCGGGCATGAGTTTTATCAGCGTCAACAATGTGTGGCAACGCTATGGCGACCAGGTGGTCCTGGAGCGCCTGAACCTGCACGTGGCCGAAGGCGAGTTCTGCACCTTGGTCGGCACTTCCGGCTGCGGCAAATCGACCTTTCTGCGCCTGCTGCTTGGGCAGGAAACCGCCAGCCAAGGCGAGATCCTGCTGGACGGCCAACCCCTGGCCGCCGAGCCCGATGCCAGCCGTGGCGTAGTGTTCCAGCGCTACTCGGTGTTCCCGCACCTGACGGTGCTGAACAACGTTGCGCTGGGCCTTGAATTGCCCCGTTCACCGTTGCTTGGCCGCCTGTTCGGCAGCGCGAAAAAACAGGCGCGGGAACAGGCAGCAGCCCTGTTGCATAAAGTCGGGTTGGGTCATGCCCTGGACAAGTACCCGGCGCAGCTTTCCGGCGGCATGCAACAGCGACTGGCGATCGCCCAGGCACTGATCATGAAGCCGCGCGTGTTGCTGCTGGACGAACCCTTCGGTGCCCTCGACCCAGGCATTCGCAAAGACATGCACCTGCTGTTGCTGGAGCTGTGGCGCGAAACCCGGCTGACGGTGTTCATGGTCACCCACGACCTGAGCGAAGGTTTCAGCCTCGGCACCCGCTTGCTGGTGTTCGACAAAGTGCGCCTCGACCCGCACGCCCCCGGCGCTTACGGCGCCCGCATTACCTACGACATCCCTTTGAACAGCGAGCGCCGCAAGGCGATCGCCGCCGAACTTGGAGCCACGTCCAAATGACCGACTCAACGCAATTGTTCCCACCCTTCGCCGAGGAAATGCTCCCCGGCGGCGGCCACCGTTCCTTCGTGCTCAAGCGCGGCCAACTGCTGCGCCTGACCGACATTCGCGGCGGCGCCAACGTCAGCCTGACCCTGCTCAACGCCAATGAAAAAACCGAGCGGCTCAACCTGCCCGACAGCCTCAAATGCCAACACACCGCCAAGCTCACCACCGGCCATTGCCTGTACTCGGACATGGGCCGGGTGCTGGCCGCCATCACCGCCGACACCTGCGGCTGGAGCGACAGCATCGGCGGCGTGTTATGCGCATCCGAAGTCGCCGAAAAATATGGCCAGGGTCGTTATCAAGAGCTGCGCAACGGCTTCTATCGCAACGGCACCGACAACCTGCTGGTGGAATTGGGCAAATGGGGCCTGGGGCTTTCCGACCTGCTGATGACCCTCAACCTGTTCAGCAAAATCACGGTGGATGACGCGGGCACGCTGCACTTCGCCAAAGGCAATTCCAAGGCCGGCGACTACATCGAACTCTACGCACCGATGGACACGCTGGTGGTGCTCACCGCCCTGCAACACCCCATGGACCCGAACCCCGAATACGCGCCACAGCCGCTGAAACTCAGCTGGATGAACGCCGACCACAGCGTCGCCGAACACTGCCGCACCTCGCGCCCGGAAAACGAGCGCGGTTTTATCAACACTGACCGTCTGTTCGCCTGAGGACCTGCCATGTCTATCGCACTCGCCAACCAACCAGACGCGGCCGTGTACCGCGCGACCATTCCCGCCGGCGAACCCTGGCTGATGGAAGTCAAGGCAGGCCAGACCCTGCGCATCCTCGACCTTGAGGGCAACCAGGCGGTCGACACGCTGTTCTACAGCCTGAAAAACCCCAAGGAACGCTACGACGTGCAGCGCACCTTGCGCCGGCAAAACAGCGTGTACCTGGGCACCGGCAGCGTGCTGTATTCCAACCTCGGCCAGCCGATGCTGACCATCGTCGACGACACTTGCGGGCGCCACGACACCCTCGGCGGCGCCTGCGCCCAAGAGAGCAACACCGTGCGCTATGCCCTGGAAAAACGCTACATGCACAGCTGCCGCGACAACTATCTGCGGGCCTGTGCCCACGATGGCCGGCTGGGTAAAAGTGACATCGGGCCGAACATCAATTTCTTCATGAATGTGCCGGTGACCGCCGAGGGCGGGCTGACGTTTGAAGACGGTATTTCCGCCCCCGGCAAATACGTCGACCTGCGGGCCGAGATGGACGTGATCGTGCTGATCTCCAACTGCCCGCAACTGAACAACCCGTGCAACGGCTACAACCCAACCCCTGCGGAGTTACTGGTATGGAACTGAAAATGAAGCGGTTGCGTCGTTGGCTGTTTGCCCTCTG
The DNA here is from genome assembly GCF_002204795.1 of Pseudomonas sp. K2I15. GTDB lineage: Bacteria > Pseudomonadota > Gammaproteobacteria > Pseudomonadales > Pseudomonadaceae > Aquipseudomonas. Next base: position 156,946 of record NZ_NIXO01000005.1, read on the forward strand.
CCAATCCCGAGCCGGGCAGTGCCTCCAAAAACGCTGAAGATCAAATGTGGGAGCGGGCTTGCTCGCGAAGGCGGTGGTGCAGTCCATACATCTACCGCCTGACGCACCGCTTTCGCGAGCAAGCCCGCTCCCACATAGGCCCGGTTCCCACATTGAGCCTTGATTGGTTTTGAAATTTGCGCTCCGGACGACCGCAGCGCCACCCACATTTGCGGGACGGCCCGCATCCCAGGACAAGGCCGAGCACTCATCGGCCTGCGGGGTTTTGCCATGTTCGAAAAACTGTTGATCGCCAACCGTGGCGCCATCGCCTGCCGCATCCTGCGCACCTTGCGTGAGCTTTCGGTCAAGGGCGTGGCGGTGTATTCCGAAGCCGATGCGGCCAGCCTGCATATCCAGCAAGCCGATGAGGCCTACAGCCTGGGCGAAGGCGCGGCGGCCGGCACGTATTTGTCGGTTGAGAAAATCCTCGCCACGGCCAAGGCCTGTGGCGCCACGGCGATACATCCCGGCTATGGCTTTCTTTCGGAAAACGCCGCCTTCGCCGAAGCCTGCGAAACGGCCGGCATCGCCTTCGTCGGCCCAACGCCGGAACAACTGCGAGTGTTCGGCCTCAAGCACACCGCCCGCGCGTTGGCCAAGCAGCACAACATCCCGCTGCTGGAGGGCACCGAGTTGCTCAACAGCCTCGACGCCGCACTGCTGGCCGGGGACAACGTGGGCTATCCGATCATGCTCAAGAGTACTGCCGGCGGTGGCGGTATCGGCATGCGCGTGTGCAACAGCGCCGATGAGTTGCGCGACTGTTTCGAGGCGGTCAAACGCCTGGGCCAGAACAATTTCAGCGATGCCGGTGTGTTTATCGAGAAGTACATCCAGCACGCCCGGCATCTGGAAGTGCAGGTGTTTGGTGATGGTTGCGGTGAAGTCATCGCCCTTGGCGTGCGCGACTGCTCGGTACAGCGACGCAACCAGAAAGTGCTTGAGGAAACCCCGGCACCGAACCTGCCCGACGGCATGGCTGATGAGCTTTGCAGTGCGGCAATCACCCTGGCCAAGGCGGTGAATTATCGCAGCGCCGGCACCGTGGAATTTATCTTTGATAGCGCCGATGGCCGCTTCTATTTTCTGGAAGTGAACACCCGGTTGCAGGTGGAACACGGCGTTACCGAGCAAGTGTGGGGCGTGGATCTGGTGCGCTGGATGGTGCAACTGGCCGCCGGTGAGTTGCCTCCGTTGAGCGAGCTGGAACTGAAGCCTCACGGCCACGCGATTCAGGCGCGCTTGTACGCCGAAGATCCGGGCCGGGATTTTCAGCCGAGCCCGGGGCTTTTGACCTGTGTGGATTTCCCCGTCGCTGAAGGCCTGCGCGTCGACACCTGGGTTGAGGCTGGTTGCGAGATTCCGCCCTACTTCGACCCGATGATCGCCAAGCTCATCACCTGGGCGCCGACCCGCGAACAGGCGCGACTGGATCTGCATCAGGCCTTGAGCAACAGCCAGCTGTACGGCGTGGAAACCAACCGCGATTACCTGCGGCAAATTCTGCTGGCCGCACCGTTCGCCAGCGGCCAGCCGTGGACCCGCTGCCTTGAAGATTTGGTGTACCGCGCAGATACGTTTGAAGTGCTGAGCGCCGGGACGCAAACCAGTGTTCAGGATTATCCGGGGCGCCTGGGTTACTGGGCCGTGGGCGTGCCGCCGTCGGGGCCGATGGACAGTCGCGCATTGCGCCTGGGCAATCGCCTGCTGGGCAATGCCGAGGGCACCGCCGCGCTGGAAATCACCATGAGCGGGCCATTGTTGCGCTTCAATTGTGCGGCGGTGGTGGCGGTGACCGGCGCGGACATTGCGCTGCGGCTGAATGATGAAGCGGTGCCGATGAACACTGCGCTGCTGGTCCCGGCGGGCGCTACCTTGAGCCTTGGCACCATCGCCGGGGCCGGTGCGCGCAGCTACCTTTGCGTGCGCGGCGGGCTGCAGGTTCCGGATTATCTGGGCAGCAAAAGCACCTTCACCCTGGGCCAGTTTGGCGGGCATGGTGGCCGGGCTTTGCGGGCGGGTGATGTGTTGCATCTACTGCCGCTTGCAGACATCAGCGCGGGTCAACAACTGCTGCCTGAGCCCCTGGCCGAGGTGCGAACACTGCGGGTGATCTACGGCCCTCACGGTGCGCCGGAATACTTCAAGCCTGAGTACATCGAGACGTTCTTTGCCACCCAGTGGGAGGTGCATTTCAACTCCAGCCGCACGGGTGTGAGGCTGATCGGGCCGAAGCCTGTGTGGGCACGTACGGACGGGGGTGAGGCGGGGTTGCATCCGTCGAATATTCACGACAATCCGTATGCGATTGGCGCGGTGGATTTTACCGGGGACATGCCGGTGATCCTCGGCCCCGACGGCCCGAGCCTGGGTGGTTTTGTGTGCCCGGTGACGGTGATCGAGGCGGACTTGTGGCAACTGGGACAGCTCAAGGCGGGCGATAAAATCCGCTTCACTCCGGTCGATATAAAAACCGCCCGTACACTCGCCCTGGAATGGGATCAAGTGTGGGAGCCGGGCTTGCTCGCGATGCAGGCAACACGGTCTGACAGGCAAACCGAGGCGATGCTTTCGCGAGCAAGCCCGCTCCCACATTTGATCGAGTCGCCTGTGGTGTTGGAGATCGCCAGTGACGACACCCGTCTCGTCGCCCGCCTCGCCGGCGACACCCACCTGCTCCTGGAAATCGGCGCCCCGGAACTCGACCTGGTGCTGCGCTTTCGCGCCCACGCCCTGATGCAAGCCTTCGAAGCCCGAGCCCTGCACGGCGTCATCGACCTGACACCCGGCATCCGCTCCCTGCAAATCCACTACCAGCCCGAGCAACTGCCCCTCGCCGACCTCCTGGCGTTGATCACCACCGAATGGCACGCCGTCTGCGCCACACAAAACCTGCAAGTGCCCTCGCGCATCGTCCACCTGCCACTGTCCTGGGACGACCCGGCCTGCCAACTGGCCATCGAAAAATACATGACCACCGTGCGCAAGGACGCTCCCTGGTGCCCAAGCAACCTGGAGTTCATCCGCCGCATCAACGACCTGGCCAACCTCGACGAAGTGCGCCACACCGTGTTCGATGCCAGCTACCTGGTGATGGGCCTGGGTGACGTCTACCTCGGCGCGCCCGTGGCCACGCCGCTGGACCCGCGCCACCGCCTGGTCACCACCAAATACAACCCCGCGCGCACCTGGACCGCAGAAAACTCCGTGGGCATCGGCGGCGCCTACCTGTGCGTGTACGGCATGGAAGGCCCGGGCGGTTATCAGTTCGTCGGGCGCACCTTGCAGATGTGGAACCGCTACCGGGAAGTGGCGGCGTTCGATGGCAAACCGTGGTTGCTGCGCTTCTTCGACCAGATCCGCTTTTACCCGGTGAGCGCCGATGAGCTGGTGCAGATTCGCCGGGACTTCCCCCTTGGGCGGTTTGAACTGAGCATCGAACACAGCCAACTGAACCTGACGGATTACCAGGCTTTTCTCACGCAGGAAGCCGAGAGCATCGGCGAGTTCCGCGGGCAACAGCAACGCGCGTTCAACGCCGAACGCGAGCGCTGGATCGCCAGCGGCCAGGCGCATTTTGACAGCGAAGAACCGGCGGCGCCCTTGGGCGAAGACACGCCATTGCAGGCCAACGAATACAGCATCGACAGCCACATCGCCGGCAATCTCTGGCAAGTCCAGGTGACCGCTGGCGAGCGCGTTGCGGCGGGTGATGTGCTGGTGATCCTGGAGTCGATGAAAATGGAAATCCCTGTGCTCGCGCCGTTCGCTGGCACCGTAAGGGAAATCCCCGTGCAACCGGGCAGCGGCATTGGCGCAGGCCAACGGGTGGTCGTGCTGGAGCGTGATTTGCAATAACGCGGCGGGGCTGTATCGTGCAAGGCACACCGGGTTTCACCGGGACCTTGTCCGATACAGCCTGAACCGACCGATGACCACGCCAACCCTCTGCCCCGCCTGCGGCGCCCGCAACGACTGCGCCCTGGCCGACCCGCGCACCGCCGACCAGGCGTGCTGGTGCTACTCCGTCAGCATCGACCCTGCGGTGCTTGAAGCGTTGCCGCCGGAGCTGCGCAATAAAGCCTGCCTGTGCCCGCGCTGTGCCCAGGTGGACGAGCAACTGCGCGGGGCTGAGCCCACGTAATGCGTGTCGACCGTTTTCTCAGCAACCTGCCCCGTTTCAACCGCAAACAAGTACGCCTGTTGCTGGTGGAGCGACGGATCACGGTCGACGGCATTGCAGTCAGCGACCCGCATCACTCGGTGAGCGAGTTCAGCCGTGTGTTACTGGATGACGAAGTGCTGCAAGCGGGCAAACCCGCGCGCTACTTCATGCTGCACAAACCGCAGGGCTGCGTGAGCGCCACATCCGACCCGCAACACCGCACCGTCCTCGACCTGTTGGACGAACCGGACAAGCACGAGCTGCACATCGCCGGCCGTCTGGATTTCAACACCACCGGTCTGCTGCTGATCACCAACGATGGCCAGTGGTCGCGCCGCCTGACCCAACCGCAAACCAAATTGCCCAAGGTCTATTACGTCGAGACCGAGCAAGAGATCGGGCCGGAATACGCGGCCACCTTCGCCGCCGGCCTGTACTTCGCCTTCGAAGACCTCACCACGCAACCAGCCGAATTGGAGCTATTGGGCCCCAGAACGGCGCGCCTGAGCATCATTGAAGGGCGTTATCACCAGGTGAAGCGCATGTTCGGGCACTTCGACAACAAAGTGATGCGCCTGCACCGCGAGCGCATGGGGCCGTTGGAACTGAACTTATCCCTTGCCCCAGGCCAGTACCGGGCACTGACGGACGCTGAAATCCAACAGGTCTGATGACCGTTCAGCCGATGATGGCAAAAACCCACGCCTTCGACTGGCGAACTGGCATCCCTGATGCTTGAATACTTTTAGTTCCAGAAACAACCAGCCGTATTCTGACTGGCGAGTCACCCCTACCTACAAGAAACACTTTGCCCGTCCGCACGCTTGATCTGCGGGCCTCTCACGGCAAATTGCCCGCCATAACAACACCCGTCGGCCAGCCAGTATCGGATCGACATGGGCCCCCACTTTCAGGCGTATGCCTACCTGTCACAAAGCTCGTGCAGAGTGATCTGCGCGCATTACCCGCTTGCCAGGAGTCTTACGACATGAGGCCAGAAATCGCTGTGCTGGATATACAGGGTCAGTATCGGGTTTACACGGAGTTCTATCGCGCGGACGCAGCGGCCAAGACCATCATCCTGGTCAACGGCTCAATGGCCACCACCGCGTCTTTCGCCCAGACCGTGAAAAGCCTGCACCCGACATTCAACGTGGTTTTGTACGACCAGCCCTACGCCGGTCGCTCCAAAGCCCACAACCGCCATGAGCAGATGCTGACGAAAGAAGTCGAAGGCCAGATCCTCCTGGAACTCATCGACCACTTCGCCGCCGAACACGTGCTGTCCTTCTCGTGGGGCGGCGCCGCGACCCTCGTCGCCCTCGCCCACCGCCCCCGCCGGGTAGAAAAGGCCGTGATCAGCTCATTCTCCCCGGTGATCAACGCACCGATGCGTGATTACCTGGAGCGCGGCGTCGACTACCTCGGCAGCCTCGACCGCGACCGCGTGGGCAACCTGGTCAACAGCACCATCGGCAAACACCTGCCGTCGCTGTTCAAGCGCTACAACTACAAACACGTGAGCAGCCTGGCCGAGCATGAATATGGGCAGATGCACTTTCACATCAGCCACGTGCTGAACAGCGACCGGCTGTGCTACCTCAAGGCGGCGAAGCAGATTGATATACCGGTGCTGTTTTTGAACGGCGAATGGGACGAGTACACCAGTGCCCAGGATGCGAAGCTGTTTGGGCAACATATTGCGAAGAGCAGCTTCGGGACGATTCAGGCGACCGGCCACTTTTTGGATATGGAGCACAAGGCAGCGTGCCGGGATAGCCGGGAGGCGTTGATGGGGTTTTTGAGGCCGCAAGAGCAACCAAGCCGGTTGCGGTACCACGCGGCGCAGCCACAGCATGCATTTGCCGTATGAGCGGTGGGGTTGTGGGCGGGTTGGATTTCCCTGGGGATCCGCCTGCCCACGACCGACCGTTAGCGCGTAAAACACAGAATTTTCGAAGAAAAACTTCAAATCCGCGAGCACATCTGGTACAAAGTCAGCCGCTCTGAGCGGGTATAGTTTAGTGGTAGAACGAAAGCTTCCCAAGCTTTAGATGAGGGTTCGATTCCCTCTACCCGCTCCACTCAGATATTGGTCTCACGTCAGGATGGTTTTGACGGGGGATGCATAAAAAACCGGCCCTTGGTGGCCGGTTTTTTTATGGGTGGCGTTAAAGCCCCAACTCCAAGGCCAACAAGTCCGACAGCGGTTGCGGGCGCCGAATCAATTTTGCGTGCCCTTGCTCGATCAATACTTCCGGCAACAGCGGGCGGCTGTTGTAATTGGATGACATGGCGGCGCCATACGCGCCGGTATCGTGTATCACCAACAAATCGCCAACCTGCGCTTGCGGCAACATACGGGGCGTGATCCCTTGTTCATCCTGCGTAAAAATATCGCCGGCCTCGCACAACGGGCCTCCCACTACGCACAACTGCGCCGGGCGGCTGACCGGAACACCTTGGGCGTCCAGTAATGTCATGCGGTGATAGGCGCCATAGAGTACCGGCCGCATCAGGTCATTGAAGCCGGCATCCACCAGGATGAAGTTCTGGCTACCGACTTTTTTAACCGCACGCACTTCGGTGACCAGATAGCCGGACTCCGCGACCAGGAACCGGCCAGGCTCGATTTCCATCCGTACTGAGTGAGCGAGCCAAGCTTCAATGTCCTGTTTAGCGTGGTGCCATGTGCTCGCATAACTCTGGATATCCACGGGTTCATCCTCCACACGATAAGGCGTGGAAAGCCCTCCTCCGATGGAAAATGCTTCGATATCGTGGTCAAGTGCCTTCACCACCGAGACCATCGCACTGCCCACTTGCTCAAGGTGCGTGTAATCCACACCTGAACCGATATGCATGTGCACGCCCACCAGTTTCAGCCCGAATTGCTGAATCACTTTGAGCGCGTCCTGGACTTGCTCGTGCCAAATCCCATGTTTGCTGTTTTCGCCACCGGTATTGGTCTTGCGGCTGTGCCCGTGACCAAACCCTGGATTGATCCGCAGCCAGACGCGATGGCCGGGCGACCGCTGACCCAGTTGGCGCAGCATATCAATCGAGCCGGTGTTCACTTCCAGCTGCAGTTCCACCACACGGCGCAACGTCGCTTCATCGAATAAATCACAGGTAAAAACAATGCCCGCCGGGTCACCGGCAGGGCTGAATCCAGCCAGCAGTGCCCGCTCGATTTCACCCAGCGATACGGCATCAATCCGCACGCCTTGTTCGCGCATCAACCGAAGAATATGCAGGTTGGAGCAGGCTTTCTGTGCGTATCGAATCACATCGAAACCCTGCAGTTGATCGATGCGGTCACTGATGGTCTGGGCCTCATAGCACCAAAGCGGGGTACCGTGCTGTTTTGCAGACTCGGCCAATGGCTGAAACACAGAAGTTTTGGACATGGCGGCATTCTTTTTGAAATAGGGAGAGAAACCATCATGCCCAGCGCTTTGCATTCAATAAAATACCTATTCTTTGTCGCACGATTCAGTTTTGATATGGGCCTAATTAAACGGGCAGAGGTCAAGGATGGAGATATCCATACGGCATATCGAAGTGTTCCGGGCGATCATGCAGGCAGGGAGCGTCACTGGCGCGGCCCTCCTGCTATTTACCTCACAACCTACGGTCAGCCGAGAATTGGCGCGACTGGAAAAGATCTCTGGCCTTCGACTCTTTGATCGCACGGCAGGCAGGCTGGTACCGACGGCGCAGGCGATCATGCTGTTCGAAGAGGTTGAGCGCTCCTACATTGGCTTGGAACGAATCAACAGCGTGGCGCAATCAATCCGTCGATTTGAACATGGCCAACTGAGCGTCACGTGTCTTCCGTTGTTTTCCCAGACGCTGTTGCCCAAGGTCTACAAGCGCTTTCAGCAACAGCATGTCGGCATAGCCTTGAATATTGCGGCACAGGAAACGCCCTTGCTGGAAGAATCACTCAGCGGCCAGCGTTACGACCTTGGATTGACCGAAGGCGAACATGTGCCTCAGGGCACACAGGGGAAACTGCTTTTTTGTTCCGACATGGTTTGCGTACTGCCGGACGGTGATCCTTTGTTGGCTAAACCGTTGCTGACACTGGAAGACTTTCAGGGTGTGAATTTCATCAACTTGTCGGGCCTGGATATCTATCGTCAAACCCTCGATGAGCATTTCCGCCAAGCTGGAGTCGACAGGCATATTGTGGTCGAAACAACCAACGCTGCGTCGGTGTGTGCCATGGTCAGGCAGCAACTGGGGGTGGCGATTATCAACCCGCTGACCGCAGTTGCGGAGGCAGGTATCGGGCTGGCTATTCGGCCGATTAACGTATCGATCCCCTATCGGGTCATGTTGATCAGGCCCGACTATCGACCTTCCTCTAGCTTCGTCGACGCCTTCTGCAACGCGCTGATGGATGAGGCGGCGAGCCTGGCAAGTACTTTGGATTTGAGGCGGGAACGTTCGAGCTAACGGAAATTTGGCTTCCTTCCCCTTGGTATGGGCGGCCTGGGAAGGCAAGCCTTTTACAAACTACGCGATTCGGTCCACGCGGTCTTGAGCCGCCTCCACCAGCATCAGACCCAATTCAATTGTTTGCTGAATTGCCAGGGCCAACGGGCGATGTTGGTCGGGAAGGTTATCGGCAAATTCGTTGGTCATTGCACCAGCGCCGGCAATGGTTTCGTAGGCGTTGGCGAGCAATGCATCGGTGCTGATTTCGGGACGTACGCTGAATATTCTTACGGGTGAATTATACGAGTCAGTACACATCTGTTGATCCTCGGTTAGGACCACCTTCCAGAGCTACTAAACAAAGGGTGGCGGCTATACGCGGGTTAGTAGACCGGTTGATCAACGAAACCGGCGCGCCCAAAGGCGCCCCGCGTACAGCCACCATCAAGAACAGGCATTGAAACGCCTGGGAAATGGCACAGCCATACGCCGTTGATCAAATCGGGCTACTAAACCCGACCGCTGATGGGCAGCGGCTGACGAACCTTAAAGAGGTCGCCCAAGGCGTACAACCGGGACGATTCTGATGGTTGTGTAGGCAATGGAGCAAGATTCAAATATTCAGGACTATCCGCGCTTCAGCCCTCAATGCCCTCCAACTGCGCAAGATCAGCAAGCAACCCCGGCCCCACCGGCTCCCATCCCAACGCCTTGCGCGTAATCGCACTGGACACTGGCATATCGTGAGCAGTAAACATCGCCAACCACCCAAAAAATGCCTGAGCCTATTTGGTTGGGTCCGCGACATGAATGTTTGCAGTGCGGACGCCATCGCAGCCTCGCTAAAGCTCGACAGCTCCCACATTAGAGCTGTGTCGCTCCCAAATTTGGATGCACTCCCTGTGGGAGCCGGGCTTGCCCGCGATGCAGACGGCGCGGTCTGCCAGGTACACCGCGGCGATCCCATCGCAGCCTCGCCAAGGCTCGACAGCTCCCACATTAGAGCTATGTCGCTCCCAAATTTGGAATGCACTCCCTGTGGGAGCCGGGCTTGCCCGCGATGCAGACTGCGCGGTCTGCCAGGTACACCGCGGCGATCCCATCGCAGCCTCGCCAAGGCTCGACAGCTCCCACATTAGAGCTGTGTCGCTCCCAAATTTGGATGCACTCCCTGTGGGAGCCGGGCTTGCCCGCGATGCAGACGGCGCGGTCTGCCAGGTACACCGCAGCGATCCCATCGCAGCCTCGCTAAAGCTCGACAGCTCCCACATTAGAGCTATGTCGCTCCCAAATTTGGAATGCACTCCCTGTGGGAGCCGGGCTTGCCCGCGATGCAGACGGCGCGGTCTGCCAGGTACACCGCGGCGATCCCATCGCAGCCTCGCCAAGGCTCGACAGCTCCCACA